>JBBFLY010000008.1:19521-59956 GCA_037478855.1 Acidimicrobiales bacterium | reverse complement strand
GTCCGCGCGCAGCTCTGCCGGATCGAGCGTGTCGCTAACGACGAGGACACGATCGCGCTGCGCCGCGTTCGTCGCCGCGCCGACGAGGGCGACACAGAGCAGGTACCAGGGGACGAGCAGGATCGCGCTTCCGAACACCACGAACCGCGGCAGCAGCGCATCCCCTGCGACGAGCTGGACGGCCGAGATGGCGAGGGCTCCTGCGGTCACGGCACCCAGGGAGGTGGTGACCGCCTGCCGTGGCGAGCGGGGGAGGTCTGGCAGGCCGAACCCGTAGGCGGTCACGGCGAGCAGCACGATGTACAGCAACGACCAGCCGAACCGGGCGGTGCCGGTGTAGGAGTACGGTGGATCGGCGATCTCCCGACCGTGATAGACGGACAGCCCGACGACCGCAGCCACGATGCCGACGTAGAGCAGCGGTCTGGCTGCCCGTCGCATGCTCAGCTCCGTTCGAGCAGCGGCGCGAGGAACTGTCCGGTGTAGCTCTCCGGTGTCGCCGCGACCTTCTCCGGTGGCCCTTCGACCACGACGGTGCCTCCTCCGCTGCCCCCCTCGGGTCCGAGGTCGATGATCCAGTCCGCAGTCTTGATGACGTCGAGGTTGTGCTCGATCACCAGGACCGTGTTCCCATGATCGACCAGTCGGGACAGAACGGTGAGGAGTTTGCGGATGTCTTCGAAGTGCAGGCCCGTGGTGGGCTCGTCGAGGATGTAGATGGTGTGTCCGGTGGGCCGCTTCGCCAGCTCGCTGGCGAGCTTGACCCGCTGTGCCTCACCGCCGCTCAGGGTCGGTGCCGGCTGACCCAGACGGACGTAGCCCAGTCCGACGTCGACGATCGTCTGCAGGTGCCGTGCGATCGAGGGCTGGTTGGCGAAGAACTCGAGCGCCTCCTCGCAGGACAGGTCGAGCACCTCGGCGATGTTCTTGTCCTTGAAGGTGACATCGAGCGTGTCCCGGTTGTACCGGGCGCCTTTGCAGACCTCGCAAGGCACGTAGACGTCGGGGAGGAAGTGCATCTCGATCTTGATCGTCCCGTCACCGGCACAGGCCTCGCACCGACCCCCGCTCACGTTGAACGAGAAGCGACCCGGCAGGTAGCCGCGCACCTTCGCCTCGTGTGTCTGGGCGAACAGCTTCCGGATGTGGTCGAACACCCCGGTGTAGGTCGCCGGGTTGCTGCGAGGCGTGCGACCGATGGGCGACTGGTCGATGTTGATCACCTTGTCGAGGTGCTCGATGCCTTCGATGTCCGTGTGCAGCCCGGGAGGCGTCTTCGAGTGGTAGAGGCGCTGCATCAGGGCCCGGTAGAGGATGTCGTTCACCAGCGTGGACTTGCCTGAGCCCGAAACCCCGGTCACCGCGACGAAGCACCCGAGCGGGATCTCCACGTCGATGTTGCGCAGGTTGTGCTCACGGGCGCCCCGCACCACGAGCCACTCAGCGCCCGGCTGACGCCGTCGCTCGGGAACGGGGATCGTCCTGCGTCCTGACAGGTACTGGCCGGTGAGCGACGCCTTCTCCCGGAGGAGACCCTTGACCGGCCCCGAGTAGACGATGTCCCCGCCGTGCTCCCCCGCGCCCGGGCCGATGTCGACGACGTGATCAGCCACCCGGATCGTGTCCTCGTCGTGCTCGACGACGAGCACGGTGTTGCCCAGATCCCGCAGGCGCAGGAGGGTGTCGATCAGGCGTCGGTTGTCACGCTGGTGCAAGCCGATGGACGGCTCGTCGAGCACGTAGAGCACGCCCACCAGGCCACTGCCGATCTGGGATGCGAGGCGTATCCGCTGCGCCTCGCCGCCGGCGAGCGTGCCAGCTGACCGTCCGAGCGTGAGGTAGTCGAGCCCCACGTCCAGCAGGAAGCCCATACGGGCGTTGATCTCCTTCACCACCCGCTCGGCGATGAGCCGGTCACGCTCGGAGAGCTCGAGACCGCTCAGCACCTTGGCCGCCTCGCCGATCGACATGTTGCAGATCTCGGCGATCGAGTACCCGTCGATCGTCACCCCCAGCGAGAACGGGTTGAGGCGGGCACCGCCGCAGGCGGGACAGGGCACCTCCCGCATGTAGCCCTCGATCTGCTCCCGCTGGGCGTCGCTCTCCGCGTCGGCGTGGCGTCGCTGCAGGTAGGGCACGACCCCCTCGTACACGGCGTGATAGGAGCGCTGTCGGCCGTAGCGGTTCCGGTACCGCACGTGCACCCGTGTGCTCCCGCCTCCGTAGAGCAGCAGCTTCTGGTGCTTCTTCGGGAGCTTGGACCACGGCAGGTGGATGTCGATGCCGTGCTCCTCGCAGACCGCCTCGAGCAGGCGCCGGAAGTACTGCGTGTGTGCCGACGCCCAAGGCGCGATCGCGCCGGCGGCGATCGACAGGTCGGGGTTGGGGACCACGAGCTCGGGATCGACCTCGAACCGGGTGCCGAGTCCGTCGCAGTGCGTACACGCCCCATAGGGCGAGTTGAACGAGAAGTTCCGGGGCGCGAGCTCGTCGAAGGAGAGACCGCAGGTGGGGCACGCCAAGTGCTGGCTGAAGGTGAGCGTCTCCTCTCCGGTCTCGCCCTCGCGCGGCACCAGGTGCACCTCGGCGACTCCATCGGCCAGCCGCAGTGCCGTCTCCAGCGAGTCGGTGAGCCGCCGCTCGATCCCCTCGCGCTTGACCAGACGGTCGACCACCACCTCGATCGTGTGCTGCTCGTAGCGGGCCAGATCGACCTTGTCGGTCAGCTCGTGCAGCTCGCCGTCGACCCGTGCTCGGGAGAACCCCTGACGGGCCAGGTCCGCGAGCAACGTCTCGTAGGTGCCCTTCCGGCCCCGCACCACCGGTGCCAGCACCTCGAAGCGGGTGCCCTCCGGCAGCTCGAGCACCCGGTCGACGATCTGCTGCGGCGTCTGGCGGGTGATCACGGATCCGTCGTCGGGACAGTGCGGCACCCCGATGCGCGCGTAGAGCAACCGGAGGTAGTCGTAGACCTCGGTGATCGTGCCCACCGTCGACCGCGGGTTGCGCGACGCGCTCTTCTGATCGATCGAGATCGCCGGTGACAAGCCCTCGATGAAGTCGACGTCGGGCTTGTCCATCTGCCCGAGGAACTGGCGCGCATAGGCGGAGAGCGATTCGACGTAGCGCCGCTGGCCCTCGGCGTAGATGGTGTCGAACGCGAGAGATGACTTCCCCGAGCCGGACAGCCCGGTCAGCACGATGAGACGGTCGCGGGGCAGCTCGAGCGAGATGTTGCGGAGGTTGTGCTCGCGGGCACCCCGGATGACGATGCGGTCAGCCACCGGGTCAGCTTACCGGTCACCCATCGAACGTCTGTTCCTGGCTCCGCTGGTAGACGATCACAGACCACGGGTACCCCGCTACGGGGCGGACCGTCTCGGCCACCTCCCAACCCTCGACGGTCACCGGCTCCTCCCCCTCCGGAAGATACGTGGCGACCGTCACCGCACGGACACCCAGGGACCCGACCCGGTTGAGCGCCAGGGCCAGCTCGTCCCGCTCGATCAGCAACCAGCGGCCCTCGTCGAGCTCGCGCCAAGACAGCCTCGGCATCAGACGCTCGGTCGAGATGACGACTGGGAGCCCGCCGTCACCGCTCGACGTTCTGGCCGCGACCGACACCACCCCACGCGTCAGGTCGACCGCCCGTTGGTGGCTGCCACGCAGGGCCGTCACGGCGGCCATGCTCACCGAGATGGTGCAGACCACCAAGGCGCCGAGCGTGATCCGACGGAGATCGACCGGCATCTCCCGAAGTGCTCGCCAGAGGGCACGGAGAGCCACCGGCACCACCAGCACCAAGCCGATGGCGAAGTACCTGCCACCCCACTCGCCGGTACCACCCCGCTCGTACTGCGTCGCGATCACCGCCACCGAGAAGAGGCCGGTGATCGACAACAGCGTTCCCGACAACCCCGTGAAGTCCTCCCGACGCAAGGTGACCAGTCCCGCCGCGAGCACCGGGAAGGCGACCAGCAACCCCGTGACCAGGGTGGCTCCACCGGTGACCGCGTCCACACACGACAGCAGAGCAGCCGCGCTGGCCAGCAACGGGGCCAAGCGCCAGGTGCGGGCCGCCCGCGCGGCGACGGCCGCTCCGACGACGAGCACCAACGCGACGAACAGGAGTGACTCCCCACTGAAGCCGAACCACGTCCTGGTGAGGCCCGGGATCCGGCCGGCGATCCCGCCACCGGCTGACCCCGCAGCGGGAACCGTGACGTTCGCCGCGCCCAGGATGGCGCGAACCCAGAGCCGGGTGGCGAGGAAGCCGAGCACCGCCGCGCCCACCACGGTGGCGACGGCCAGCAGATCGAAGGTTGACCGGCCGCGGAGCCAGCGCCAACCCAGAACGGCCGATGCGGCCATCGCCAGAAGGAGCGCCTCCTGACGAGTCCCGACAGCGACGACGACCCCAACCCCGGCGAGCGGCAGCCAACTCGCCGCGCGTTGCTCGTACCAACGCAGCAGACTCACCGCTGCGACCGCCACGCACCCGGCAGCCAGCGCGTGGGCCATCACCAGGTACGCATCGAACAACAGCGGGCTACCGAGGCCCACGACCCACAGGACGGGCACGGCCAGAACCGGTTCGAGGCGACGGGCGATCGCCGCCGCACCCCATGCCGCCGCCACCGTCGAGACGATGCTCAGGCCGACCACAGCAGCCATCCCGCCGAGCGCGTACAGCCCCGCCACGATCGCCGCGTACAGCGGCAGCTTGGCATACGCGGCGAACCGATCTCCGACCCGCGAGGCGCGATCCAACGGGTACCACTCCAGCTCCGGGTCTGCCTCTGGGAACGGGTGCTCGGCGAGCCACCCGTCTCCGCTGACGAGAGCATCAGCCTGAGCGAGAACCGCGCCCTCGTCAGCGGAGAACGGTGCATCGAGCCCGATCACCGGGGTGAGCGACGTCAGAGCCAGCAACAGCGCGAGCACATGCGGCCAGAGCCGGCTCGAGCGCGCCACGACAGTCGCGGTCTGCTCGCGCGCCACGCCGGTCGTCACGACTGACGGAGCCTACTGGCGAGCCCTGGTGTCTCGGGCTAGCCGTACCAGCCCGAGACGTCGGCGATCACGTGCACGCTGCCTCGGTTGTTGAAGATCGACACCTTCCCTGAGTTGCCGATCTTGGCGGTCACCGCGTTGGGGATGGTCCAGCCCGCCTGCCAGTTCAGGCTCGAAGCCAGTGGCCTCGACGAACCGGATGGCCAGACCGTCAGGAACGACCGGTCCGTCGTCGCGGTCACGGTGACGTTGAGCAGCACGGCGTCCGCGGCGTTCGGCACCAGGTCGTTTCGCACCGTGACGTCTCGGCTGGTCCCGGCTGACCAGGGCGAGCTGTAGGGACCGACCTGTGACTCGGGTCGGGAGTCCTGGATGCGCAGAGGCGCGATGGGGTGAAACGCCTTGCCCGAGCTGGGTGTGAAGTACCCGACGACATCGAAGATGACGTCCACCTGGCCTCGGTTGTTGAACACGCTCACCTGACCGCCGGTGCCGACCTGCACCGTGACGGCGTTGGGGATGGTCCAACCCGCCTGCCAGTTCAAGCTCGACGCCAGAGGCCGAGGTTGTCCCTTGGGCCAGATGGTGAGGTAGGAGCTCGCGGTGGTACCGGTGACCGTGGCGTTGAGGACCACCGCGGTGGCGTCAGCTGGGACGCCTCCCACGCCGGCCACGACCACATCGCGCGTCGTGCCCTGACCCCACGGAGTGCCATACGGACCGACCTGCGGGCCCGAGGGGCGCGAGTCCTGGATCCGAACGGGAGCGAGCGAGGTGAACCCAGCGCCCGGTGTCGTCGTGTAGTACCCGACCACGTCGAAGATCACGTTGACCTGGCCCCGGTTGTTGAAGACGCTCACCTGCCCGTCCGCGCCGACCTTCACCGTCACGGCGTTCGGGACGGTCCAACCCGCCTGCCAGTTCAGACTCGATGCCGTCGGCCGATCACTGCCCTTGGGCCAGATCGTCAGGAACGAGCTCTGGGTCGTGTCGGTGACCGTCACGTTCAGCACCACCGCGTCCGCGTTCGCCGGTACGCCCCCGACGCCCGCCACCGTGACGTGGCGCGTCGTCCCCGCACCCCAAGGTGTGCCGTACGGTCCAACCTGCGGCCCGCTCGGGCGAGAGTCGAGGATGCGGACCGGTGACATGGCGTTGAACCACACGTCGGGTGGAAGTGGCGGGCCCTTGACGAAGGTCCGCGTCTCCGAAACCCCGAGCACCGCTGCTCCGCTGTCGAGGCTGGAGACACGCCAGTAGTAGACCCCATTGGGGTACTCGAGGATCGGAGCGAACGACGTGGTCGAGGTCGTCACGGTCTCCTTCACCGGCGAGAACGACGAAGCCGTGCTGATCTCGACCCGGTACTGGGCGGCGTTGGCGACCGGCTCCCACTCGAGGAGCAGCGCGCTGCCGGACACGTTCGCACCGGCCGCAGGTGCCGTCAGCGCCGGCGCCTCCCTCTTGATCGTGAACTTGTGCAGCTGTCCGTTGGTCTCCGGCGCGCTCCACGGCCCACGGCGGCCATCAGCATCGAAGCGGCGGATCCTCCAGCCGTAGGTGCCTTCGGGAAGGCTGTTGGTCGGCACCATCGCGGTCATGTTGGTATTGCCCGAGAACACCCGGTTCGAGGTGATCAGCACCTGGTTCACGTCCTCGACGTTCTTGTAGACCTCGATGTCGTAGCCGAGCGCGAAGAGCTGGGACTCCCAGCGCAGCACAGGAACGCCGTAGACCTCTGCCCCGTTGGCGGGAGCCGTCTGGGTCGGTACGGGCGAGCGCTTCTCGCGGGTGGCTGGGTCGAAGACCCCGGCCTGGCTCCAGGTGAGGGAGTTGTCGGAGCCATCGATCGCCTGCACCCGCCAGTAGAGCGGCCCATCCGGATAGGTATCTGTTGGGTCCACATACTGGGTCTGGTCGACGAGGGCGGAGTCGAGGATGGTGGAGAAGTCGGCCCTCGTGGAGATCTCGATGCGGTACCTCTTGGCCGCCTGTGACGCCTTCTCCGCTGGGTTCGTCGGAGCCTGGTTGGTTCGCAGGTAGTCACGCCAACGGAAGATCACCCCGTTCTGAATCCTGTCGCTCGGGCCCAGATCGGTGCCGGGTTGTGCACCCGGTGCGGGCGCCGTGACCGCCAGCTCACGTGGAGCCAAGAGCTCAACGCCCCTTGACTGCTTTCGGAAGGCCCGCACCGGCGAGTTCGGATCGGTGGCGAAGGAGCCCGGCTCGGGTGCGTCGGTATCGATCGGTCGTGCGTACCAGTAGATGGCCTGCCCAGCCTGGCTGTCAGCCAACGAGATGGTCGGGGTGTGCGACAGATCGTAGGTGTCGACCGTCGTTCCCGCGATGATGTTGGTGAAGTTGAGGTCACGGGCGAACTGCACCCGGTACCGGCCGGTGTAGCCGGGGATCGGATCCCACCGCAGAGTCGGCGTCTCATAGACTCTGTCGCTGCAGTCAAGCGGGCAGTGCACCGGCGACACGAGTGTGGTCGCGTTCGCAGCCAGGACCCCGAAGGTGCTCGTTGCTGACTGACCGTCGTGGACGAGCGACGCGCCGTTGTAGGCCTTCACGTACCACTCCCAGATGCCGGGAGTGAGCCCCAGGCTCGGGTAGGCGAATCCCGGGGCGGTGAGGTTGTCAGCTCCGGGGAGGATGCTGAAGCCGCTGGCACCGGGCCCCTTCGCCCAGATCTCGTAGCGGTTTGCGCCGGTGATCCACTTCCACGCGAGCACAGGTGCGTGCGCCGGGTTCGCGGTGACAGGAAGTGGCTCGAAGGTGGGCACGGTGAGCGGGCTGCTGCGCAGCGCGAACCGCCGCTTGAGCGAATCGTGCGGGGGCGGACCGTCGGTGCGCTGGACGTACCAGGTGAACGGCCCCTCGCTGGGCAACAGCGTCTGCGGCACATACGACGTGTTCGCGGTAGTCGCCTGTTCGGCGACCGTCCCGTTCGCGCGCTCGATCGTGACCGTGTAGGAGGTGGCACCGGGTTCACCAGTCCACCGGAGCACGGCCTGGTCGAGCGGTTGCGCAGTGCTGTCGGCGGGCTCGAGACCCCTCACCATGTCGGGTTGGAACACAAAGGATCCGGTGGCCGACCAGATCCCGTTCACGGGCAGCGGGTCATCGAGGGGCCGGACCCGCCAGAAGCACAGGTCGCCCACTGCACACGACCCGTTCGTCAGGAGCCTGACGACTCCGGAACTCTCCGTGAAGTTCGTCAGCGTGTAACTGGTCTGGTTCGTCGTGAAGGTCGCGACCCCGAAGCTGAAGGTCGGCGATGGGCTGACCTGAAGCTGGTACCGGCTCGCGAGCCGCACGGGGGTCCACGTGAACTGCCGGTCGGCCAGGACGCTGCCGTTCGCCGGGAGGCAGAGCTGGACCACCGTGAAGTCGTTGGTCGACAGGCAACCCGGGGGCGGCTCAGGTGACGGCGGGGAGGTGAGATCAGGCGCCGGCCAGGAGCGGGTGAACGTCCTCGTCGCCGACCAGGGACCCGCGACCCCGCTCACGTTCTTCGCCCGAACCCGCCAGTAGTACGCGGAGTTGTTGAGCGTCGTCGGCGGCGAGTACTGGGTCGAACGCAGGTTCGTGGCGTTGACCACCACGTTGTTGGTGAAGTCGATGTTCGAGCTGACCTGCAGGTCGTAACCTGCGGCGCCCTTGACCGGGGTCCACGCGAGCACCACCTCCTCGATCGAGGGGTTGTTCGTATCCGGCGGGTAGATGCCCTGCGGGATCTCCGGCCACTCCATGCGGTAGCTCTGCGGCGTGCTCCACAGCGTCGGCACCCCGGCGGCCGACTTCGCCCGTACCCGCCAGTAGTACGTCTGACCCACGGTCTGCGGATTGCCGAGCGCGTAGGAGGTGTTGGAGGTGGTCCCCGACACGGTGATGGGGTCCGTGAACTGGTCTTCGGTGTCGACCTGGATCTCGTAGGTCTTGGCTCCCGGTAGCGGCCACCACTCGAACACCAGCGCGTCGTCGGGGTAGACGAGCGGCCCGTCACCCGAGAGGGGAGCTTTGGGCTCCGGGCCGTTGGGTGCGCTCTTCGTGAAGGTCCAGACTTCGCTGAACGGCCCGGCGGCGTTGGCAGCGTCGTACGCACGCACCCGCCAGTAGTGCACCACCTGGGCGAGATCGTTGGGAGGCGTGGCCAGCAGGTTGTAGGTGGTCTGGCTGTACACGGTGCTCGAGAAGGTCGGTGTGGTTGAGATCTGCACCTGGTACTTGACCGCACCGGGCGTGGCGTTCCAGCTGAGCACCGGGTTCGACGTCAGGTTCGTTCCGTTGCTCGGACCCACGAGCGTGGGAGCCGGTGGAGCAGCGCCGGCCGGCGTCACGCCGAGGCCACCAGCCGCAACGACAGCGACCGCGAGCACCGCGCAGAGTCCCCTCAGCACACGCCCCACACGCAACCCCCTTCGCGAAACCGACGTCAGGCAAGGCCGAACCTGCGTCACCCTGCGACTATGACGAGCCACAAACCTAGCCTATCCCCAGCGTGCTGACGGCGTTCCCCGGCGTCGCAGCGGCGCGCTCACCTGCTCGCCCGCTCGATGACCGCCAGGCGCCCGGCTGGCGTGCTCCGGGAGGTCACCTCGTGCCAACCCGTCCAGTGCTCGCTCGAGTCCGAGGTGGCGCCTAGGAGCACGACCCGGTCGACCCCCGCTGCTGCGAGGCCCGCAGCCGCGAGCGCGCCGCTCTCGTCCCTGCTGTCAGGCGCGAGCCACACGTAGTCGTCGAAGTCGCCGAAGAGCAGCTGCGGGACGAGGCGTCTGTAGGTCACCACAGCAGGTCGCTCCGGGAACGCCCCGACCCCAACCCCACCAGCGAGCACGCTGAGCTCGGACAGCGCCGCTTCGAGGCGAGCGGCCGACTCATGGCGATGCCGAACGGTTCGAAGGCCCGTCAGCGTCGCGAGCACCGAGGTCGCGAGCAGCAGCACGACCACCTTCCGCGCGACCTCGGTCCTCCAGCCCATGCCGGCGCGAGCGATCGCGTCGACCGCGACGGGAGTGACCACCGGCAGGATCACCGCGAAGTAGCGCCCTCCCCACTGGATGCTCCCACCAACGGGATAGTTGGTCGCGAGCACCGCGCCAGCGAACAGCAGGCTGGTGGTCAGCAACAGGCTCGACAAGCGGTGCTCGACCTGCGCCCGGGTCAACAGCAGCAGCCCGACGAGCAGGACCGGGAACGCGGCGAAGAGACCGAACAGCTCGAGCGGCATCGAGAGCAGTCGCACGGCATAGAGGACGGCTGCGATCGACGCCGCGAGCACGAGCGGATCTCCACGCCGATCCCGCCGCGCGCGCAGCGCACCCGCCACCAGGATCACGAGTGCGGCGAGCACCGCCACCACCCCGAGGGACACCCGATCGGTCACACCTGGGTCGATCCAGTCGTTCCACACCGCTTCCACCCGCCCGGTCGTCCATGGTCGTGGCCCGGGCGAGAGCGCTAGCCCCGGACGGGGTGACCGGGTCCCGAGGATGGACGCGATCAGCAAGCGCTCGACCACGAAGGCTCCGAGCACGGCCGACATGACCACGATCGCCGCAGTCAGGGCGCGACGAGAGCGCCACACCCCGGCGAGGACGCCGATCGCGACGGCAAGTGCGCCTCCAGCCAGGACACCTTCAGTGCGCAGCGAGCAGGTCGCCGCCACCAGCCCGACGGCCGCGACGAGCAAGCCCACACGAACCGCGCCGCGCCGCGCGAGGGACTCCCACACCGCGAGCACCGCCCACCCGAACGAGGCCGCGGCGAGCGTGTGGGCCAGCACCGCGAACGCGTCGATGAACAGGGGGCTGAGAAGCCCGAGGGTCCACAGCACGGGACGGGCGAGCGCCGGTCTCAGCCGTCCTGCGATCAGTGCACCGGCTAGCGCCGCCAGGGTGGCACCGAACACCGAGAGCGCCAGACCCCCCAGGTCCCCGAGCACCCGGTCCGCCGCTTGGAGAAGGCGGGGGTACAGAGGGTGCTTGGCATACGGGGCCAAGCCCTTCGAGCCGTGGTCACCGATCGGGAACGGACTCAGGATCCCCTCCGGGTCCGCCTCAGGGAGCGGGTTCTCGTAGAACCACGTTCCCCGGTCGAGGAGCTGAGCCTGCAGGACCGCCGCCCCCTCGTCACTGGTCCATCCCAACCCAGGACGGGTGTACCAAGCCCCCAGGACCAGTATGCCCACCAGCAGGCACGCGTGAAGCAGCAGCGGGGCGCGCCACAGCCGGTGGATCACGCAAGCTGGGACGCGCGGGGGCTGACCGATGGTCAGCCCACCTCGCGCAGCTCGCGCTTGAGCTCTCTGATCTCGTCCCGCAGGCGCGCAGCGTATTCGAAGCGCAGATCGGCGGCGGCTTCGTGCATCTCCTCCTCGAGGGTACGGATGAGCCGTTCGAGCTCGTCGGAGGGCAGCCCAGCAAGGTCCTCCCGTCGGGCGTCACGCCGGGTCGAGCGACGATCCGCGCCGGGCAGCGGCGCGGACTCAGCCGGCTGCAGGTAGGCAAGGATGTCGGTCACTGCCTTGCGGATGGTCTGCGGGTCGATGCCGTGCTCCGCGTTGTAGGCCATCTGGAGCTGGCGTCGCCGGTTGGTCTCCGAGATGGCCCGCTGCATGGAGTCGGTGATCGTGTCTGCGTACATGATCACTTGGCCGTCGACGTTGCGTGCCGCTCGACCGATGGTCTGGATGAGCGATGTCTCGCTGCGCAGGAAGCCCTCTTTGTCGGCGTCGAGGATGGCGACCAGCGAGACCTCCGGCAGGTCGAGCCCCTCCCGGAGCAGGTTGATGCCGACGAGCACGTCGAACTCGCCGAGCCTCAGGTCGCGCAGGATCTCGATGCGCTCGATGGTGTCGATGTTCGAGTGGAGGTACCGGACCCGCAGCCCCTGCTCCAAGAGATAGTCGGTGAGGTCCTCCGCCATCTTCTTGGTCAGCGTGGTGACCAAGGTGCGATCGCCCTTCGCGATGCGCTGGTTGATCTGCTCGATCAGGTCGTCGATCTGCCCCTTCGTGGGCTTGACGATGACCTCGGGGTCGACCAGACCGGTCGGGCGAACGATCTGCTCCACCACCCGGGCCGAGTGCTGCAGCTCGTAGGGGCCCGGCGTGGCCGACAGGAACACGACCTGCCCAACCCGCTCGATGAACTCGTCGAACCGCAGGGGCCGGTTGTCGGCCGCCGAGGGGAGCCGGAAGCCGTGCTCGATGAGCGTCTCCTTGCGGCTGCGGTCACCCTCGTACTGCCCGTGGAGCTGCGGGACGGTGACGTGGCTCTCATCGATCACCACCAGGAAGTCATCTGGGAAGTAGTCGAGGAGCGTGTAGGGCGGCTCACCCGGCTCGCGACCGTCGATCGCCGCCGAGTAGTTCTCGATGCCGTTGCAATAGCCGACCTCCTGCATCATCTCGAGGTCGTACTGGGTGCGCATCCGGAGACGCTGAGCCTCGAGCAGCTTGCCTTCCTGCTCGAACCACGCCAGCCGCTCCTGCAGCTCGGCCTCGATGCGGGCGATGGCCGCACGCAAGCGCTCCTCCCCCGCCACGTAGTGCGTCGCGGGGAAGACCACGAGCTCATCGAGCTCGGTGACCTTCTCGCCGGTGAGCGGATCGACGACCAGGATGCGCTCGACCTCGTCGCCGAACAGCTCGATGCGCACCGCGGTCTCGTCGTAGGCGGGATGGACCTCGATGGTGTCACCCCGGACGCGGAACTTGCCCCGCACCAGGTTGAGGTCGTTGCGCTCGTACTGCATGTCGACCAGCCGGCCGAGGATGGAGCGCTGATCGTGGATCTCCCCAGTCCGAACGATGAGGAGCTGATCTCGGTACTCGTCGGGGGCGCCGAGCCCGTAGATGCACGACACCGACGCCACGACGATGACGTCCCGACGGGTCAGCAGCGCTGCGGTGGTCGAGTGACGGAGGCGGTCGATCTCGTCGTTGATCGAAGAGTCCTTCTCGATGTAGGTGTCGGTCGAGGGCAGGTACGCCTCCGGCTGGTAGTAGTCGTAATAGGAGACGAAGTACTCGACCCGGTTCTCCGGGAACAGCTCGCGGAACTCGTTGGCCAGCTGGGCCGCGAGCGACTTGTTCGGCGCGATGACGAGGGTGGGTCGCTGCACCCGCTCGATGGTCCAGGCGATCGTGGCACTCTTGCCCGAGCCCGTGATGCCGAGCAGCGTCTGGAAGCGGTTCCCCGACTCGATGCTCGCCGTCAGCTCGTCGATGGCACGGGGCTGGTCCCCCGCGGGCTCGAACTCGGAGACCACGCGAAACGGCGGCACACGTTGAGCCTACCGATGCCCTCTGACCGGGCGCGCCGGTGTCGCCGGGCCGCTCCCCGCCGCCCGAGACGGCCCGACGCGAGCACTAGGGTTCGCGCGGAACGCTCACCCCGGAGCGCATGTGGAGCCTCCGGAGAGCATCGAAGAAGAGGAGCCGGAGATGCGTGACGCCCTCGGGGCGGTGCAATCGATGCTGGTGCTGGGCGGCACCTCGGAGATCGCGCTGGCCACGACGCGCCGGCTGGTCGAGCGAGGATGTCGCACGGTCGTGCTCGCCGTGCGGCACCCCGAGGCCGCGACGCAGGCACGCTCGGAGCTGGAGCGGCTCGGCGCGTCCGTCGAGATCGTCGCCTTCGACGCGCTCGACACCACGTCGCACCCACAGGTCATCAACGCGGTCTTCGACGACCACGGCGACATCGACCTCGTCCTGCTGGCGTTCGGCGTGCTCGGAGATCAGGCCGTCTTCGACCACGATCCTGATGCCGCTGCCGAAGCGCTGAATGTGAACTACGTCGGTGGCGTCACCGCCTCGCTCGCCGTCGCCGAGCGGTTCCGCTCCCAGGGTCACGGCACGCTGGTCGTGCTCTCGTCGGTCGCCGCGGAACGGGCCCGGAAGACCAACTACGTCTACGGCTCGTCGAAGGCCGGTCTCGACGCGTTCACCCAGGGCCTCGGCGACGCGCTGGTCGGCACGGGGGCTCGCACGATGGTCGTCCGTCCCGGCTTCGTGCACACCCGGATGACCGCCGGGCTCCCACCCCAGCCCTTCGCCACCTCCCCCGAGGCGGTGGCGATCGCCATCGAGCGGGGTCTCTGCAGGGGCGACGAGATCGTCTGGGTGCCGAGCATCCTCCGGTGGGTCTTCGTCGTGATGCGCCACCTGCCACGGCGGCTGTGGCGTGCGGTGTCAGCCCGTTGACGACACCAGCCCGCCCCTCCCTGGCCTCGGGCGTCCTGCGTGCCCTGCGGCCCAAGCAGTGGATCAAGAACCTCCTGGTCTTCGCCGCCCCCGTGGCCGCCGGGGTGATCGACGAGCCTGCCGCCCGCCTCGACACCCTGATCGCCTTCGCGGCCTTCTGCCTCGCCGCGAGCGGCACCTACCTGCTCAACGACGCCCGGGACGTCGACGCGGATCGACGCCACCCGACCAAGCGCCACCGCCCGATCGCAGCCGGGGCGGTGCCCATCCCGCTCGCGTACCTGCTGGCGGTGACGCTCCTCATGAGCTCGCTCGTCGTCGCCTTCACCACCGCCGCCGACCTGGGATGGACGATCCTCACCTACCTCCTCCTGACCACGGCCTACACCCTCGCGTTCAAGCACGTGCCGATCCTCGACGTGATCGCGGTCGCCTCCGGCTTCATCCTCCGGGCCGTAGCCGGCGCCGCAGCGACCGGGGTGCCCATCTCGGAGTGGTTCTTCATCGTCACGTCGTTCGGTGCGCTGTTCATGGTCTCCGGCAAGCGATCGGGTGAGGCGAGCGACCTCGGCATCGACGCCGCCGACGTACGAGCCACGCTCGGTCACTACTCGTCGTCGTACCTCGCCTACCTGCGGACGATGTCGTCCGGCGTCGTACTGGTCGCCTACTGCCTGTGGGCCTTCAGCTCCGCGGAGGCCGCCCCGGACGCCGGACTGTGGTACCAGCTGTCGATCCTTCCCTTCACCGTCGGCATCCTGCGCTACGCGATGCTGATCGACCAGGGACACGGGGCGGAGCCCGAGCACCTGGTGCTCTCCGACCGGATGTTGCTCGCCACCGGCGCGCTGTGGGCCACCATCTACGGCTATGCGGTCTATGCCGGCTGAACGTTCGCTCGCGATCCCCGCCGACCGCGGGGAGCTGAGCGGCTGGGGTCGCACGGCCCCCAGCGCGGCCCGGGTCCTTCGTCCGGCCTGGCCGGAGGAGCTCGACCCCCTACCCCGGGACCCACGGGGCGTGATCGCCCGCGGCCTGGGTCGCAGCTACGGCGATGCTGCACAGCGCGCCGGCGGCACCGTGCTCGACATGACAGGGGTGGCGGGGTTCACCCTCGACCGGGAGACCGGGACGGTCACCGCTCGAGCCGGGACGAGCCTCGACGCGCTCATGCGGGTCCTCGTCCCCCGCGGCTTCTTCGTCCCCGTCACACCCGGCACCAGGCACGTCACCGTCGGCGGTGCCATCGCCGCCGACATCCACGGCAAGAACCACCACGTCGCAGGATCCTGGTGCCAGCACGTCACCTCCATGACCCTCGCCCTGCCCACTGGGGAGCGGGTCACCGTCACGCCGGGATCCGACCCCGAGCTGTTCTGGGCCACCGCGGGCGGCATGGGCCTCACCGGCGTCGTGCTCGAGGCCAGCTTCACCTGCCCGCGCATCGAGACCAGCCGGGTGCTGGTCGACACCGAGCGCACGCCCGACCTCGACACCCTCCTGGAGCGGATGGAAGCCCGCGACGCCGACTACGAGTTCTCGGTGGCCTGGATCGATCTGCTGGCCTCCGGCCGATCCCTCGGTCGGTCCGTGCTCACCCGCGGGCGGTTCGCGACCGTCGACGAGCTCCCGGCTGCTGACCGAGGCGACCCGCTGCGGTTCGACCCACGGGTGCTCGCCGCCGCACCCCCCTGGGTGCCCTCCGGCCTGCTCAACCGGGCCACGGTGCGGATCTTCAACGAGGCGTGGTACCGGCGGGCCCCGCTGCACCGGGAGGGTGAGCTGCAGACCATCAGCCAGTTCTTCCACCCGCTCGACGCCGTGCAGGGCTGGAACCGCCTCTACGGCGACCGGGGCTTCCTCCAGTGGCAGTTCGTGCTCCCCTTCGGTCGGGAGCAGACGCTCCGCACGATCGTCCGCCGACTCTCCGCGACCGGCTGCACCTCGTTCCTCGCCGTCCTCAAGCGGTTCGGCGAGGCCAGCCCCGGCCCGCTGTCGTTCCCACTCGCCGGCT
Source organism: Acidimicrobiales bacterium (assembly GCA_037478855.1). Lineage (GTDB taxonomy): Bacteria > Actinomycetota > Acidimicrobiia > Acidimicrobiales > Acidimicrobilacustridaceae > Rhabdothermincola. Next base: position 43,715 of record JBBFLY010000008.1, on the reverse strand, counting down.
GGACCCTCGCGCTCGACATCCCCGTGGGCACCCCCGAGCTGGCACGCCTGCTCGACGAGCTCGACGAGCAGGTGGCCGCATCTGGGGGTCGGGTCTACCTGGCCAAGGACAGCCGGCTGCGGCCGGAGCTCCTGCCGGTCATGTACCCTCGCCTCGACGAGTGGCGAGCGGTGCGTGACCGGGTCGATCCCGAGCGCTCGCTGCGGAGCGACCTCAGCCGGCGGCTGTCACTCTGAGGCTGCACTCGAAGCCGAGCGTGGCGCTCCCGCCTGTAGCCAGGCCCAACACTCGTCGATGCGCTTCGCGAGCTGCTCGCGCGTACCGCTGTTGTCGATGACGAAGTCAGCCTTGGCGAGCCGCTCTTCGCGGGATGCCTGGCGGCTGATGCGGGCTCGGGCATCCGCCTCGGTGAAGCCCCGTTGGTCTACCAGCCGGCGCACCGCGATCTCGGGATCGGTGTCCACGACGATCATCGCCGCCAGATCGCTCCTCCCGGACTCGACCAGCAAGGGGACATCGAGGATGACGATGTGATCGCTCCCCTGCTCGGCTGCGAGCCGCCGGGCGATCTCCGCGCCGACTGCGGGATGGACGATCGCGTTGAGGTCGGCGAGCGCCTCGGGGTCGTTGAACACGATGTCGGCGACCGCCTGCCGATCCAGCCGACCGTCGGGCCGGAGGATCCCGGGCCCGAAGCGCTCGACCATCGCCTCCAGCACGGGTTCACCGGGCTCCTGCAGCTCGCGGGTGATCGCATCGGCGTCGATGACCACGGCACCCCGGGCGGCGAGCGCGCTGGAGACGGTCGACTTGCCCGAACCGATCCCGCCGGTCAAGCCCACGAGCAGCACGGCGGGGCACGCTACCACCGCGACGCTCGGGCGGGACGGGTCACAACCCCGGGCGATCGGCCGATTGGTTCCTGTGGACGATGACGCGACCACTCCCCACGCGAGCGCCGTCCGGGCTCCCGGCACCGTGGCGGGAGAGGGCGTGAACCCCCGGGCGGCTGACCTTGCCCGGATGCGGGCCAGGGAGACTCCCAACCCCGAAGACCGACCTGGCGAGGGCCGCCACAGCCCCGACGGCAAGAGCTGGCGGGACCGGCTCATGGAGCTGGTCGAGACGACCGATGGCTCCACCCACGAGGACGGCATCGGCGCACTCGAGCCCGTCGACCGCGTGGCCACCTTCGCTCCCGCCATCCTGGCCATCCGCTGGGGTACCACGGTTGCCTCGATCGCGCTCGCCACCCAGGACCTGGCCCAGCCCCGCTGGCTTCTCGTGCTGTGGTCCGTGATCATCGTCACCTACACGGTGCTGCGGACGGCCCGACCCATCCGGTACCTCGGCGACGTGCGCAGCCTGCTCTACGTGATCGGCGAGGTGGTCCTCCACGTCGGGGCGCTGCTCACCACCGGCTCCTGGGAGAGCCCGTTCGTCCTCACCCTTGCCACCGCGATCTGCGTGGCCGGCTTCGCACGCGGCTTCGGCTTCGGTCTGCGCATCGGCATCGTCTCGGCCCTCGCCGTGTCACTGCCGTACCTCATGGAGGACCCGAGCGAGACCCGCATCGTGGACTCCGGTCAGTGGACCCTCGTCCTGCTGATGGTCGCCCTGATCGCCGGCTACGCCCGGCGGATCTCCGGCGAGGCGGACCGCCAGCACTCGCTCGCACTCGACCGCCTGGGTCGCCTCGCCGACGCCAACGCGCTGCTGTTCTCCCTCCACCGGGTGACCCAGACCCTCCCCGCGTCACTCGACCTCGACGACGTGCTCGACACGACGATCGGGCGGCTGAAAGGGCTCTTCGACTTCGACGCGGCGGTGATCCTGGCGTTCGACGACACCGACGGGAACTGGCAGGTCCTGCGTCGTGAGGGCGTCGGCCGCATGGGAACCCGGGTGCTCGAGAAGGATCTTCCTCCGCCGCTGCGTCGAGCGATGGCCGATGAGACGGTCGTCAACGTGCCGAGCCTCGCTGAGGTCGGCTGGCCCGGGGTGACCCCGAAAGCGAGCTCGGGTCTCTACGCGGTGCTTCCGGCCCGTGGGGCCACCATCGGCCTGCTGGCCATCGAGGACTCGGAGGAACGTCACTTCTCCGCTCGCGACGCGGAGCTCCTCCAGGGCTTCGTCCAACCGGTCGCCCTGGCCATCGACAACGCGCGCTGGTTCGCTCGGCTGCGCACCGTCGGAGCCGACGAGGAGCGGTCCCGCATCGCCCGCGACCTCCACGACCGAATCGGCCAGTCCCTCGCCTATCTCGCCTTCGAGCTCGACCGCATCATCACCAGGCACGAGAACGGCGATGAGCTCGGCGGTGCGCTCGAGCAGCTCCGGGATGACGTGCGGGGGGTCATCCGAGAGGTCCGGGACACGCTCTACGACCTGCGCACGGATGTCACGGACAGCCAGGACATGGCCGCGACCCTCGAGGCCTACGTGGCCAGGGTCCGCGAACGCAGCGGCCTGCACATCGATCTCTACTGCGACCGGAGCTCCCGTCTCCCGCTCCTGCAGGAGCGCGAGATGTGGCGCATCGCCCAGGAAGCCCTGGCCAACGTGGAGCGCCACGCCCAGGCCACGCACGTCCGGATCCTCTGGCGATGCAACGGCGAATCCGCAGCGCTCGAGGTCACCGACAACGGCCAAGGGTTCCCCATCGGGCGGGCTGGGCGGCTCGACTCGTACGGCATCCTCGGCATGCGGGAACGGGCGTCGTCGATCGGCGCAACCCTGGAGATCACCAGCCAGCCGGGCAAGGGCACCCGCGTGCGCTGCAGTCTGATCCGATCCGCACACCCAGCCGACACTGAGCGCGCGACGAATGGCAGAGGCTGACACGCAACGTGAAGCACTCAACTCGATGCGGAGCCCGGCCGATCCATGAGCAGGTGAACGCCGCTCACCAAGCTAGTGTGCGAACCACCGTCGGGTTCCACGCCGGGGGTGGAGGCATGGCCACGGGGTCGAGGAGCAAGGGGGCACCGTGAACATCCGGCTCATGTTGGCTGATGACCATCGCATGCTCCGGGAGGGCTTGCGCCGCTCGATGATCGAGCAGGGCTTCGACGTCGTCGGCGAGGCACGCGACGGAGACGAGGCGGTCCGGCTGGCCGAGGAGCTCAAGCCGGACGTGATCCTCATGGACGTCACCATGCCGGAGATGGACGGCGTCGAGGCCACCCGTCAGATCAAAGAAGCCCTGCCAGACATCCGCATCGTGATGCTCACCATGCACGCCGATCAGGAGGTCCTGGCCTCGGCGATCCGAGCCGGCGCCAACGGCTACCTGGTGAAGGACTGCTCGACTGAGGAGATCGCCTCGGCGGTGCGAATGGCCGCGAGCGGCGAGACCGCCCTCTCCCCCCAGCTCGCAGCCTCGATGCTCGACGAGGTCCGCAAGATGGACCAGCCGGCCAACGACGAGGACCGGATCATCACCCGCCGGGAGGAAGAGGTCCTCCAGCTCATCGCCGACGGTTGCTCCACCCCTGAGGTGGCCGAACGGCTCTTCATCAGCCAGAAGACGGTGAAGAACCACCTGGCGTCGATCTACCAGAAGCTCGATGCCCGTGACCGCACCCAGGCCGTGCTCCAGGCGGTGCGCATGGGCATCGTGCATCTCGACTGACCCGCTTGCTCTCCTGACCACCCTGTGTGGCAACGTTCCCATCAATCTCATGGCCTCTCGCGCCCCGATGGGAGTCCAAAGACCACCGGCGGTCACAGAAATAGGCCGAATGGCCTATACGGACGGGCGATCGGGCTGACGATGATACGGTCGACAGGTAAGAGGCACCGGTCACACCCGGGGCCATCCGTCAGCACCAGAAAAAGGGAGACCAACCCATGCTCACGTCATACGAGTTCGTCAGCGCCTGGCTCCAGGCTCGTTGCAAGACCGACCGTGGTGCGTCGCTCGTTGAGTACGCGCTTCTCGTGGCCCTGATCGCCGTGGTGTGCATCGTGGCCATCCGGTTCCTCGGTCAGAGTGCGTCCGACAAGTTCGACTCGATCGCCACGGAGATCTCGAACACCTGAGCCTAGACTCGCTGCTCTGAAGGCGACGGGGGGCGGGCTGAGCTCGCCCCCCGTCGCCTTCAGGGCCCCGGCAAGGAGGAACCGCGATGGCGCACATCGATCGCGGCCGGGACGGGCTTGCAGGGGGTCGCATGCGGGGCGATGAGGGCGCCAACCTTGTCGAGTACCTGCTCCTCGTGTCGCTCATCTGCGTGGTTTGCCTGATTGCCGTCAGCACCTTCCGCAAGGAGGTCGACGACAAGTTCGTCTACTCGGCCTCAGAGATCAGCGTCGCAGGCAGCTGAGACGAGACCTGCGCGTGGGGGCGCTCCGGCGCCCCCACGATCGCGTCCACCCGACTCACTGGCGCCCGGGATCGCAGTTCAGCGCGGTCCTCGGGCAGGCGATGACCCAGTCCTGATCCTGGAACACGACGCGCCACTCAGGCGATGCCGCGAGGAGGCCCGCCAACGGCTTCGACCTCGGCCAGAGCACGGCGTCCACCCCATGACGCCGCAGCCGGTCATCCCAGTCGGGGGCACCTTCCAACAGGGCGACCGCGTCACCGAAGACCTCGGTCGGGTACATGTCAGCCCGGTCATCCACGAACACCCGAGCCCGATCGCCGTAGAGGAGCTCGAGGAAGTTCCCCACTCGGTCCGGCGTCGCCACCTCCACGGAAGCACTCGGCACGAGCCCGTGCTGCTCAAGCCACGCGACCGCCACGACCGGATCTGAATCCAGCGCGAAGTGCCGCTGTCCCAGGTGATCGACCGTCGAGCCGACGCCCACCACCAAGAGGACGACCCCCGCCATCGCGGTCGCCGGTGAGCGCCGATCCCCACGCCCGCGCCCCAGCCCTTCCAGACCCCGGGCCATGCCCGGGACCAGGACCACGCTGGCCACCGCGACGTTTCGCAGGGCCATCCACCCCAGGAACGCGAACGCGACGAGAACGACGCCGTCGCGATATGACGGGCGGCGGACCAGCCCTGCGATCGCGACCAGCACCTGGAACGCGAAGACCCCCACCCACCACCGATCGAGCGAGGCCTGCTTCCACTCCACGATCGCCCGGAGTGACTCCCGGTGCTCGAGAGCGGAGATGGGGAACCGGAGTGCGTCGAGTCCCAGCGGTCCAACCACCCCGAGCAGGCACCCAGCGAGCGACCAGCCGAGGCATCGCAGCTCGGTCCGCGGGTCGCCATGATCCAACCTCCGACCAACTGCGAGGCAGACGAGGAGCAGCAGCCCGAGCGGGAACGAGCCGTGGCTGTTCGTCCACACCCAGAACACCCCGACCAGCCAGGGCGCCGCCAGGCGCCCCTCAGCGGCGAGATACGTCAGCCCAAGCAGCACAAGTGCGACGAGCGCCGGCCGAGGTTGCCACGCGGCGAGTCCGACCAGCATCACGACGAGGGTGATGCCGACCCGCGGGAGGAGGTTCCCCGCCGGCCGGGTGAGGGTCCACACCACCCACACCAGTGTTCCGGTGACCAAGCCGGCAACCAGACGGATGGCCCCGGCTCCCCACCACGACTCGGCGTAGCCGTAGATCGCCGACACCAGCCAGCTCTGCACGACCCACGGCTCGCCGGCAGCGGTGAACGAGTACGGATCGGCTCGGGGGAAGCGCCCCTCAGCGATCAGACGCCCTGTGGCGATGTGCGTGAAGAGACTGTTATCAGTGAGCGGCCGCAGGCCGTACCAGTACCCGAAGAAGGCCAGCGAGGCCCCCACGACGGTGCACGTGGTAGGGGGGACGAGACCCCAGCGGCGGGCGTTGATGCCGGTATCCTCCTCGCCGACGGCCGAGGCCACGTCCTCAGAAGGCTTCGCGGATGTTGATGATCGCAGGACCGAGGACGATGACGAACAGCGCGGGGAAGATGCAGAACACCATCGGGATGAGCATCTTCACCGGCGCCTTCTGCGCCCGCTCCTGGGCGAGCTGACGACGCTTGATGCGCATCTCCTCGGCTTGAGCCCGCAGCACCCGGCCGATCGAGACCCCGAAGGTGTCCGCCTGCAGGATGGCCAGCACGAAGGAACGCACCTCCGGAACGTTCGTCCGCGCTTCGAGCGCTCGCATCGCTTCGGCTCTCGACGCCCCGGCCCTGGTCTCGCCGAGCATGCGGGCGAACTCCTCCGACAACGGCCCGGGTACCGCACCGATCACCCGGTCGAGCGCCTGCTCGAAGCCGAGGCCCGCCTCGACGCTGATCGTGAGCAGGTCGAGGATGTCGGGAAGGGTGACCTGAAGCTGGTGCTGACGCTCCTCGACCTTGCGACTGAGCGACGCATCTGGTCCTGCGAGCAGGGCGAAGCTCAACAGGAGGAACGCCAACAGCTGGGTCATGCCCTCCAAGCGCAGCGGGTTCCAGACGAAGACGAAGATGAAGACGATGGGGACCAGCGCCACGGTGATGACCCGGATGGCCAGGAAGCGGTCGACCGCGTCGGCGCTCGCCATGCCCGCGTAGATGAACTTCTTGCGCACGCTGTCGACGTACCCGACCGGCGTGAACCGACGTCCCAGATTGGTCAGGCCGGCGAGGATGGGCACCAGGGCTCGCTCGGTGATCGGGGCGAGCAGCTCCTGATCACGGACGTTCTCGACCTCGTATCCCTCGAGCTGACGCAGCGACGCCCGCACGATCGCCTTCTCGTTCACCTGGGCGAGCAGGGTGTAGACGATCAGCGCGATCGCCGCGCCCAACAGCAGTGCTCCGACAATCAGCATGCGTGCCTCATCAGATCTCGATGTTGATGATCTTTCGCATCCAAGCGAACCCAATGCCCATGGACACGACCGCTGCCCCGAGAAGGACGTTGCCGAGCCCGGTGTTGAACAGCCTGGAGATGTACTCGGGATTCAAGACGTACATGGCGAGCGCCAAGCCCAGCGGGAGGATCCCCAGCACGATCGCTGACACCCGGCCCTCCGCAGTCAACGCCGCGACGTCACGGCGCAGCCGCTCCCGCGCGGTCATGGTCTCCGCCACGGTCAGCAGCAGCTCGGAGAGGTTGCCACCCACCTCCCGTTGGATGCGGATGGCCATCACTGCCCAGGCGAAGTCGTTGCTGTCCATCCGCTGGGCCGTTCCCTCCAGCGCCTCCTCAAGTGGTCGCCCGAGACGAGCTTCGGTCACGACCCGCCGGAGCTCGATGCCCATCGGGTCCTCGACCTCCTGTGAGACTGCCTCCACGCCCTGCATGAGCGAGTAACCGGCCTTGAGCGTCCCTGAGAGCAGCTGGAGCGTGTCCGGCAGCTGACTCATGAACTTCTTCTTCCGCATCGCGGCCAGCACACGGACCGTCGCGATGGGGATGACCGCAGCGAAGGCGCCGAGGATGATCCCGCCGATGAGCGAGCCGAACCAGGCCAACCCGAGGAGCGTGACCACCACCACGACCGCCGCGTAGAAGAACAGTGCCTCGCCTGCGCGCAGTGGCAGGTTGGCGCGTTCGAGCGCGCTCTCGGTGCTCGCCAGCAGACCGCGATCGGCCGCCATCTGCTCGGTGATCTCGACCGCACGTTGAACGAACTGGGTCTTGATGAGGCTGCTGTCGTCCTCGTCAGCCCCACCGGCCGGCTCCGCGTAGGGTCGGAGCACGGCGGAGAGGTCGTCATCCTTCACGAGCAGAAGCGTGACGCCGTATGCGAGCCCGCCGACCGCGACGACCACGAGCAGGATCGCCACCGCCAGGCCGAGCCCGCTCTGCAGGAAGGTGATGCCGCCGGAGGAGGAGGTGACCACCGGCTGCAACGCCTGCTTGCCGACCGTCAACGAGCCGACGACGGTGTCGACCGCGGTCGTCGAACCCCCGACCTCGAGGTTCAGCCTGGCCACCTCACCGACCGCGACGTTGGATCGGTAGCTGACCACGTACTGCTGATCAGAGATCATCTCGCCGGCCGTGCTCAGCAGCTCCCCCATCTGGGGACCCTGATCCGTGGTGAGCACGGTGCCTCCGAACCGGTCGACCATCGAGCGCATCGACGCATCGGTCATGCCGGCTCCGGTGTAGGTGAGCGCGAAGACCGCTGCTTTGCTGCTCCCGATCGAGCCGCGCGCCGCAGCATCCTCCCCCGCAGGACCGACGTTGTCGGCCTGAGCCGTCATCACGACGATGTTCGGCTGCCCCTTCTGCTTGACCAGGTCGTCCCCCGCGAGGCGAAGCGCCTTCCACAGCGCGGTCTTCTTGCTGGCCGCCTCGGTCCGGGCGGGCGCCACCCGATCGATCGCCTCCACCAGGCGCGCCTCATCGGCGGTGAAGCCCTGGATGACCGTCGCCGTGTCGCTCATCGTGTAGATCGCGAATCGCATCGCCTGCTTCTCGCCGGCCGTCCGACCGCGAACCCACCGCTTGACGGCGTCCTTCGCGGCGACGAGCGCACCGGAGCCATCCATCGAGGCCGAGGTGTCGAACAGCAGCGCCACGTTGATCGGCGTTTCGTCGGGCAACGGAGCGGTGGTCGCGTCCACAGACTGCCCGTTCTCCGTCAGCCTGGCGCTGGTCGCGTCCGCCTGCGGAGCCGTGGAGAGGAACTGCAGCGTCGAGCGCGCGGGATCCACGGTGTCGACCTGCCGAACGAGCAGCAGCGACCCGCTCTGGGCGGTCGCGGCGTCGAACCCGAGCAAGGACAAGACCAGCAGCCCGAAGAGCGCTCCTGCAGCGAGAGACCGGTGGGAGCGCACTAGCGACTCACCGCCTTGCGGGCGAAGCCCTCCGGCTGGAAGACCTCCTGACCCAGTCGGATGCCCAGATCCGCCAGCTTCTCCGTGAACTTCGGTCGGACCCCGGTGGCCTTGAGATGCCCCTTGAAGCGTCCGTGCTCGTCAACACCCATGCCGTAATCGAACAGGAAGATGTCCTGGAGGGTGATCACATCGCCCTCCATGCCCTGGACCTCAGTGATGTGGGTGATCCGGCGAGTGCCGTCCCGGAGCCGGGTCAGCTGCACGATGAGGTCGATCGCGGAGGCCATCTGCTCCCGGATGGCCCGCACCGGGAGATCGAAGCCTGCCATCAGCACGAGCGTCTCGAGGCGGGCGAGGGTGTCACGCGGGCTGTTCGCGTGCACCGTGGTGAGCGAGCCGTCGTGGCCCGTGTTCATAGCCTGGAGCATGTCGAGCGCCTCACCTGAGCGGCACTCCCCGACCACGATCCGGTCAGGGCGCATGCGGAGGCAGTTCTTCACGAGGTCGCGGATCGTGATCTCACCTCGTCCCTCGATGTTGGGTGGCCTGGCCTCGAGGCTCAGGACGTGCTCCTGATGGAGCTGGAGCTCTTTCGCGTCTTCGACGGTGATGATCCGCTCATCGGCCGGGATGAACGACGAGAGCACGTTCAGCGTGGTCGTCTTCCCGGTACCCGTTCCGCCCGACACGATGATGTTCAGCCGCCCCACGACGCAGGCCTGTAGGAATCGGGCTGCGTGTGCGTTGAGCGTGCCGAAGCGGATCAGATCGTCGATCTGCAGCTTCTCCTTTGTGAACTTCCGGATCGTGAGGAACGGCCCGCCGATCGCGAGCGGATGGATCACCGCGTTGACCCGGGAGCCATCGGGGAGGCGTGCGTCACAGAGCGGGTTCGCCTCATCGATCCGACGGCCAACCTCACCCACGATCTTGTCGATGATGCGCCGCAGGTGCGTCTCGTCGACGAAGGTGGCCGTGGACTTCTCGAGCTTGCCGCCACGCTCCACGTACACCGAGTACGGGCCGTTGCACATCACCTCGCTGATCTCATCGTCTTTCAGCAACCGGTCGATGGGCCCGTAGCCGAGGATGTCGTCCGAGACGTCCTGGATCAGCTGCGCCTTGTCGGCCGCAGAGAGCGGCGCACGCTCCTGTGCCAGCGCCGCGTGCAGCTGATCGTTGACCCGCCGGCGCAGGTCGTCCTCCGACAGTCGCTTGTCGTAGAGGATCGGCCCGAGCTCGTCGATCAGCGTGTGGTGGATCTTCTGGCGGAGCTCGTCGAGCACCGGATCACGGCGCTTCGCACCGGTCGCCGGCGCCGCTTGCACATCATGGAGGCGCTTATAGAGCGACACTGCTACTCCTCACCTTCGGTTGTTGCCCCGCGCACGGATCGCGTCGCGATGACCTACCAGCGCTTCTTCTTGCTCTCGACCGGCAGGAACAGGTCTGCCAGCTCCTGTATCGACTTGGCCACGCCTGACTTCGGCGCGACGAGCACAACGGCCTCGCCCTTGTTCACCGCCTGGGGGACCACCACGTCACTCGGGATCAGTGCCTCCGCCTGGACCCCGAGCGTCCGCTCGACCTCGCCGACGTCGAGCTTCACCTTCGAGTTCGCCCGGTTGAGGATGAGCTTCACCTTCTCCATGGGAGTGTTGAGCAGCCGCAGCGTCTGCAGGCCGATCTTCACGTTCTTGATGTTCGGGATGTCCATCCCCGCCACGAGGAGGACGTCGTCGCTCTCCTCGATCAAGCCGAGCACCACGTCGTTGAAGTATGCCGGCGTGTCGATGACGACGAAGGCGCAGAACTGTCGGAGGAGCTCGACGATCCGCACCATCTCCGTCGCACCGATCTGGTCGGCGAAGGCCGGCTCGAGCGGAGCCGGGAGCACCAGCAACCCGGACGGGTTGTGGGTGATCAGCAGGCTCTGGATGAGCGCCAGATCGAGGCGGTCGAGCGCAGAGACCGCATCCACGACCGTGTGCTGGGGTGCCAGCTTCAACATGACGGCGATGTCGCCGAACTGCAGGTCCGCGTCCACGAGCACCACGGGCCGCTCGCTGCGCTGCGCGAGCACGACGGCCAGGTTCGTGGCGATCACGGACTTGCCGGCGCCACCCTTGGTGGAGAACACGGTGATGACCCGCCCGAGCTCGTCGCCTTCAGCGAACGTCGCCGGGACGGGGGCCACCGTTGCGGGGATGAGCGTCGCCGCGACCCTGGCTACGGCCTCGGCCAACTGCCCCGAATCGACGGGCGCCTGGAGCACGTCCTTCACACCGGCCCGCAGCGCCCGTTGGAGCAGCTCGGTGGTGAGCTCGGTCGTCACCATGATGGCACCGACCTCGCGCCGGGCCGCGAGGAGCTGCTCGGCGGCGGTCAGCTCCACGCTGCCTGCGAACGACGGACCGAGCACGACCACGACCGGTTGGCCGCTGAGCCGTGCGGTGAGGTCGCTGAGCGACGGGAACGGCGTGGCGCCCTGTCCGAGCTGCATCGCCAGTCGGGAGCGGACCGCCTGATCGCTGTCGACCACGACGACCGCGACCTGGGGCGCGCCACCACCGCTCATCTGACCTGCTCCGGGTCGCGGCATCGCCTCGCCCGGCTGGCCCGAGAACGGACTCGTCACTCCTGGTTCCCTTGAGGTCCGTACGGGGTCAGCTGCGCAGGATCCTCGCCCGGGAGGGTCGAGAGGATGGGAGCCGGCGCGGGCAACGGCTTCGGCTGGTAGTCCTCCGCCACGAGGGTGAGGTACATGTTGCCCTTCTGTTGCGCCATGGCGATCAGCTGTGCCGCTTCAGCTGGCACGTTGAACGTGATCAGCCCGGTGTTGCCGGCCTGGGCCGCGCTCGACTGGTTCCCCGTCCCAGTGGACGAGGCCTGCTCCCCTGGGGAGAGCAGCGCGTTCTGGCCCACGGCGAGGATCTGCACCTTCTGGTAGAGGTAGCGGGCGATCGAGTCGAACCCGAACGTCGCCGGAAGCTCCCCGGGCCCCCCAGCCTTGATCGCTGACTCAGCGAGGTCGACGTCCTGGAAGACCAGGATGTTGACCTCGTCTCCGGGCTGCAGGAAGCCGCCGACACCGCGGACCTGGTCTACCGACACGGTGATCGCCTGGTGATCCGGGCTCTTGAGACGGGCACGGAAGGTGATCTGTGCCGCGGCAGGGTCGACGAACATGCCCTGGATGACCACCGCGCCGGCTGGGATGTCGAACAGGGCGACCTTCTTCACGATCTCCTCGGTGCTGGCGATCGCGGTGGCGGGCTTGAACTCCTGCGGGATCTTCGAGGTACCGATCGCGCCGCTGTCGACCGCAGTCTTGCCGAGGGTTCCCCGCTTGATCGGCGCCTTCGCGGCAAAGACATCGACCCGCTTCGCGTTGTTGTTCGCCCGATCCTCGATGCCGCGCACGTAGTTGAACAACAGCAGCGCGGCGACGACCCCGACGGCGATAGCGCCCAGCAGGATCAGCGTTCTCCGAGAGCTCACTCCGACCTCACTCTTCGCTCATGTGGGTACGACGCCGGACGTCGTGCACCGTGCCCATCTCCTGTCCGTGCCGGGTGCGGCGGCTCATTCGGTCGGCGTCGACCGCTGGAACCCAGAACCCCCGAACCGCTTGCAGCCCTATGTCGGCTGATTCCCCCATGGGACTTAGTCGAACTCCTTGGAAAACCTCGGAAGCTCTCCGGATGCCCGGCCACGGACAATAGTCGGTTCGACCCAGGTCGGATAGGGCCAGGGCTCGACCCGCCGCCCGGATCAGCCCTCTGCAGGATCGGCGGCGTCGGCCGCACCCTCGACCGCCGTCGCCTCGGCCTCGATCCCAACCTCGGCTGCGCCTGCGGTCGCTGACCCCTGCTCATACTCGGCGAAGTACTCAGCCCACGCCTCCTGGCCCTCCGTCGGCTCGAAGTCCATCGTGCCGATGTAGTTGCCCTCATCGTCGTAGGCGTGCTCGCCGAAGTGCTCCTGATACTCAGCGGCCACCACCCCGCCCTCAGCAGCCTGCTTGATGGACAAGCTGATGCGGCGGCGCTGGAGGTCGAGATCGATGATCTTCACCCACAGCTCCTCGCCGGGCGTCACCACCTGCTCAGGCAGGTCGACGTGATGCGCGGACATCTCCGAGATGTGCACCAGGCCTTCGATCCCGTCGCCCACCTGCACGAACGCGCCGAAGGGCACCAGCTTGGTGACCCGCCCATAGACCAGCTCGCCGACCCGGTGGTTGGAAGCGAACTCCTGCCAGGGATCCTGCTGGGTGGCCTTCAACGACAGGCTGATGCGCTCACGGTCGAGATCGACATCGAGGACCTGCACCTCCACCTCGTCGCCGACCTGCACCACCGATCCGGGATGGTCGACGTGCTTCCACGACAGCTCGGAGACGTGGATGAGGCCATCCATGCCGCCGAGGTCGACGAACGCGCCGAAGTTCACCACCGAGGACACGACACCCTTGCGCACCTCGCCGGGCTTGAGGTTGTGGAGGAAGTCCTCCCGCTGCTCCTTCTGGGTCTCCTCGAGCCAAGCCCGACGGGACAGGACCACGTTGTTGCGGTTCTTGTCCAGCTCGATGATCTTGGCCTCGAGGGTGCGACCCACGTAGGGCTGCAGGTCGCGCACCCGGCGCAGCTCCACGAGCGACGCAGGGAGGAACCCGCGCAGGCCGATGTCGAGGATGAGGCCGCCCTTGACGACCTCGATCACCGGGCCGCTGACGACGCCGTCCTCTTCCTTGATCTTCTCGATCGTGCCCCAAGCCCGTTCGTACTGGGCCCGCTTCTTGGAGAGGATGAGCCGACCGTCCTTGTCCTCCTTCTGGAGCACGAGGGCCTCGATGCGATCACCGACCGAGACGATCTCGGCTGGATCGACATCGTTGCGGATCGACAGCTCGCGAGCGGGGATGACCCCTTCCGACTTGTAGCCGATGTCGAGGAGGACCTCGTCGCGATCGACCTTGACGACCGTGCCCTCGACGATCTGGCCCTCCTCCACGTCCACCATGGTCTGCGTGTAGGCGTCGTCGATCGACATGCCGCCGAGGTCGTCCTCGACCACCTGGCGGGGCACGTAGCGCCCCTCTTCGTCGAAGGTGCCCATCAACGACTCGTCGGGCTCCGGAACGGGGCCGGAGGTCGCGGTGGCGGTGTCTGCGTCGGGGGTGATCTGGTCGGACAACTGGATCTCTCTTCGGGCGGGAAGTCGAGTGCTCGATGGCACGGATCGGTGATCAGGGACAAGGGAACGAGCGCGCCCGCGGGCACGCACGGGTGCGCAGCCTAGCACCGCCCTCGATCCGAGCCTGGAGGCGGATGGCGGATCAGGGTCGGCGGGCGAGCAACAACAGCTCCGGGTGGTCGAGATCGGGTGGGTTCTCCGCGTACGCCCCGGGCGTGACGGACCACATCGCCTCGACCACGAGCCCAGCGGCGGCTGCGAGCAACCTCAGCTCCCGAGGCGTGAAGCAGCTGGTCCACAGGTCGACCGGGCGGTCGACCCCGTCGGGGTTCTTGATCACGGTCCGCTCGTGGTTCACACCGGCATCCGCGTCGAAGGTGTCGGACTCCTCGAGGTAGCGGACGGCAAAGTAGGCGGAGAACGCGGACACCGCCACGAGACCTCCCGGACGCAACGCCCGCGCGATCCCGGCGAGCACCTCGCCGTCGGGGTCGATCACCCCGGGGGCGCGGCCGCTCGGTCCGCCCGCGGCCAGTCCGAACGCGCCCTGACACAGGGAAATCGCGGCATCGAACTCGGCTTCGAAGGGCAGCGCCCGAGCATCGAGACGCTCGAACGTCACCCCTCGCGGTGCGCCTTGGCGGGCCAGCTCGACGAACCTCGCCGAGATGTCGACCCCGTGCACCACGATCCCCCGCTCGCCGAGCGCGTGCGCGTGCCGCCCGGGTCCGCAGCCCACATCGAGAACCCGATCCCCCGCGCGCAAGCCCAGCCGCTCAACGAGGAAGTCGACCTCCTGGCGGGTTCCCTTCGTGAACGAGTACCGCAGGTACGCCTCGCCTAGGTGGTCGGCGAGGTCCTCAAACCAGTGCTGCTCGCTCACGTCCGGTCACCATCAGGCTGCGCGTGGAGGGGCTCAGAACCGGTACACCGGGCACTCCCAGGTCGCGCGCTCCCAGCTCCAGCGCTTCGGCAGGTCTCCGCAGGCGTCCGCGGTCGCCGCCGCTCGAAGACCGTAGAACCCTGCGACCAACAGCGCGATGAGGAATACGAAGAACCAGATCGTGCTGCGCTGGCTCCTGCTGACCACTGCCACCCCCACTGCTGCCGGGAACCGGGCGGCCGCCCCCGGAGACGGATCGTACGCCCCGGGCGGGCGTCCGCGGTCACCCCTTGGCATCGGCCCATGTCGCTCCATGGGTGAGGTTCACCTCGAGTGGCACCCGAAGATCGAACGCGCCGCACATGGCGTCGAGCACCACCCGCGTCACGACCTCCCGATCCGACGGCCGGCTCTCGACGAGCACCTCGTCATGGACCTGCAACACCAGTCGGGCGTCGAGCCGCTCTCGCTCCAGGGCGGCATCGAGGCGCACGAGCGCGACCTTGAAGATGTCGGCCGCTAAGCCCTGGATGCCAGCGTTCATCGCCTGACGCTCACCGGCCTGACGGATCCGGAAGTTGCTGGAGCTCAGCTCGGGGATCTGGCGGCGTCGGCCGAACAGCGTCTCCGTGTACCCCCGCTCGCGCGCCTCGGCCACGGTCCGCTCCATGTAGGCCCGCACGGCGGGAAACGCCTCGAAGTAGGCGTCGAGGATCTCCTGGGCCTCGGCAGTCGGGATCCCGAGGCGCTGGCCGAGCCCGTAGGCCTCCATCCCGTACGCGAGCCCGTACGACACCATCTTCGCCTTCGAACGCTGCTCGAGCGTGACCGACTCGGGGGGCACGCCGAACACCCGGGCCGCGGTGGCGGTGTGGATGTCCTCCCCCGACTCGAACGCCGCGATGAGCCCCGGATCCTCAGCGAGGTGGGCGATGCAGCGCAGCTCGATCTGGTTGTAGTCCGCGATGGTGAACTCGTACCCGGGGGCGGGCACGAACGCCCGGCGGAACGCACGGCCGATCTCACTGCGAACAGGGATGTTGTGCAGGTTCGGAGCATCCGAGCTCAACCTTCCAGTGCGGGCGACCGTCTGGTTGAACGTCGCATGGATGCGCCCATCGGGGGCCACCTCGGCGAGCAGCCCCTCCCCGTAGGTGGAGCGCAGCTTCTCGACCTCCCGGTACTGCAGAAGATGCTCGATGATGGGGTGCTGGCCGAGGAGCTTCTCGAGCGAAGCGGCATCGGTCGAGTAACCGGTCTTGGTCTTCTTCTGCGGGGTCAGGCCCAGCTCTTCGAACAGGACCTGCCGGAGCTGCGGGGTCGAGTTGACGTTGAACTCGTGACCGGCGTCAGCCCAGATCTGCCGGCGCAGCCGCTCACACTCCTCCGCGAGCGAGTCGTTGAGCCGTCGCAGCTCGTCCGCATCCACGCCGATCCCGACGATCTCCATCTTCGCCAGCACCCGGACCAGCGGGACCTCAACCGTGTCGTTGAGCGAGCGCAGGGAACGGGCATCAAGCGCTCTGCCGAGCGGATCGATGAGGAAGGCGACCGCGAGCGCACGCCTCCCGGCATCAAGCCACGCGGGAAGGGCCTCACCACCGAGGTCCAGCTGTCCCTCGGCCACACCGGAACCGACGGGGAGGCGCAGACCAGCGAAGCGCTCCAGCACCTCCGGCAGCGGGTAGCGCGACTCGGCCGGCTCCACGAGGTACGCCGCGACCATCGTGTCGAGCGCCAGCGACCGCACGTCGATCCCGTACGGAGCGAGCCCCCGCATGATGGCCTTGGCGTCATGGGCGGCGAGGGATCGGCCGCCGACCCCGACCACCGACTGCAGCGCGTCAGCGACGCTCGGCTCGGCGAGGATCGTGGCCGGCACCCAGGCCACCTCGCCCGCACCCGGGTCGGTGACGAATGCCAGGCCTGTGAGCGGCGAACGTCCCTCGTCCCCTTCCCATGCTGCGGCCAAGGCCAACAGCCCGGCTCCTGACCGAAGCGACTCGACGAGCGTGGCCGCTTCGTGGGGTTCCTCGATCCGTCGGACCTCCGCCTCGAGCACGCCTGCGGTGCCGGTGGCGCCCCCCTCGCTCGCGTGCTCCCCCAGCACCTCGACGAGACGGTCGAACAGGGTCCGGAACTCCAGGAAGTCGAAGAGCTTGCGGACCTCCGCCAGATCCACACGGCCGAACTCGAGCTCGTCGGGCCCCACGTCGATCTCCACGTCCCGGACGAGCCGCATCACCTCGGCGTTGCGACGGACCTGGGCCTCGTGCGCCGCGAGGTTCGAGCGCAACTTCGGTGAGAGCTCATCGAGGTGCGAGAAGATCCCATCAAGGTCGCCGTAGGTGTTGATCAGCTTCGCTGCCGTCTTCTCCCCCACACCCGGCACACCAGGGAGGTTGTCCGACGGGTCACCACGCAGCGCTGCGAACTGCACGTACTTCGAGGGGTCCACGCCCGTACGCTCCACGATGCCTGCCTCGTCGTAGAGGACGTACTCCGAGACGCCGCGCTTGTTGTAGAGCACCTTCACGTGCGGGTCCTCGACGAGCTGGAAGGCGTCACGGTCACCTGTGACCACCAGGACGTCGTCGCCCCGGTCCCGGCCGCGCGTCGCCAGCGTCGCGATGAGGTCGTCGGCTTCGAAGCCGGGCACCTCGAGGATCGGGATGCCGAGCTTGTCGACGACCTCGCGCACCAGCCCGATCTGCTGACGGAGGATGTCGGGGGCCGCCTCCCGGTTGGCCTTGTAGGTGTCGACGGCTTCGTGCCGGAAGGTGGGCTCGGGTCGATCGAAGGCAACCGCCACGTGATCGGGTCGGTGGTCGCGCAGCAGGTTGATCAGCATCGACGTGAACCCGAACACCGCGTTGGTGACCTGCCCGGACGCCGTGGCCATGTCGGTCGGGAGCGCGAAGAACGCCCGGTAGGTCAGCGAGTTGCCGTCGATGAGCATGACCGTCGACATCCCGCGGCAGCCTAGGTCGGCTCAGCGCGTGGTCGGCGGGGCGAGCTCGCCAGCGATGATCTTCTCGGCGACGGCCTTCATCGTCATCCGCTCCTGCATGGCGGTCTTCTGGATGAACGAGAAGGCATCAGACTCGGAGAGCGCGTACCGGTCCATCAGCCGGCCCTTCGCGCGATCCACCACCTTGCGGGTCTCGAGCTGGCCTTCGAGCGTCTGGGCCTGGTCGTGGAGCGCTTTGAGTTCCCGGAAGCGACCGATCGCCACCTCGATGGCGGGGATGAGCTCGCTGCGCTGGAACGGCTTGACCAGATACGCGAGGGCGCCGGCGTCACGGGCCTGCTCGATGAGGTCGCGCTGGCTGAAGGCGGTGAGGATCAGCACCGCGGCGCGGCGCTCGCCGGCGATCTCGCGCGCCGCGGAGAGCCCGTCGAGCCCTGGCATCTTGATGTCGAGGATCGCGATGTCGGGCTCGAGCTGCTTGACGAGCTCGACGGCCTCGTCACCCCGACCGGTCTCGCCGACGACCTCGTAGCCCTCCTCCTCGAGGGTCTCCTTGAGGTCGAGCCGGATGATGGCCTCGTCCTCGGCGATGACGACGCGGGTCGGCACCTGGCTTCCCTTCCAGTGGTCAACGTCGGTGGGTCGGCGCATCGTACCGGTTGCGGCGGCGCTGGCCGCTCACCGGTCCCTGCCAGCCGCGATGAGCTTGTCGAGCAGCTCGTCCTGGGTGCGCTCCAAGCGCTCGATGGACGAGAGCAGCTCCGCCCGGTGCCGGCTCATGGCCTCCGCGTGCCGCTGCGCCTCCCGGTGCTCGCGCTCCGCGAGCGGGGTCTCCGACACAAGCGACCGGAGCCTGGCTTCGTCAGCTTCGCCCGCGAAGTGCGCGAGCTGCTCATCGGCGACGGCCAGCTCCCGGCGGAGCCGCTTCAGCTGTTCCGACACCTCGGTCAGACGCCGTTCGAGCATCGAGCGCGTCATGCAGAAAAGTGTAAGACGCACCTTGGCATCACCTACGTCATGCCCAGCCTGGGCGGGGACCCCGACGGTGCCCGGTCGGGCCGCTGCTAGCGTGAGGGGCCCTGCGGCGGTGCTGGAACCGGCATACAGGGCAGGCTCAAACCCTGCTGCCCGCAAGGGCTTGTGGGTTCGAATCCCACCCGCCGCACCATGCACCATCCCCGATCGCGACGCAGGAGCCTCGCGCTGGCCGCTCTCGCCGGGCTGATCGCCGGCCTGCTCGTCTACCGGCAGCGGGCGCTCGACGCCAGCGAGCGAGCGTTCCGGATGCGATACGACTCCCCGTCGTGACCGCTGCCTGAGACGCATGCCACTGAAACCCAGCCACCGGTCGGGGAGTCTGAGGGCGGTCGTCGGCGGAGAGGGGCCTCCAGCATGATCGTGTTCACCTTCCCCGGCCAGGGCTCACAGAGACCAGGGATGGGCAAGCCGTGGGTCGGGCACCCGTCCTGGGAGCTGGTCACGGAGGCCAGCAGCGCGGTCGGACGAGACGTCGAGCGTCTCCTCCTCGACGCCGATGCCGAGGAGCTCAAGCAGACCCGGAACGCGCAGCTGGCCACGTTCGTCACCAGTCTCGTGGTCCTCGACGCAGTGGAGCGTCTGGGGGTCGAGCCGGCCGCCGTGGCCGGCCACAGTCTCGGTGAGTACACGGCGCTGGTGGCCGCGGGCGCGCTCGCCTATGAGGAGGGCGCGTCGCTCGTGGCCGAACGTGGCGAGGCCATGCAGGACGCTGCCCGGGAGCGGGCGGGCACGATGGCCGCGGTCCTCGGCTTGGACGACGACGAGGTCGAGATCGCCTGCGCCCGGGTTGACGGCGACGTGTGGGTGGCCAACTACAACGCGCCCGGCCAGGTCGTGGTCGCCGGCAGCCCAGAGGCGGTCGAAGAGCTCGCCGCCACGGCCAAGGCGGCAGGCGCCAAGAAGGTGCTCCCGGTTCCCGTGAGCGGGGCCTTCCACACCCCGTTCATGGCTCCCGCCCGCGACCGGCTCCGCAAGGCGCTGGCGGCGACCGACCTCCGGCGACCCGAGCTACCCGTCTACGCGAACGTGGACGCTGCGCCCCACTCCGACGCGAGCGAGTGGTCGGGGCTGCTCGGCGCGCAGCTCTGCAGTCCCGTGCGGTGGCGCCAGATCCTCCAGCGGCTCCACGACGACGGCTACGGCACCTTCGTCGAGGTCGGCCCGGGAACCGTCCTCACCGGCCTGGCGAAGCGCACGCTCCTCGATGCTCGGGTGCTCTCCGTCTCCACCCCGGACGATCTCGACCGGCTCCTGGCGTCGATCGCCGCGCCACCCGCGAGCGCGGTCGGGGCCCACGAGGGCGAGCACCTCTTCGCCACCGAGCGCCTCGTCGTCAGCCCAGCAGCAGGGATCTTCTCCCCCGCCCCCGGTCTCCAGGTGGGGCTGCGGCTCGAACCCGGCCACGTGCTCGGCACCGTCGGGGAACACGATGTGCGCTCGCCGTTCTCCGGCGTCGTGATGGGGGTGCTGGCCGAGTCCGGTGAGCGCGTGACCTCGAGCCAGCCGATCGCCTGGCTCCGCACGAGCTGATGACAGGCGCGGTCATCACCGGCTGGGGCACCTCGCTCCCCGACCGAGTGGTCACGAACGCCGAGCTCGAAGCCACCCTCGACACCTCCGACGAGTGGATCACCGAGCGGACCGGCATCAAAGAGCGTCGCATCGGTGGCACGACCGCCGAGCTCGCGATCGCCGCGGGGGCCCGGGCGCTGGCCCGTGCCGGCCTCCGGGGTGCCGACATCGATCAGGTGCTGCTGGCCACCACCACCCCCGATCGCATGGTTCCGTCGACCGCCTCTGACATCCAGCACGCGCTCGGCGTCAACGGCGGCGCAGCAGACCTGAACGCGGCGTGCTCGGGGTTCGTGTACGGGCTGATCCACGCGCACGGCCTGATCGCGCTCGGCGCCCGCCGAGTGCTCCTGATCGGCAGCGAGACGCTGAGCAGGATCACCGACTGGACTGACCGCAACACGGCGATCCTGTTCGCGGACGGTGCGGGCGCGGTGGTGCTAGAGGCGACGGCGGGGCCCGGGCAGCTGCTCGGCTGGGATCTCGGGTCGGACGGATCAGCACGGGATCTGCTCTATGCGGACCTCGGCGGCTATCTGCGCATGGACGGCAGGGAGGTGTTCCGCCGCGCGGTCCGGGCCACGGTGGACTCGGCGCAACGCTCCCTCCGAAAAGCGGGGGTGAGCGCGGCGGACATCGCGCTGGCGGTACCCCATCAGGCGAACATCCGCATCATCGACGCCGCGTGCCAGCGGCTGGGCATCCCCATCGAGCGCACGGCGACCGTGCTACAGGCGACCGGCAACACCTCCTCGGCGTCCATCCCACTCGCCCTCGTGGACGCGATCGAACGTGGCCGGCTCCACCGCGGCGACCTGGTGCTGCTCGTAGGGTTCGGAGCCGGGATGAGCTGGGCGAGCGCGGTGATCCGCTGGGAGGCCGACACATGAAGGATCGGGTGGTGCTGGTGACGGGCGGAGCGCGCGGCATCGGGCTCGCAACGGCCCGAGCGTTCATCGCCTCGGGAGCAAAGGTGGCGATCACCCACCGGTCGACCGCACCGGATGCGGCGGACACCAAGGGCATCCTCTGCGTGCCCTGCGACATCACCCGGCCCGAGGCGGTGGAGGAGGCCTTCCGCCGGGTGGAGGACGAGCTCGGCCCGGTCGAGATCCTGGTGGCCAACGCTGGGATCACCGCTGACATGCTCGTCCTGCGGATGTCCGATGAGGACTTCACCCGAGTGCTCGACACCAACCTGATGGGCACCTTCCGGGTGGTCCGACGGGCCGTCCCGAAGATGATGCGGGCCCGCTGGGGACGGATCATCCTGGTCGGTTCGGTGGTCGGCACCACCGGGCAGGCCGGCCAGGCCAACTACGCGGCCTCGAAGGCGGGACTGGTCGGGCTCGCCCGGTCTGTGGCACGCGAGTTCGCGTCCCGGAACATCACCGTGAACGTCGTGGCACCCGGCCCGGTCGACACCGACATGCTCGCTGCGCTCGGCGACGACCGGCGAAAGGCGATCGAAGCTGCCGTGCCGCTCGGCCGCCTCGCCGATCCCAGCGAGGTGGCGGCGGCCATCCGGTTCCTCGCCTCGGACGACGCCGGGTACATCACCGGCGCCGTCCTCCCCGTCGACGGCGGCCTGGCCATGGGGCCCTGGTGACCCGCCCGTCGAGCGACCACCTACCATCCGCTGCGTCGACCAGACGCAGCACACCCGACCACAGAGGGAGAGGAGAACCCGTGAGCGATGACACCTTCGAACGCTTCAAGAGGTGCGCCGTGGAGGTGCTGGCCGTCGAAGAGGACCAGATCACCCTCGACGCCAGCTTCGGCGAGGACCTCGATGCCGACAGCCTCGACCTCGTCGAGCTGGTGATGGCCCTCGAAGAGGAGTTCGACATCAGCGTCGACGAGTCCGAGCTGGAGGGCATCGAGACGGTCAGGCAGGCCATCGAGCTCGTGCAGTCCAAGCGGTGATGACCACGTCGCCGACATCGGGTCGGCGCCGGGTGGCGATCACCGGCGTCGGGGTGGTCGCACCATGCGGCATCGGCGCGGACGCCTTCTGGTCGGGGCTGCTCGGCGCACCCCCCGAAGGTGAGCGACGGGTCCACGACTTCGACCCCAGCAGGTACTTCGACAACCCCAAGGAGGCACGGCGGACCGACCGCTTCACCCAGTTCGCCCTCGCCGCCGCGGCGGAGGCACTCGAGCAATCGGGTGAGCCGGAAGCCCCGCCGAAGCGGCGTGGGGTGTGGGTCGGGACCGGGGTCGGGGGGCTCATCACCATCGAGGATCAGGTCATCGTCCGCCACGAGAAGGGTGGTCGCCGGGTCTCGCCCTTCCTCGTCCCGATGATGATGGCCAACGCCGCAGCCGCGTCGATCTCCATGCGCTACGGGTGGCAGGGCCCGTGCGAGACGACCGTGACGGCCTGCGCGGCCGGGACCCACTCCATCGCCAACGGTGCCCGTCTGATCAGCAGCGGTCGCTGTGACGCGGTGATCGCCGGAAGCAGCGAAGCCGCCATGACCCCCACAGGCATCGCGGGGTTCACGAACATGACCGCGCTCTCGACCAGCGGGGTGTCGCGTCCGTTCGACCGTGATCGAGACGGGTTCGTGCTGGCCGAGGGGGCAGCGGTGCTCGTGCTCGAGGAGTGGGAGTCCGCCAAGCGCCGCGGAGCCACGATCCTCGCCGAGGTGCTCGGCAGCGCCAGCACTGCGGACGCGCACCACATCACCGCACCCTCACCGGGGGGCAGCGGTGCCCTCTCGTGCATGCAGCTGGCCTTGGAGGATGCCGGCGTCGACCCGGCGGATGTCCGCCACATCAACGCGCACGGCACCTCCACGCCGCTGAACGACGCCGCCGAAGCGGAAGCCATCGCGAAGCTCTTCGGAACCCCCGGTCCTCCGGTGACCTCCATCAAAGGGGTCACCGGGCACTCGCTCGGCGCAGCGGGCGCGCTGGAAGCGGTCGCGGTGGTGCTGTCGATCCTGAACGGGCTGCTCCCACCGACCGCCGGCTACCAGAACCCGGATCCGGCGCTGGCGCCGATCGACATCGTCCACGGCGCCCCGCGACCCTGGGAACCCGGGCCGACGTTGTCGAACAGCTTCGGGTTCGGCGGGCACAACGGCTGTCTGGTCATCGGCCCCGCGGTCTGACCATCCGCGCCCGGGGCGGCCGGTCGCCGGATGCTCAGGCCCGGCGACCGGCCGGCCCGCTCGACGGGCCTGATGCGCCAGACAGGTACCCCTCGTGCTCGAGGAGCCACACCTTCTTGCCCGGATCGTCGCCGTAGCGCCCGAGCACCCCGCCGCTGCGGATCACCCGGTGGCAGGGCACCACCACCGGAAGCGGGTTGGCGGCCATGGCAGCGCCGACCGCCCGGGCGGCCCGGGGTCGCCCCACCCTCGCCGCGAGCTCACCGTAGGTGACCACCTCACCGTAGGGCACCGACAGAAGCTCTTCGAGCACCGCCCGCTGGAACCCCGTCACGGCGGGCCAGTCAATCGGCACCTCGAACCTGCGGCGCGAGCCGGAGAAGTACTCGAGCAGCTCGCGCTCAGCGTGCTCGAGGAGCTGGGCTGCCGCTGGCGGCGCGACGCCGCGGACGCCCCGGCAAGCGCCGAAGCCGACCGAGCGGAGACCCACCTCCGTGGCCCGGAGCGTCAGGGGACCGATCGGGGTGAAGATGGTGGTCGACGCGGTGGAGCGCAGCACGACGCAGCAGCTGGAGCGCCTCATCAGGCGTCGACGAGCACGAACAGCAGATCGGCCTCACAGGCGGTGGCGCCGTCAACGCACGCCCGACCGTGACCCTTCCCCGCCCGAGCTGACAGCCGGC
>JBBFLY010000008.1:0-19511 GCA_037478855.1 Acidimicrobiales bacterium | reverse complement strand
TCAACGGCAGCCCCGACGCCCCTGAGCGCGAGCTCGAGCACCTCGCCGGGACCGGCCTGGCGACGGAAGCGAACGCCGTCGACACCGCCGAACAGGGGAAGCTTGCCAGCGCGGTCACCGCTGGCGAGCACCGCGTACGCGCCCAGCTGAGCGATGGCCTCGATCATCAACACCCCCGGTAGCGTCGGTCGCCCGGGGAAGTGACCCTCGAAGAACCACTCGTCGCCCGTCAGCCGCCACCGCCCCGACGCCCGCACGCCCGGCTCGAGCGACACCACCTCGTCGAGGAACAGGAACGGTGGCCGGTGGGGAAGGACGTCGGCGGGGGCGGCGAACCCGCTCATGAGCCGGTCGCGAGCGCACGGGTCAGCCGTACGGGGGTGTCCTTGGGGCTGATCTTGTACCAGGCCTCGGCGATCCGGCCGTTCTCGTCGATGAGGAACGCAGAACGGATGATGCCGAGGTACTTCTTGCCGTACATGCTCTTCTCACCCCACACGCCGTACTTCTCCGCCACCTGGTGGTCGGGGTCGGACAGCAGGGGGAACCCGAGCGAGTGCTTCTCGTCGAACTTCTTCTGACGGGCTGGGTCGTCCGGGCTGATCCCGACGATGGCCACGTCACCGATCTCGCCGGCGATGTCGCGCAGGCCACACGCCTGGGCCGTACAGCCCGGGGTGTCTGCCTTCGGGTAGAAGTAGACGAGGACCTTACGGCCTTCGAAGTCGGAGAGCTTGACCTTCCGCCCGTTCTGGTCAGGCAAGGTGAAGGCAGGGGCCTTGTCTCCGGGTGCGAGGTGAGCGCTCATGACCCGAAGCTAGCAACCCGGCGGATCGTGCCGGCGCCGGAGGTGGAGAGCGCCCCGTGCGCTCCCCACCTCGGGCGTGGTCCGCCGCTCAGGCCGGGGCGGGGAGCTCCCCCTTCGCCACCTTCTTCAGGGTCGCCCCCACGCTGACCTTGACAGCCTTGCTGGCGGGGACGCTGATGGTCTCCCCGGTCTGGGGGTTCCGCCCGGTCCGCGCGCCACGCTGCACCTGCTCGAAGGACAGGAAGCCGGGCAGGGTCAGCTTCTCGCCGCCCCTGGCGACCACCTGCTGCACGACCTCCTCAAACCCCTTCAGGGTCTTCTCGACGTCGCTCTTGGAGACGCCGGTCCGCTCAGCGATCTGGGCGACCAACTCCGCTTTGGTCATGGTGATCCTCCTCACAGCCCGGTACGGCCGGCGGATGCCGGCAGGGGTGGAACCGGACTGATCGAGCTCGTTTCAGGGAGCCCACCCGCGCACCAGCATGACCAACCCGGCGACGCGACCGGTGGATTTCCGCTCCCGGGACCCGAGGCGCTCACCCAGGGTGGTTGATGAGATGCCGGGCTGCGTTGCGGAAGTACTCGAGGACGACGCCTTCGTCGTCGGGATCCAGGCCAGCCGCGCGAACCGCCGCCTCCATGTGGAGGTACCAGGCCGCCGCCTCGACCGGGCCGATCCGGAACGGCGCGTGGCGCATCCGCAGGCGTGGATGGCCGCGCTGCTGGCTGTAGGTGGCGGGCCCACCCCAGTACTGGACGAGGAAGCCCGTCAGGTGCTCCCGCGACGCACGAAGATCGTCCGGGTAGAGGGGACGCAGGACCGGGTCCTCGGCGACCCCGTCGTAGAACCGCTCCACGAGGGCCTCGAACCACGGCCGGCCCCCCACCCGCTCGTAGAGGCTTCCGGGCACCGACTCCTCACGCACGGCGCGCACGGTAGCGTGCCGGCTGATGGGGGTCTCACCGCCGACGACGATCGATCCGCGCTCGGCGGAGCACCGCGCCAACCGGGAGGCCATGACCGCCCTCCTCGAACAGGTGTGGGCGGCCCAGAACCAGGTGCTCGCCGGTGGTGGTGACCGCTACGTCGAGCGCCACCGACGGCGAGGAAGGCTGCTGGTCCGTGAACGCATCGACCTGCTGCTCGACCGCGACAGCCCGTTCCTCGAGCTGTCGCCGCTGGCCGGGTGGGGCACCGACGACCCACTGGGCGGCGCGCTCGTCACCGGCATCGGGCAGGTTGCGGGGGTCGAATGCCTCATCAGCGCCAACGATCCGACGGTCAAGGGGGGGACCTCCTCCCCGACCACCATCGCGAAGAGCCTGCGTGCGCAGGAGATCGCCTTCCAGAACCGACTGCCGCTGATCAACCTCACCGAGTCCGGTGGCGCAGACCTCACCAGGCAGGCCGAGGTGTTCGTGCCGGGAGGAGCGACGTTCAAGAACCTCACCCGACTCTCCGCAGCGGGCATCCCCACCATCACGCTGGTGTTCGGGTCGTCGACCGCGGGGGGAGCCTACGTGCCGGGGATGAGCGACTACACGGTGCTCGTGGACCGCGCCGCGAGGGTGTTCCTCGGAGGGCCACCGCTGGTGAGGATGGCGATCGACGAGGACGCCGACGAGGAGGAGCTCGGAGGGGCCGAGATGCACGCCCGGGTCTCGGGGCTGGCCGACTTCCTGGCGGTGGACGAGCACGACGCCATCCGCCTCGGCCGCCTGATCGTTCGCCGGTTGGGATGGCGCAAAGCCGGCCCGCCACCCTCCGGCCCGGGTACGCCCCCGGTCCTCGACCCCGAGGAGCTCCTCGGGGTGGCTCCCGCTGACGTCCGGGTGCCGTTCGACGCCCGGGAGGTGATCTGGCGCGTCGTCGACGGGAGTCACTTCGACGAGTTCAAGCCCCTCTATGGCAGCCAGCTGGTGTGCGGATGGGCGGGGCTTTGGGGCTACCCCATCGGCATCCTCGCCAACAACGGCATCCTGTTCTCCGAGGAATCCCAGAAGGGTGCGCAGTTCATCCAGCTGTGCAACCGACGGGACACCCCGCTGCTGTTCATCCAGAACATCACCGGCTTCATGGTCGGTACCCGCGCTGAGCGTGGGGGGATCATCAAGCACGGCTCCCTACTCATCAACGCGGTCTCGAACTCCCGGGTCCCGCACGTGACCCTGATGGTCGGCGCGTCCTACGGTGCAGGCAACTACGGCATGTCCGGGCGGGCCTACGACCCACGCTTCGTCTTCACCTGGCCCAACCACCGCATCGCCGTGATGGGTCCGAGACAGCTCGCGGGCGTGATGTCGATCGTGCAGCGCGCTGCGGCGGCCCGCGCCGGGCGCCCCTACGACGAGGCCGCCGACGCCGCGATGCGGGCGGCGATCGAGGATCAGATCGAGCACGAGTCGACCGCGCTGTTCGCGACCGGCCGGCTGTGGGACGACGGCATCATCGACCCCCGCGAGACCCGCACGGTGCTCGGGATCGCCCTCTCCGCAACCCACTCGGCGCCCGTGCGCGGCTCGGACTCCTTCGGCGTGTTCCGGATGTGACATGACGCGGATCGACACCCTGCTCATCGCCAACCGGGGCGAGATCGCCGTGCGGGTCATGCGGACCGCGCGCGACATGGGTCTACGCACCGTCGCCGTGTACGCAGAGCCCGACCGCGATGCCCTGCACGTCCGCTCGGCTGACGTGGCCGTACCGCTCAGCGGGTCGTCGGCCGCAGAGTCCTACCTCGACGTCGGAGCGATCCTGCGAGCCGCCGAGCGCACCGGCGCCGACGCGATCCACCCCGGCTACGGGTTCCTCGCCGAGAACGCGGAGGCGGCCGCAGCGATCGAGGCGGCGGGACTGCTGTGGGTGGGTCCACACGTCGAGGCGATCCGACGCATGGGCGACAAGCTGGAGGCCAAGCGGGTCGCCGCGAGCGTCGGGGTCCCCACACTTCCGAGCGCGGAGCTGACTGGCGAGGCCGCGTTCGTGCTGCAGGAGCAGGCCGCGGCGGTGGGCTATCCCCTGGTGGTGAAGGCCGCGGCGGGAGGCGGTGGGAAGGGGATGCGCCTGGTCCACGCCGAGCGCGACCTGGTCGAGGCGGTTGCCACCGCCCGCCGGGAAGCGGAGGCATCGTTCGGGGACCCCCGTGTGTTCGCTGAGCGCTGGCTCCCCGCCCCTCGCCACATCGAGGTGCAGATCGTCGCTGATCGGCACGGCGAGGTGGCACACCTCGGCGAACGGGAGTGCTCCATCCAACGACGCCACCAGAAGATCATCGAGGAAGCCCCGTCGCTGGCCGTCGACACGCACCTGCGACGCCGACTGGGAGACGCCGCGTGCGCACTGGCCCGAGCCATCCGATACGACAACCTCGGCACTGTGGAGCTGCTCGTCGACCCGCAGACCGGCGAGCTGTTCTTCCTCGAGATGAACACCCGTCTGCAGGTGGAGCACCCCGTCACCGAAGCGATCACCGGGCTCGACCTAGTCGCGTTGCAACTGCGCGCCGCACTCGGCGAACCCGTGGTCCGCGAGCTGGCAGATCTCCGCACCACCGGCCACGCGATCGAGGCCCGGGTCTACGCCGAGCGTCCCGGCTCGGGTTGGCTGCCCTCGTCCGGCCGTCTGCACCGCTACCGCGGCCCGGACCGGCGGGTTCGCTACGACAACGGGGTCGATGACGGCACCGAGGTCACCACCTTCTACGACCCTCTGCTCGGCAAGGTGATCGCGCACGGAGCGACACGCGACGAAGCGGCCGCCCGGCTGGTGCGAGCCCTCTCGGCCATGCAGATCCACGGGGTCGACACGAACAGGGACTATCTCGTCGCGGTCCTCGAAGACCCGGACTTCCTCGAGGGTCGGACCCCTACCTCCTACGTCGATGACCACCCGGAGCTCCTCGATGCCACACCCGGGCCGGCGGTGCGCACCGCGCACGCCGTCGCCGCTGCCCTGGTGGGACGCCACCGGCGGCGCCTGAGCGACGTGCACTGGCCACAAGCACCCGGCGGCTGGCGCAACGTCGACCGCCGACACCGGGAGTCGGTGACGTATTCGATCGACGGGTCCACCCTGACGGTGAGCTACCGGGTGGCCGCCGACGGGGCCTTCGACGTCCGCGTCGACGACGAGCCGCTCACCGGGCGACTGCTCGAGATCACCGCCGAGTCCGCCCGGTTCGAGCTCGGCGGGGTGATGGTGTCCTGCGACGTCCACCGGGTCGACCGGACGGTGTGGGTGAACTCGGCGGCGGGTCAGACCACGTTCGTCGAGCAGCCGCGCTTCCCGGAGGTCAGCATCACCTCCCTCGCAGCAGGTCCGACGGCACCCGTACCCGGGCGGATCGTCCGCGTCGACGTCGAGGTCGGGGAAGCGGTGACGGCAGATCAGACGCTCGTGGTGATGGAGGCGATGAAGGTGGAACACCGCATCACGGCGGGGATCGACGGCCGGGTGGCGGAGATCCTGGTGACCGAGGGCATGAACGTCGATGCGCACCAGCTGCTGGTACGGATGGAGGCACGGTGAACGGAGCAGAGCGAGCGAGCAGCCGGGGCGAGGGTGCGCCACTGCGCATCGCCAACTGCAGCGGGTTCTACGGCGACCGGATCTCCGCCGCGCGCGAGATGGTCGAAGGCGGTCCCATCGACGTTCTGACCGGTGACTGGCTCGCCGAGCTGACGATGCTCATCCTCGCCAAGGATCGGCTGCGGAATCCCGGAGGAGGGTTCGCCCGGACCTTCCTCACACAGCTCGAAGAGGTGCTCGGCACCTGCCTCGACCGCGGGATCCGGATCGTCACCAACGCCGGGGGGCTCAACCCCGCCGGGTGCGCCGCCGCGGTCGAGCAGCTCGCAGCCCGGTTGGGTCTCTCCCCCACCGTGGCCTTCATCGAAGGCGATGATCTCATCGACCACCTCGACGAGCTCCGCACCGCGGGCATCGACCTCGCGAACCTCGACACCGGGGAGAAGCTCGACGAGATCGGAGCGGAGCCGATCACCGCCAACGCCTACCTCGGAGGCTTCGGGATCGCCGAAGCCTTGTCACGTGGTGCAGATGTGGTCGTCACGGGGCGGGTCACCGACGCGGCCCTCGTGGTGGGCCCGGCAGCAGCCCACTTCGGCTGGTCCCGCACCGACTGGGACGCGTTGGCCGGCGCAGTCGTCGCTGGGCACATCATCGAGTGCGGCACCCAGTGCACTGGTGGGAACTATGCGTTCTTCCGAGAGGTCCCCGGCATCGAGCGCTGCGGGTTCCCCATCGCCGAGCTCCACGAGGACGGATCCAGCGTGATCACGAAGCACCCGGGCACCGGAGGGATGGTGTCGGTGGGCACGGTCACCGCTCAGCTCCTCTACGAGATCCAGGGTGTCCGCTACGTCAACCCGGACGTGGTCGTGCGCTTCGACACCATCGAGCTCACCCAGCTGGCACCAG
Organism: Acidimicrobiales bacterium; assembly: GCA_037478855.1. Classification (GTDB taxonomy): domain Bacteria; phylum Actinomycetota; class Acidimicrobiia; order Acidimicrobiales; family Acidimicrobilacustridaceae; genus Rhabdothermincola. Next base: position 13,263 of record JBBFLY010000008.1, on the reverse strand, counting down.
ACCGGGTGCGCGTCTCTGGCGTGCGCGGGCTGCCGGCACCTTCCCACACCAAGGTGGCGATCAACTACCTCGGCGGTCACCGCAACACCATGACCTTCGTGCTGACGGGTCTCGACATCGAAGAGAAGGCCGCGGTCGCCGAGCGGACCCTGTGGTCGCTCATCCCCGGCGGCCGGGAGGCGTTCGACGCGGTGGACGTGCAGCTGCTGCGCACCGACCAACCTGATCCCCCGACCAACGAGGACGCGCTCGCCCAGCTGCGGATCACCGTCATCGACCGCGATCCCGCGAAGGTGGGCCGGGCCTTCTCCAACAAGGTCATCGAGATGGTGCTCGCCAGCTATCCAGGGCTGTTCACCACCACACCCCCGTCGGAGGCCACCAGCTTCGGGGTCTACTGGCCCACGCTGGTACCCGCCGACGTGCCCCGCCACGAGGTGGTGATCCGCGGTGAGCGCATCCCCGTCCCCCCGGTCGCGCCACCCCCGGCGGAGCGGGAGCCCACCCCGCCACAGCCTGAGCGACCCGGGTCGGCCGCAGCCGATCCCGGCACGGACCTCGACGGTGAGACCGTGCGCGCGCCACTCGGGCTGATCGCTGGCGCCCGCTCGGGAGACAAGGGTGGGAACGCCAACATCGGCGTGTGGGCTCGGGATCCTGCCGCGTGGCCCTGGCTGTCGAAGACCCTCACGGTCGAGCGGCTGCGCGAGCTCATGCCCACTGAGACGAACGGGCTGGTGGTCGAGCGCGTGGAGCTTCCGAACCTGTGCGCGCTGAACTTCGTGATCCGGGGTCTGCTCGGCCGTGGGGTGGCCGCCTCAACACGCATCGACCCCCAGGCCAAGGGGCTCGGCGAGTACCTCCGGGCCAAGATGGTGGACATCCCGGTCGCGCTGCTGCCCCCGACCCCGGACGTGGCCTGACCGAGAACCCAGACCGAAAGGACACGAGCCGCCATGGTGGCCTTCACCGACGAGCACGAGATGTTCCGCCAGACGGTGCGCGACGTCGTCGAGCGTGAGATCAACCCGTATGCCCAAGTGTGGGAGCGTGCCGGCACGTTCCCCGCCCACGAGCTCTTCCCGAAGCTCGGCGCGCTCGGGATCCTCGGCATCGAGTACGACCCGGCCTACGGCGGTCAGGGCGCCGACCACCTGTTCACGGTGATCTACGGCGAGGAGATGGGGCGCTGCGAGACCGGAGGGGTGGCGATGGCCGTCAGCGTCCAGACCGACATGGCGACTCCGGCGCTGCACCGGTTCGGCAGCGAGGAGCTCAAGAGGCGCTACCTCGCGCCCGCCATCCGTGGCGAGATGGTGGCGGCGATCGCCGTAACCGAGCCGGACGCCGGCAGCGATGTGGCCGGCCTGCGCACCCGAGCCGTGCGTGACGGCGATGAGTGGGTGATCAACGGCACCAAGCTCTACATCACCAACGGCACCCAGGCCGACTGGCTCTGCCTGCTGGCCCGCACCTCGGATGAGGGAGGGCATCGGGGCATGAGCCAGATCGTGGTGCCGACTGATGTCGACGGGTTCACCGTGAGCAGGAAGCTCGACAAGCTCGGGCAGCGATCGTCCGACACGGCCGAGCTGAGCTTCGTCGACGTGCGAGTGCCGGTGGAGAACACCATCGGCACGATCGGGCGTGGCTTCCAGCAGCAGATGGCGCAGTTCCAGAACGAGCGTCTCATCGCGTCCTACATGGCCGTCGGCAACCTCCGCCTGGCTCTGGAGCGCACGATCGCGTACGTGCGCGAGCGGCGAGCGTTCGGCCGCTCCCTCGCCGACAACCAGTGGATCCAGTACAAGCTCGCCGAGCTTCTGGCGGAGGTCGACCTGCTACGCCACTACAACTACGCCTGCGCGGAGGCGATCGTTCGGGGCGCCGACCAGCTCACCATCACGAAGATGGCGTCGATCGCCAAGCTCAAAGCCGGGCGACTCCAGCGCCAGGTGGCGGACTGGTGCCTGCAGTTCCACGGCGGCGTCGGCTACATGGAGGAGACCTGGACCGCCCGATACTTCCGGGACAGCCGCCTGCTGTCGATCGGTGGCGGCGCCGACGAGGTGATGCTGCGGATCATCGCCCAGCTCGAAGGGATCGGGAAGGTCTAGCGAGCTGCCCTCCTCAGGATCGCGGGTTCCGGGACGACCTCCCTGAACCAGCCGGGAGTGGATCGGTCCTCTCTGTCAGCGAACCGAGACGCTCGCGCAGGGCGAACTCGGTGGTTCAGTCGGTGGAGAGGGGCGCCGGGACGAGCTCGCCACGCGGGAAGCAGGAGAGCCTCCGCATGCCTTCACCCATGCCAGCTCACCGTCGAACTCAGGCGTCGTCGAGGGCTTCGCGGATGGACGCGACGAAAGCGTGAGCTCCGCCGGGGCCCTCACCGTCGAGCAGCCGACGGACCAGTGCGGAGCCGATGACCACCCCGTCCGCTTCCTGACACGCCTGCACGGCCTGCGCGGCGTCGGAGACGCCCACGCCCACCAGCACCGGCTTGTCGGTGACGGCCTTCAGGCGCTTGGCGATCACCAGCGCGCTCGAGGCCAGCGCGTCCCGCTCGCCGGTGACGCCGAGCAGTCCGACCGCGTACACGAAGCCCCGTGCCCGCTCACAGATCCGGGGCAGCCGCTCGTCGGGAGCAGTGGGTGCGGCCAGCATCACCGTCTCGACCCCTACCCGATCGGCCGCCTCCGCCCAGGGACCGACCTCCTCGAGCGGGAGATCGGGGAGGATCGCGGCGCAGACACCGGCTTCGTGCAGGGAGCTGGCGAAGCGCTCGTGACCCATGCGGAAGCAGATGTTGTAGTAGGTCATCACCGCCAGCGGCACCCCGGCGTCGACGTCGCGCAACGCGTCGAGCACGGACGCCGGCGTCGTGCCCCGCCGGAGCGCCTGCTCGCTGGCCGCCTGGATCACCGGGCCGTCCATCACGGGATCGGAGAACGGCACACCGATCTCGATCGCGTCAGCGCCAGCGTCCGCGACGGCACGGACCACGTCCGTCCAGTCGGGGCTCAGCCCGCCTGTCAGGTACGGGATCAGCAGCTTGCGCCCCGCGTCGCGCCGCGCACGGAGCGCCACCTCAAGCCGGCCGGGCGGCGCGCCGGTCAACCGAGGATCTCCATCATCTGCGCGACGTCCTTGTCACCGCGTCCCGAGAGGTTGATCAGCACGGTGCCACCCGCGAGCTGCGAGCGGTCCCGGCTCACCCAGGCGAGCGCGTGCGCGGGTTCGAGCGCAGGGATGATGCCCTCGGTGCGCGAGAGCAGCTGGAACGCGTCGATCACCTCGGCGTCGGTGACCTGCTCGTAGCGGGCCCGACCGATCGCCGACAGGTACGAGTGCTCCGGTCCCACGCCCGGATAGTCGAGACCCGCCGAGATCGAGTGTGCTTCGAGCACCTGTCCCCACTCGTCCTGCAGCAGGTAGGACTTCATGCCGTGCACCACGCCCGGGACCCCGCGGCCCACCGCGGCCCCGCCTGCGGGCTCGACGCCGACCAGCTCGGCTCGGGTGTCGACGAAGCCGGAGAAGATGCCGATGGCGTTCGAGCCGCCACCGACGCACGCCGTGACGACATCGGGATCCTCCCCGCCGAGCACCTCGCGGGCCTGGCGCCGTGCCTCCTCGCCGATCACCCGGTGGAACTCACGGACCATCCACGGATACGGGTGCGGCCCCATCACGGAGCCGAGGCAGTAGTGGGTCGTCTCGACCGTGGCCACCCAGTCGCGCATGGCTTCGTTGACCGCGTCCTTCAGTGTGCGGCTGCCCGAGGACGCGGGGACGACCTGCGCGCCCAGCAGTCGCATCCGGAAGACGTTGAGAGCCTGGCGCTCCATGTCGATCTCGCCCATGTAGACCATGCACTCCATCCCGAGGAGCGCGGCCGCGGTTGCGGTGGCCACGCCGTGCTGGCCGGCGCCGGTCTCCGCGACCAGCCGGGTCTTGCCCATACGGCGGGCGAGCAGCGCCTGGCCCAGGACGTTGTTGATCTTGTGGGAGCCCGTGTGGTTGAGATCCTCCCGCTTCAGCAGCACACGAACGCCCAGCTCCTCGGAGAGGCGCTCGCACTCGGTGAGCGGCGACGGTCGACCCGCGTAGTCGCGCAGAAGCCGGTCCAGCTCCGCATGGAACGAGGGATCCGCCCACGCCGAGCGGAACGCGCGCTCGAGCTCCTCGCATGCCGGCACCAGCGTCTCGGGGACGAATCGGCCACCGAACTCACCGAACCGGCCGGAGGCGTCGGGTTCACCGAGAGGCATGAGCGTCGAGGCTAGGCCGGTGGGCCGCGGAAGCGGTAGCTGACGAGACCCCAACTGGTCAGCCGGGATGACGGGAGATGGCCGGCTGACTGACAGGTTCGGCGGAGACACAAGAGCGGTCAGCCGGCGAAGGTGTCTTCTTCCCAGTCGTAGTCGTACAGCGCGGGCTGCGCGCCTTCCCCGAGGTCGACGACAGGGTCCGCATCGCCCTCCTCGAAGGCCTTCGCCGCGTTCACGAACCGCATCACACGCAAGGCGTCCTTCCGGCCCGGCGAGGACTCCACCCCGCTCGCCACATCAACCCCCCAGGGTTTGAAGCGCCGGATCGCCTCACCGACGTTCTCCGGTGTGAGCCCGCCGGCCACGATGATCCGCTTGTGCAACGGCAGGTGCTCGGCGATGGTCCAGTCGAAGACCTGCCCGGAGCCGGGAACAGCCGAGTCGACGAGGATGGCATCGACCTCGTAGTCACCCATCCGGTCGAACATGCGGTCTCCGGCGGCGAACGCCTTGATGACGAACGGCACCCGCCGGCGAACCCACTCGGCCTCGGCGGGCGATTCGTGGCCGTGCAGCTGCGCCCCGCGGAGCCCGAGCTGGTTCACGATCTCGACCACCTGCTGGGCTGACTGGTCACGGAACACACCCACCGTGACCACCTCGTACGGGAGCCGGCGCACGATGTCTCGCGCGGCCGCAGGAGCGATCTGCCGTGGCGAGGGCGCGAAGACGAAGCCGACAGCATCAGCGCCCATGGCCACCGCGAGGAGCGCGTCCTCCTCGTTCGTGATGCCGCAGATCTTCACGAACACACGAGCACGGTACCAACGGCGAACGGGGGACCGGCGGAATTCGACCGGCCCGCCCGGCCGAGGCGCTCAGGCGTCAACCAGACGCCCATTCAGGAAGTCGTCGTACGCGGACAGGTCGAGGTGCCCGTGTCCCGAGTAGTTGAAGAGGATCACCCGCTCCTCGCCGGCTTCCTTGGCGGCGAGGGCCTCGTCGATGGCGGCGCGGATGGCATGAGCGGTCTCCGGCGCGGCGATCTTGCCTTCGGTGCGAGCGAACTCCACCGCCGCTTCGAACACCTTGCCCTGCGGGTAGGCGACCGCCTCCATGCGACCGTCCTTGACCAGCTTGGAGACGATCGGCGAGTCGCCGTGGTAGCGCAGTCCGCCCGCATGGATGCTGGGTGGCATGAAGTCGTGGCCCAGCGTGTACATCGGCAGCAGCGGGGTCATCCCGGCGACGTCGCCGAAGTCGTAGTCGAACGCGCCCTTCGTGAGCGTGGGGCAGGAGGCGGGTTCCACGGCCACCAGTCGCACCCCCTCGTCGGGCACGAAGGGGAAGGTGATGCCACCCAGGTTCGAGCCTCCCCCACAGGACCCCAGCACGACGTCGGGGCCGTCCTCACCGGCAAGCGCGAGCTGCTCCTTCGCTTCAAGGCCGATGATCGTCTGGTGGAGCAGCACGTGGTTGAGCACCGACCCGAGCGCGTAGTGGCTGTCGGCCCGACCAGCCGCGTCGCGCACCGCGTCGCTGATCGCCGCCCCGAGCGAGCCGGGGCTGGACTCGTCGTCGACCGGGGACGGCACCACCTTGCCGCCCCACACCTCCATCATCACCCGCCGGTACGGCTTCTGCTCGTAGGAGGCACGGACCATGTAGACCATGCACTCGAGGTCGAACTGCGCGCACGCGAACGACAGCGACGACCCCCACTGACCGGCTCCCGTCTCGGTCGTGAGCCGGGAGATGCCCTCCTGCTTGTTGTAGAAGGCCTGGGGCACGGCGGTGTTGGGCTTGTGCGAGCCGGCTGGCGAGACGGACTCGTCCTTGAAGTAGATGCGGGCCGGCGTGCCCAGGGCAGCTTCGAGCTTCTCAGCCCGCACGAGTGGGGTGGGCCGCCACAGCTTCAGGATGTCGAGCACCTCACCGGGGATGTCGATCCACGGCTCAGTCGACATCTCCTGGGCGATCAGCGCCATCGGGAACAGCGGCGCGAGATCATCGGGACCGACGGGCTCACGGGTCGCCGGGTGCAGTGGCGGCTGGAGCGGCTCGGAGAGCCGAGGCAGGAGGTTGAACCACGCGGTCGGCAGCTGGTCGGTCGTGAGGTTGAAGCGCGCCATCGGGGCCTCCATCGGTCAGGACGGTCGGGGCAGGTCGTGCGCGTGGGAGGACCGTCGTGCGCGGATCATACGGCGCTTCGGAGGGCCGCGACCGCGCCGGCCGGATCAGCCGAACGGACCAGCGACTCCCCCACCAGCACCGCGTGGTACCCCGCGCCGTGGAGCACGGCCGCGTCATCCGGCCCGCCGATGCCCGACTCCGCGACGCGCACCACCTCCCCCGGCAGCAGCTCCGCCAGCCGCAGTGCGCGCTCGGTGTCGACCTCGAAGGTGACGAGATCACGCTGGTTCACCCCGACCAGATCCGCACCGACCCCGAGGGCCCGGTCGAGCTCGGCCTCATCGTGGATCTCGACCAGCGCGTCCATTCCGAGATCGCGAGCCAGCCGGTGCAGCCTGCCGAGCTCGATGTCGGAGAGCGCAGCGACGATGAGCAGCACGCAGTCCGCCCCCATGAGGCGGGCGTCGCAGACGTCACGCTCGGACACCGTGAAGTCCTTGCGGAGAACCGGGCGAGAGCACGCGGCACGGGCCGCCCGCAGATCGTCGGCGGAACCCCCGAAGAAGGTCTCGTCCGTCAGCACGGACAGACAAGCCGCACCCCCCTGCTCGTAGCGGCGGGCCAGCTCTGCCGGGTCGAGGTCGGCCCGGAGGTCACCCTTCGACGGGGAGCGCCGCTTGACCTCGGCGATGACGGCCAGCTCGTGGGACGCCGCCTCGAGCAGCGCCCGCCGGAACGGCCGGGGCTGCGGTGCGCCGGCTGCACGGGCCACGAGCTCGTCGAGCGGACGGTTGTCGATGGCGGCAGCAGCCCGGTGCACGTCGAGGATGCGGTCGAGGTAGGTCGCCGTCACGAGCGGCGAGCCTACCGGTGCGTCAGTCCAGCTCGTCCCGGTAGCTGCGCACCACCGCGAGGGCAGGCACCGCGACGAAGGCCACCAGACCCGCCACCACGCCGATCGCGCCGAGCGCGAGCAGCGGCGGGAAGCTGGCCACGAACCCGCAGATCAGCGCCAGCACACCGGCCATGCAGAGCATGGCCGGCAGGACCTGCACGAGACGCGGGATCGTCGATCCCGTGACGGGCAGCTCGTCGAGCAGAGCCGCGTAGTCCGTGTCGTCCTCGGCGATCGGCCGGAACCCCGGGCTGGCACCGCCGTGCGACGGGCCGGGGGGCGCGGCGCGCTCGCGCTCCCGGTCGAAGCGGGCGCGGCGGGCTTCGTCGCCGAGGATGGCCCAGGCCGCATTGATGCGGCGCATCCGCTCCTCGGCTGCGACGCGCGCCTCCCCGGGCTGCAAGTCGGGGTGCCAGGAGCGGGCCAGTGCCAGGTACGCGCGGCGGATCTCCTCGGGCGATGCCGTCGGCGCCACGCCGAGCACCTCATACGGGTCGGTCTCGGTCATCCGTGGACCAGGGGAAGCGGGCGCACCGATGCTGACAGCTCCCGGTCGTCCCATCGCACGACCGCGGCGCAGGGGGGCTCGACCGCCCGGGCGACGGAGCCGAGGGCGACCACACCACCGGTGCGAGGGGACGGCGCCGCACTCGTCACCCGACCGACCTCCCGGCCGTCGACGACGATGACGGCCCCCGAGGGAGGACGATCGACCCCGTCGAGCTCCAGTCCGCGCAGGTGTCGGGGAACGTGCCCACCGCGCGACTCGATGCGGGCCACCAGCTCCTGACCCACGTAGCAGCCCTTGGTGAAGCTCACCGACGACTCCACCACCCACGAACCCGCCTCGGCGGGGATGGTGCTCTCATCGAGCTCTGCGCCCATCCGTGGTACCCCCGCTTCGATCCGCACGGCTTCGAGCACCTCCACGGGCGCCTCGAGCACCCCCTCGGGCACCTGTACCGAGGGGCCGAGCAGATCCGCACCGGGCGAGCCCGGCCAGTCCGCGGGGAGGATGAGCTCGGCGCACGCGGTCGTGAGGGCGACGGCACCCAGCCCGGGACCCCGAACGGCGACGGCCCGCCACCGCTCCGTCACCTCGATCTCGACCTTCACCCGCAGCTTGAACCGCTCGAGTCGCGAGGCCACCGTCGGACCCCAGCCGGGGTCGACGTCGAGGACGAAGCGGTCGGCGCCGAGACGGGCGATCCGCAGCCAGGCGGCCACCCTGCCGTTGGGATGGAGCAGGAAGGACCACGAGGGTCCGCTCACCGCGAGGATCGAGGTGTCCTGGCTGATCTGCCCCTGGAGGAAGGTCTCCGCGTCAGCACCCGACACGACGACGAGATCCCGCTCCACCGGCACGGCAGCCACGTCGGTGCGCATCGCCTGGTAGGCGTGGGTGCTGCTGCCGCTGACGCCCATGGGGTCAGTCTGCCGCGAGGTTCAGGATCTGTCGCGCTGGGCGCGCATCCGACGCGCCCCCGGTACCGCGCTGAGCAGGGCCCGAGCCTTGTTGTGGCACTCGAGGTCCTCCTGCTCGGGGATGCTGTCAGCCACGATGCCCGCCCCCGCCTGCACCGACGCCCGGCCATCGGGCCCGACCACGAGCGTGCGGATCGCGATGGCCGTGTCGATGGCGCCCGAGAAGTCGAGGTAGCCGACCACGCCGGCGTAGGGGCCCCGCTTCACCGGTTCGAGCTCGTCGATGATCTCCATCGCCCGCACCTTCGGCGCGCCCGACACGGTGCCGGCTGGCAGCGTGGCCCGGAGCACATCGATCGGCGTGCGGCCCGGGGCGAGCTCTCCCGAGACCTGGGAGGTCAGGTGCATGACGTGGCTGTAGCGCTCGAGCGTCATCATCTCGTCGACCCGTTCCGTCCCGAAGCGCACCACCCGTCCGACGTCGTTGCGGGCCAGGTCGACGAGCATCACGTGCTCCGCGATCTCCTTGGGATGCTCCCGCAGCTCCGCGGCCAGGCGGCGGTCCTCCTCGTCGGTGCGCCCGCGCCGGCGGGTCCCGGCGATCGGCCGAGAGATGACCCGGCCCTCGACCAGCCGGACCATCGGCTCGGGCGACGAGCCCACGAGCGTCAGCTCGGGCAGGCGCAGGAAGTACATGTACGGGCTCGGGTTCACCTGCCGGAGCACCCGGTAGTAGTCGAACGGATCCGCGTCGAGATCAAAGTCGAAGCGCTGCGACAGCACCACCTGGAAGATGTCGCCGTCGAGGATGTGCTCCTTTGCCACCTCGACGGCGCGTCGGTAGCGCTCGGAGCCCATCGACGAGCGGACCTCCGGCAGGGCAGCGTCGAGATCAGGCGGCTCCATCACCGGCTCGGGCAGCGGGTTGGCGCCATCCGCGGCGAGCCGCTCGACGCTGGCGACCGCCTCGTCGTAGATGCGGTCGAGCTCAGCGGCGCTGGCGCCAGGGGGGATGAAGGCGTTGGCGATCAGCGTCACCCGCTGACGGAAGTGATCGAAGGCGGCCAGCTCACCGATCGTCGCCATCACCGCGTCGGGATGCCCCATGTCATCGTGGGGCACGTTCGGGAGGTGCTCCACCTCGCGGACGACGTCGTAGCCGAGGTAGCCGACCAGACCTCCGTGCAACGGGGGGAGGTCCTCGAGGCTCGGTGACCGGTAGCAGGCCAGCAGGTCCTCGACCGCGGCGAGGATCCCCCGATCGAGGGTGACGCCGTCGGGGATCGAGCCTCGTACCTCGACCCGGCGCCCCCGGGCGACGAGCGTGGCGGGCGCACGTCGACCGACGAAGGACCAGCGACTCCAGCGCTCGCCGTGCTCGACGGACTCAAAGAGGAACCCGGGCTCGCCCTGGCGGGTCAGCCGGGCGAACGCCGCCACCGGGGTGATCAGGTCGGCGAGGACGTCCCGCCAGACCGGCACCACGGTGTGCTCGCGCGCCAGGTCGTGGAACTCGTCCCGCGTCGGCGCCACCATGCGGGGGTCGCCCGCCCTCAGCGGTCCGAGCCGAAGGCCCGGAAGAAGCAGGAGTACTCGCCGGTGTGGCAGGCGCCCCTGCCCTCCTGCTCCACGACGAACAGCAGGGTGTCACCGTCGCAGTCGTAGTACGCCTCACGGACGTACTGGCGGTCCCCTGAGGTCTCCCCCTTGCACCAGTACTCCTGGCGGGACCGGCTCCAGAACCAGGTACGCCCGGTCTCGAGGGTCCTGGAGAGCGACTCGGCGTTCATCCAGGCCATCATCAGTACACGGCCCGTGCCCTGCTCCTGCACGATGGCGGGAACCAGCCCGTCGTCGTTGTAGCGGACGGCGGCGAGCTGCTCAGGCGTAGCGGTGATCGGAGTGGCGACCGGCATGGACATCAAGCCTAGGGCCGAGCCGCGGCGGTCACGAACCGCTGACGCGAAGCCGGATGGCGCGACGGTGTGGTCCGGGTGCCGAGATCGGCGGCCGGCCGGATCGGCACCTGCGCCTCGCAGGGGACCGTCACAGGTAGAGGCCGGTGCTGCCTTCCTCAAGCCGCTTCGCGGCCACGGCGTGAACGTCACGCTCACGCAAGATGATGTAGTCCTCGCCCCGAACCTCGACCTCGTAGCGGTCCTCCGGGTTGAACAGGACCTGGTCGCCGGCCTCCATGTTTCGGACGTTCGGCCCGACCGCGACCACCTCGGCCCACACCAGGCGCTTGCCCATCTGCGCGGTGGCGGGGATGAGGATGCCTCCTGTGGTGCGGCGCTCGCCCTCGGGCCCACCCATCTTCACGAGGATCCGATCGTTCATCATCTTGATCGGAAGCTTCTCGTCGTCGCTCGACCCCGTCGGAGTAGCTGTCACGGCCCCGACGGTACCGTCTCCGCCGATGACTGACGATTCGATCTGGCTTCACACCGCTGACGGCCTCTCGCTCGAAGCGGAGGTGCGGCTCCCCGAGGGTGCAACAGCCTCCGTGGTGCTCGCCCACCCCCATCCGCTCCACGGGGGGTCGATGCGCTCGGTCGTGACCAGTGAGCTGTTCCGACTGCTGCCCTCGGCGGGTCTGGCTGCGCTCCGCTTCAACTTCCGGGGGGTGGAGCGCTCGGAGGGCACGCACGGCGGTGGCGTCGACGAAGCGCTCGACCTCGTCGCGGCCATCGACGCGCTGGACGCGATCGGCGCTCCATCCCCGTACGTGATCACCGGATGGTCCTTCGGAGGTGACGTGTCACTCAGCGTCATCGACGGACGGGTCGACGGCTGGACGCCGATCGCCCCACCGCTGCGGGTGCTCCCGCCGGACGCGCTGCTCGCAGCCCACGATCCCCGACCGAAGTACCTGATCGTGCCCGAACGGGATCAGTTCCGCCCGCCCGCTGCTGCAGCCGAGGCCACCAAGGACTGGGTCAACACCACCATCGAGGTGGTCGCCGGTGCCGATCACTTCCTGCTCGGCCGCACCGACGTGGTCGCGTCGCTGGTCATCGAGCACGTCCGCCACGTGACACGTGATCCCCGCTGAGGGTCGCGCGACCCCCGCCCGGCTCAGACCGGTCGCACCGGAACGCCACGCGCCGCGAGGTGGCGCTTCGCCTCGCCGATGGTGTACCGGCCGAAGTGGAAGATCGACGCGGCGAGCACGGCGTCGGCGTGCCCCTCCAGCACCCCCTCGGCGAGATGTTCGAGACACCCCACTCCACCGCTCGCGATCACCGGGACCGACACGGTGTCGCTGACCGTGCGGGTGAGCTCGAGGTCGAAGCCGTCCTGGGTGCCGTCGCGATCCATGGAGGTGAGCAGGATCTCCCCCGCCCCGAGGCGCTCGGCTTCCACCGCCCAGGCGACGGCGTCGATGCCGGTGGGCGTGCGTCCGCCGTGGGTGAAGACCTCGAACCCCGAGGCGACGGACGGGGTGGACGCCGGCCCGCTCCTGCGGGCGTCGATCGCCACCACCACGCACTGCGCGCCGAACTCCCCGGCCAGCTCGGCGATCAGCTCGGGGCGGGCCACAGCGGCGGTGTTCACCGAGACCTTGTCGGCTCCGGCGCGCAGCAGCGCCCTGGCATCGTCGACGGTGCGGATGCCGCCTCCGATGGTGAACGGGATGAACACCTGCTCGGCGGTCCGGCGGACGACGTCGATGATCGTCGCCCGGTCGTCGCTCGATGCGGTGATGTCGAGGAAGACGAGCTCGTCCGCCCCTTCCGCGTCGTAGCGGGCTGCGAGCTCGACGGGGTCACCGGCATCTCGCAGATCGACGAAGTTGACCCCCTTGACCACTCTCCCACCGTCCACGTCGAGACAGGGGATCACCCGCGCGGTCTGCATCTCAGCGATCCTCCGCTCCGGCCAGCGCCTCCAGCGCCTCGGTGACCGTGAAGCGCCCTTCGTAGAGGGCGCGACCGACGATCACCCCGGCCAGGCGGCGACCACCCGCGGCCCGCAGCGCCGCGAGAACCTCGAGATCCGCGAGCGTCCCGACGCCCCCCGAGGCGATGACGTCCAGCGAGGTCGCCTCCAGCACGGCGGTGAGCCCTTCGACGTCGGGCCCCTCGAGCGTGCCGTCGCGACCGATCTCGGTGACGACCAGCGCTCGCACCCCCTGATCCTCGAAGCGGCGGGCCACATCCAGCAGGTCCTGACCGCTGCCCTTGAGCCACCCACGCACCGCGACCTCGCGGCCGCGGGCGTCGAGACCGACGGCGATCGGGTGCCGTGCCGCCAGACGGCCGACCAGCGCCGGCTGCTCCAGCGCAGCGGTGCCCAGCACCACCCGCGCCACACCGGCCTCGAAGAGCGCCTCAGCCGACGCCTCGTCTCTCACCCCACCGCCGGTCTGCACCCGCACCTCGACCGAGGCGGCGATCCGGGCGATCAGCCCCCGGTTCACGGGGTTCCCGGTACGTGCAGCGTCGAGGTCGACCACGTGCAACCAGCTGGCACCCTCCTCAGCGAACCGGCGAGCCTGCTCGAGCGGGTCGTCGTGGTAGACGGTCTCACGCTGGT
>JBBFLY010000007.1:16658-60147 GCA_037478855.1 Acidimicrobiales bacterium | reverse complement strand
CTGGTGGTGATGGCCGACAACGCTCGGCTCATCGAGCTGTTCGTGCGACGAGGGATCATGCCCGACGCCGGGGCCGCCTACCTGCTGCCCCGACTGGTCGGCCTGCACCGGGCCAAGGAGCTGCTGTTCCTCGGCGACGACCTCTCGGCAACCGACGCCCTGCGTCTGGGCATCGCGAACCGAGTGGTGCCCGCACTCGAGCTCCGCGCCGAGGTGACAGCCCTGGCCGACCGCCTGGCCGCCGCGCCGACCCGCGCCCTGGCGATGACCAAGTGGCTCGTGAACCGCTCCTTCGAATCCAGCCGTCAGACCGCCTTCGACGAGGAGGCCCTCGCCCAGGAGCTGCTCAGCGGCACCCACGATGCCCGCGAAGGCATGACCGCGTTCGTCGAACGACGCCCAGCCGTCTTCCGGGGCTGGTGAGCGCCCGGTCGGGGCAGTCGCTCAGCGGCTCCCCCCGGTCGTGAGCGCCGGCGGGCCCTCCGGACCCCAGTCGTAGCCCAGCTCCACCAGCCACGGCCGAGGATCGGGGAGCCGCCACGATGCCGTCACCTCCCCGTGCTCGGGATGGGAGAAGGTGACGAGGACCGTCGCCTTGGCCTCTGAACGGGGATCGCCCGAGGTGTCCACCCTGAGGATCGAGGCCCGGGGGATGCGCAGCGTCCTGTGGCCGATCGTGGTCACGAACAACAGATCGGTCGCGTTCACGCCGAGACAGCCCTGGCCGCGCAGACCGCCGGCTTCCTCGGGGTCGGTCGCGAACCCGACCGCGCGGGACTCGAGGAGCCGGACCTGCTCGCGCCCGCCGAGCTCGGCCCGGCACCGATCGACGGCTTCCTGGCTCTTTCGGGCGATGACAGGGTTGAGCGCGACGAGCGCGCCGACGCCGATGACCAGCACGACGGCAACCGCGATGACGAGCGGGTTCATGGCCCGGCACGCTACCAACGGGCGTGGGAGCATGGGGGTGATGGCACGCGAGGAGCTCGACCCCGGCCTACCCATCAAGCTCCACCCCTGTTCCAACGGCGAGTTTCTTCCGCCGCCACCCTCGCCGCTGGTGCGGGAGGTCGCCCGGCGGACCCGGGACCGGGTGTCGAGGAACGCTTCAGCCCTCGGCATGTCGCGTCGGCAGTTCCTGCTGTCGTCGATGGGAGCGGCGACGATGCTGTCGGTGCTCGCGGCCTGCACCAGAGACGCCGAGCAGGGCGCACCCGGAGGCACCTTCGAGGTCCCCCCGGAGGCCGAGCACGAGCTGGACGCGGCGCTGGACGCGCTGGGCGGCGACGAGCTCGTCTTCGACGTCCAAGGCCACTTCCTCGAGTTCAGCCACGACTACGGCGGCCCCGTGCCGGAGTTCCCCCAATCCCGGTGCGGGTCTGCGGATCCGAGGGAGTGCTACTCGGTCGACAAGTTCCTCGATCTGATCTTCAACAAGAGCGACACCACCATGGTGGTGCTCTCCGCGCTGCCCTTCGCGGGCAACCCGCTCAGCCCCGAGGTCATGGCCCGGACCATGGCCCTCGCCGACGAGGTGTGCGGTGACGAGCGAGTCCTGATGCAGGGGGAGGCGCACCCGAGCGACGGGCCGCTCGACGTCGCCCTGGCCAAGATGGCCGACCTCGCCGGCCGCTACCGCATCAGCGCGTGGAAGGTCTACACCCACGCGGGCGGTCCCGGGTGGTACCTCGACGACCACGACCCCCGTGCCGCGCAGGTGGGCGGGGCTTTTCTCTCCCAGGTCGCGACCCTCGGGCCGCCGATCGTGGCGGTGCACAAGGGCTTCTCCTCGGGGAGTCCCTTCGCCAGCCCCGTCGACGTCGGCCCTGCAGCACGGAACCATCCCGAGCTCTCCTTCGTCGTGTACCACTCGGGCTACGAACCCGACCACACCGAAGGGCCCTACGACGCATCGGACGCGAAGGGCGTCGACCGCCTGATCGCCTCGGTGCGAGCCGCGGGCATCGGTCCCGGCGGCAACGTCTACGCCGAGCTGGGCTCGACGTGGAAGTCGGTGATGGGTCGCCCGACCGAGGCCGCACACCTGCTGGGAAAGCTGCTGGTGACCTTCGGTGAGGACAACGTCGTGTGGGGGACGGACTCGATCTGGTACGGATCACCCCAGGATCAGATCCAGGCGTTCCGGGCCTTCCAGATCAGCGACGAGCTCCAGGAGCGCTTCGGCTATCCGGCGCTGACCCCCCAGATCAAGGCCAAGATCCTGGGGCTCAACTCGGCGAGGCTCTATGGCGTCGAACCGATCACCAGCCGGTGCCAGATCGACCGTCGTGAGATCGAGCAGCTCCGCCAGGTCTCGTCGGACGCGAACCGCACGTACGGACCGACGACCGCCGCCGGCGCGCTGGCCCTGATGCGAGCGCACCGGATCGCCCGGCGCTGACCGGCTCGCTCAGTCGATGCGACGCAGCTCTCGCCGGTAGCGCGCGGCCCGCTGCACGTAGGACCAAGCGGGCCCCGAGATCATCTCGGGGGTGACGGCACCCTCGCGGATCCTGGCGGGCACGCCGAGGGCCATCGCACCCGAGGGCACCTCCATGCCCCCCGGTACCACCGCGTTCGAGCCGACCAGCGCTCCGGAGCGGATGACCGCCCGGTGCAGCACGACCGCGCCGTTGCCGACCAGAGCCCGGTCCTCCACCGTGCAGCCCTCCAGATGGACGATGTGGCCGATCACGCAGTCGTCCCCGACGATCGTGGGCAGCTCAGCGGTGCAGTGCAGCACCGACCCGTCCTGCACCGAGGTACGCGCCCCGATCCGGATCCACCCGTCGTCACCACGCAGCACCGCCCCCGGCCACACCGACGCTTCGGGGCCGATCACCACGCTGCCGATCACCACGGCATCGGGATGCACGTAGGCGTCCGGGTGGATCTCAGGGACCTGGTCGCCCAGCGCGTAGATCATCAGACGGTGAACCGGCCGTATCCGCCCCGGTAGAAGATCAGCGGGCCGCCCTCGTGGAGCACGTCGAGATCGACGACCGAGCCGATCACGATGAAGTGATCGCCCGACTCGACGACGTTCGCGATCGAGCAGTCGACGTAGGCGAGGACCCCGTCGAGCAGCGGGGACCCGTTAGCGGTCCGCCTCCAGCCGATCTCGGCGAACTTGTCGGTCGCCTTGCTGGCGAACACCCGACAGACGTCCTCCTGGTCATCGGCCAGCACGTTCACACAGAACTTGCCGGCGGCGTGGATCCTGGGCCAGCTCGAGGACTGCTTGCCGGCACAGAAGAGGACCTGCGGGGGATCGAGCGACAGCGAAGCGAACGACCCCACGGCGAGACCCACCGGCTCCCCGTCCGCGATGGCCGTGATCACGGTGACACCCGTGGGGAAGTGGCCGAGCACCTGCCGGAACTTGGCCGCGTCGAACGTCGTGCTGTCGTCGCTGATCTCGCTCACGGGCGGGACACTACCCTCCTCGGCACACCGGCCCGCCAGGATGAACCGGCGAGAGAACCAGCGGGAGACCTGGCGGCTCCTCGCCGGTCAGCGGGCCGCCGCGGTGAGCCGGCCCAGGGCGATGGTGAGCCCCTCTGAGGCCGCGACGACCTCCTCCAGGCCGTAGCGCGCAGCCCGATCTCGCACCGCGGGCATGAAGCCGTCGATCAGCGCGTCGGAGTGCGCGGGATCGTGGTGGAACAGCGCGAGCCGACGCGCCCCCGCCTCGCGGGCCACATGGAGGGCGTAGTCGATCGTGCAGTGCCCCCAGTGCGACTTCAGCGCCCACTCGTCGTCGGTGTACTGGGCGTCGTGGATGAGCAGGTCGACACCGTCGGCGAGCTCGAGGACCTCGGTCGCGATCTCGAAGCTGCCGTCCAAGGGCTGCTGGTGGTCGCTCAGGTAGGCGACGGTCGCACCGTCGAGCTCCACCCGGTAGCCGAACGTGGGACCGATGTGGGGAACGAAGCGCGCCCGCACCTTCGCATCGCCGATCGTGAAGTCGCCGGCATCGATGGTGTGGAAGGTGATGTCACCGATCAGGTCGCCGACCCGCACGGGGAAGTAGGGAGGCCGCATGAACTCCTCGAAGGCCTCGGCGACGCTGACACCGTCCTGCGCGGGGCCGTAGACGTCGAGGCGCGCACCGGCACGGTTGACCGGCACGCAGAACGGCAACCCCTGCACGTGATCCCAGTGGAGGTGTGTGATCAGCGCATGAGCGCGGAACGAGCCGTCGTCGGGCTGCGTCTCGCCAAAGAACCGGAACCCCGTGCCGAGGTCGAGCACGATCGGGTCGGCATCGGCGGTCTCGAGGGCCACGCACGCGGTGTTGCCACCGTGACGCCGGTTCGCTTCGCACGAGCATGGTGTCGAGCCACGCACACCATGGAACGTCACGTTCACCGACGCTTCACCCCCCGGCTCCGGCGCGCCGCAGACCCCTGCGGAAGTGGCCTCTGAGGCTAGTCATCGGCGCCGGTCGCCGTCCTCAAAAGTGACATGTTTCTCAGCGCGGGTCCACGGCTGGACAGCGGGTAGGGTCCCCCGGTCATGAGCGAGATCCACCAAGGACAGGTGCGGGCCAACGACGTCGACTTCGCCTACCTCGAAGCGGGCGACGGCCCGCTCGCGCTGTGCCTGCACGGCTTCCCCGACAGCGCGTGGGGCTGGGAGGCCCTGCTCACCGATCTGGCCGGAGCCGGGTTCCACGCGGTCGCGCCGTTCATGCGCGGCTACGCCCCGACCTCGACCGCAGCCGACGGTCGCTACCAGACAGGGGTGCTGGCCCTCGACGCGATCGCCCTGCACGAAGCGCTCGGCGGCGACGCCGCCGCGGTGCTGATCGGCCACGACTGGGGTGCCCTCGCCGCCTACGGTGCCGCCACCCACGCCTCCGACCGGTGGCGCTGCGCCGTCGCCGCGAGCGTCCCCCCTGCGGAGGTGATGGCCCCTGCGCTGCTCGACTACGACAACCTCAAGCAGCGCTTCTGGTACCAGTTCTTCTTCTGCAACCCGCTCTCGGACGTCGCGGTGGCCATGAACGACCTGGCTTTCCTCGACCGTCTCTGGGCCGACTGGTCGCCCGGCCTGGACGCCAGCCCGCACCTACCGCGGGTGAAGGATGCACTGCGCGATCCCGCGAACCTCACCGCTGCGCTCTCCTACTACCGCCAGACCCTCGGTGGGGTCGATCAGGACCCGGCGATCGCGGACGTGCAGGCGGCCACCTTCCAGGTGCCGAGCATCCCGATGCTGTACCTCCACGGCACCGACGACGGGTGCATGCCCTGTCCCGATCGCGCCGCGCTCGAGCGCGTGTTCAACGCCGAGGGCTCGAAGGTGGAGCTGATCGACGGCGCCGGCCACTTCCTCCAGTACGAGCAGCCCGAGCGGGTCAACGCGACGATCCTCGAGTTCCTCACGTCCTGACGCCGCTCCGCTCCGACGGCTCCCGAGGCAGCACCAGCTGCCCATCGGGGCCGACGGCGGTGAGCCCGTCACGCACTAGCGAGGCGACGACCCGGGCTGCCCGATCCGGATCCTCGGGCCAACCCGCGATGGCGGCGACCTTCGACGCCGGCACGGACCCGTGCCGACGGAGTGCGTCCACGAGACGACCCCGCCCCTGCCGATCGGAGCCCTCGAAGCGCGACTGGGGTCCCGACACCCCCGCCGATCCCCGAGCCGGATCCGGCTGCGGGCACCCCGCGGCATGCCACGCACACGCCCGGCGCACCGGGCAGGCGTCGCAGCGCGGGCGGCGGCTGACGCACACGGTGGCGCCGAGATCCAACACGGCCTGGTTCCAACGCCAGCCCTCACCCTCGGGGACCGACCGGTCCGCCAGCTGCTGAACCTCACCGCGACCGAGCGACCGGCCGGCGACCCGGGCGAGCACCCGGGCCGCGTTCGTGTCGACCACACCGACGTCGCGCTCGAAGGCGAACGCCAGAACGGCCCGGGCCGTGTAGGGACCGATGCCCGGGAGCGCGAGCAGCGCGTCGAGCGTGTCGGGCACCACCCCGCCGTGGTCGCGCACCACCTGCGTCGCGGCCCGCCGGAGGCTCACCGCCCGGCGGTTGTAGCCGAGACCGGCCCAGTCCAGCACCACGTCGGCGACCTCCGCCCCCGCGCAGGCCTCCGGCGTCGGGTAGCGGTCCAGGAACGCCTCGTACCGGGGGATCACCCGACGCACCTGCGTCTGCTGGAGCATCAGCTCCGAGACCAGGATCGCCCATGGGTCGCGGGTGCGTCGCCACGGGAGGTCCCGGCGTTGGTCGTCACCCCAGCGCAGGAGCCGGGAGCGGACGGCGACCAGCGAGCGAACGCTCAGCTCCGAGCCCTCCGTTGGAGGCCAGTCGCACCCACCGGCTCGAGGGCCACCGGAGAGGTCGACCTGCTCACTCGAAGACAGAGTCGTCGTAGGGGAGCTGTCGTGGCGGCGCGAAGTCCCGCTTCCAGACCATCACCTTGCGGACGAAGTAGCAGACCTCCTCGCCACGCTGGTTGATGCCCTTCGTCTCGACCTTCACCACACCCCGCTTGCCGTCCGAGGTCTCCTTCTTCTCCAGCACCCGGGTGACCGCGTAGATGGTGTCGCCGTGGAACGTCGGCTTGGCGTGCTTCAACGTCTCGATCTCGAGGTTCGCGACCGCCGATCCGCTCACGTCGGGAACGCTCATGCCGAGCACGAGCGAGTACACGAGGTTGCCGACCACCACGTTCCGCTTGTGCACGGTCTCGTTCTGGGCGAACCACTCGTTGGTGTGCAGCGGGTGGTGGTTCATCGTGAGCATGCAGAACAGATGGTCGTCGTACTCGGTGATCGTCTTGCCGGGCCAGTGCCGGTAGACGTCGCCGACCTCGAAGTCCTCGTAGTAGCGGCCGAATGGACGGTCGAGCACGGTCACGGATCTCAC
This sequence comes from Acidimicrobiales bacterium, assembly GCA_037478855.1. GTDB lineage: Bacteria > Actinomycetota > Acidimicrobiia > Acidimicrobiales > Acidimicrobilacustridaceae > Rhabdothermincola. Next base: position 53,260 of record JBBFLY010000007.1, on the reverse strand, counting down.
CTCGACGGATCAACGGTCGGTTCTGACCGGAGCGAGCGTACGGCAACCCCGTCGGCGCGGGCCATTGCGGGTCACCCCGGAAAGCACCGCCCGCTGCCAGGATTCGGTTCAGCGGCGTGCCGCCGGTGCCGATGAGGAGAGGATGCCTTCAAGCGGGATCGAGGAGGAGTGGTCGACCGACGCGGCCTTCTTCGAGGCGCGAGACCGCCAGATCGAGCTGTGGCGCATGGTCATCCGTGCCCGCTACCTCGCGATCATCGCCGCGGCCCTCCTCGCCACCACCCCCGCAGCCGGGCGCAACCACTGGTGGGTGGCGGCGATCGCCGTCTTCCTCGTCGTGCCCTACAACGCCGCCTACGACCTGCTGCTGCACCGCAGGGGGGTGCTGCCCAACACGGTCGCCTACACCGACCAGGTTGTCGCGGTCGGCGTGCTCGCCTTCGCCCCTGAGCTCGCCATCCCCCTGCTCGTGGTGATGCTCGCGATCAACGCCACCAGCGCCGTGGCGTTCGGCCGGCGGGTGGCGGCGCAGTCCGCGGTGCTGGGCGCCATCGGTGCCGGCGTGGTCACGGCGCTCACGCGAACCCACGACGCGGTGCCCGTGTACCTCATCTACCTGGTGGCGGGCGCCTTCATCATCCTCGTCGTCGGCAGCGTGTCGGAGGTCGAACGGCGGGTGCGCGAGCGCTACGCCGAGCTCATGGGCGGCATCGATGCCGTCGTGTGGGAGCAGGTCAGCCGGAACCCCTCGAGGCTCTACGTGAACCGGCGGGCGGAGGAGATCCTCGGCTACCCGGCGAGCGAGTGGCGACAGCCCGGGTTCTGGGGTCGTGTGGTGCACCCCGACGACCGCTTCGAAGCCGCCAAGGCGTACCGCGAGGCGATCCGCAGGGGTCAGAACCGCGAGCTCGAGTACCGGATGATCGCGGCCGACGGGCGGGTGGTCCACGTCCACGACCGCATGCGTGTGGAGACCGACAGCGAAGGGCGGGTCGTCCACGTGCGGGGCGTGCTGCTCGATGTCACCGACCGCAAGGTGGCCCAGGAGCAGGTGGAGCAGCTCATGAACCTCGTCGACCGGATCAGGTTGGCGCTGTTCGTCTTCCGCCTCACCGACCCCGAGGACGAGGAGTCGCTCACCCTCATCGCAGTGAACCCCGAGGCATCGATGATCACCGGGGTCCACCCGACGGCCTCGGTCGGCAAGAGCTTCCGGGAGGTGATCCGCTTCCCGGAAGCCGACGAGCTCATGGACCACCTCGTCGAGGTGATCCGCTTCGAGGAGGGGTGGACGGTCGACGACTTCCGCCTCGGCACCTCCAAGAAGGTCTACGCCGCTCACGCCTTCCCGCTGCCGGGGCATGCGGTCGGGCTGAGCCTCCAGGACGTGACCGACAGGGCGTTGGCGGCGGAAGTGCTCCGCCGGCAGGCCCTCCATGACGGGTTGACCGGTCTGCCGAACCGGACCCTGCTCAACGAGCGGCTCCGCCAGGCTCTCCAGCACTCACAGGTCAGCGGCGAGCACGTCGCCCTGCTCATGATGGACCTCGACCAGTTCAAAGAGGTCAACGACGCGCTCGGGCACGACCACGGCGACAAGCTGCTCATCGAGATGAGCCGCCGACTCCAGCACGTGCTGCGCGATGTCGACACGATCGCCCGGCTGGGGGGTGACGAGTTCGCCGTGCTCATGACGGTCGGGGTCAGCGAGCAGCGGGCGCTCGACGTCGCGCGGCGCATCCGCGACGCGCTGGAGCAGCCGTTCCAGCTCGGAGGGATCAGCGTGCAGACCAGCGCGAGCATCGGCGTCACGCTCGCGCCCACGCACGGGACCGATGCCGAGACCCTCGCCCAGCACGCCGACGTGGCGATGTACACCGCGAAGCGCGGCGGCGGGGGCATCGCGATGTACTCCCCCGAGCACGACCAGTCGAGCATCAGGCGCCTCGCGCTGCTCGGCGAGCTGCGGCGGGCCATCGACGACGGCGAGCTGGTGCTGCACTACCAGCCGGTGCTCGACCTGCACACCGGCGAGGTGCGCAGCGTCGAAGCGCTAGTTCGCTGGCAGCACCCCGAGTTCGGGATGATGCCCCCTGGTGAGTTCATCGAGCTGGCCGAGGTGTCCGGCTCGATCCACGGGCTGACCCGCTGGGTGGTCGACCACGCAGTCCGCCAGGCGCACGCCTGGGCCGCGTCGGGCCTCGACCTGTGCGTCGCGGTGAACCTGTCGGTGCGCAACCTCTACGACCCCGAGCTGGTTCCCTGGCTCGCGGACCTGCTCGCCGACGTCGGTCTGCCGGCCAGCCGGCTGCAGCTGGAGCTCACCGAGAGCGAGCTGATGGACGACCCGCTGCTCGCGATGGACGTCCTGGGTCGGATCAAGGCGCTCGGGTCGACCACCAGCATCGACGACTTCGGCACCGGCTACTCGTCGCTCGCGTACCTGAAGAACCTGCCCATCGACCAGTTGAAGATCGACCGCTCCTTCGTGGGCACCATGGCCCGCGACGACAGCGACCTCACGATCGTCCGCTCCACGATCGACCTCAGTCACAACCTCGGCCTGACCGTGGTGGCCGAAGGGGTGGAGGACGGCTCGGCGCTGCGGATGCTCGCCGACCTCGGCTGTGACCGGGCCCAGGGCTACTTCGTCAGCCGCCCGGTGCCGGCGGACGAGCTCGAGCGGTGGCTGCGCGACGAAGGGGCGCGGGCCCCGCTTCGCGAGCTGCTCACCCGCGCCGACCTCCCGTCGGACGGGCTCAGGCCTTGAGCTCTCGGCGGGTCCGCACCCTGGGCACCGGACCGCCCGGCGGCCGGCGGGTTGCGCGGTCGTCGTCGATCGAGCCTGTCAGCTCGCTCCCGGCACGCGCCCACGCCGGTACACGGTGGAATGGGTGGCTCGACTTACCCGTGGGTAACCTGCGGGCATGACCGCTGCTGCTGACCTCACCGCGGCCAAGGCCGTCATCGACTCCGCCGCCAGCCTCGTCGAACAGGCCACCCGCCACCTGGCCTCCGACTCCCTCGATGCTCACCAGGTGGTCGCCTACGACCTCGCCCACGCCGCTGCGGCCGTCGAGACCGGACGGGCGATGCTGGCCTATGGAGCCCGTGGCGACGTCGAGGCCCGGCTCGCCTGCGCCTACATCGCCGATGCGGTCGCCGAGATCGCCGCCAAGGTGTTCGGCCGCGAAGCCGAGTGGGGGGTCTCATCCACGGCGCTGGACGACACCAGGGAGTTCGTCTCCGCCTACCGCGACCCAGCGTTCGTGGCCTCGCTCGCTGACGAGCCCGGGCCACGCCACCTGGAGCCGGACTTCGAGCTGGTGCAGGACACCTTCCGCCGCTTCGCCGAGGAGAAGCTCCGTCCCATCGCCGAGCACATCCACCGGGCGAACGCGGACATCCCGGAGGAGATCATCGAAGGCCTGGCGGAGATGGGCGGGTTCGGGCTGTCGATCCCCGAGGAGTACGGCGGCTACTCCCTCGGCGGGGAGAGCGAGTACATCGGCATGGTCGTGGCCACCGAGGAGCTCTCCCGCGGTTCGCTCGGCGCCGGTGGCTCCCTCATCACCCGTCCGGAGATCCTCACCCGGGCGCTGCTCGCCGGAGGCACCGAGGAGCAGAAGCGGGAGTGGCTGCCGAAGCTCGCCACCGCGGAGGCGATGGCCGCGGTGGCGGTCACGGAGCCCGACTACGGCTCCGACGTGGCCGGGATCAAGGTCACGGCGACCCGGGTGAATGAGGGGCCAACCCGCGACGGCTGGCTGATCAACGGGGTCAAGACCTGGTGCACGTTCGGGGCGCGGGCCAACGTGCTGATGCTCCTCGCCCGGACCGACCCCGACCGTTCGAAGGCGCACCGGGGACTGTCGATGTTCATCGTCCCCAAACCCGTCGGCGATGGCCACGGGTTCCTCTTCGAGCAGGAGGGCGGCGGCCGCATGGAAGGCCGCCCGATCGACACGATCGGCTACCGGGGCATGCACTCGTACGAGATCGCCTTCGACAACTGGTTCGTTGACGCCAAGAACCAGGTGGGTCTCGAAGGCGGCCTCGGCAAGGGCTTCTACTACCAGATGGCCGGCTTCGAGAACGGCCGGCTGCAGACCGCGGCGCGAGCGGTCGGGGTCATGCAGGCGGCGTACGAGGAGGCCCTCCAGTATGCGAAGGACCGCGTCGTTTTCGGCCACCCGATCGCCGACTACCAGCTCACCCGGGCCAAGCTCGGGCGCATGGCGTTCCTGATCCAGGCCGGCCGCCAGTTCTCCTACGAGGTGGCCAGGCTGATGGCCCGCGGTGAGGGCCAGCTCGAGGCGTCGATGGTGAAGGCCTACGTGTGCAGGGCCGCGGAGTGGGTCACCAGGGAGGCGATGCAGATCCACGGCGGCTTCGGGTACGCCGAGGAGTACAACGTCAGCCGCTATTTCGTCGACGCCCGCGTGCTGTCGATCTTCGAGGGCGCCGACGAGACGCTCTGCCTCAAGGTCATCGCCCGCCGCCTGGTGGACAACGCCCGGTAGCCCGCTCGCCCGATCGACCGCCCACCGCGGACCCACCCGGTCAAAGGTGGGTCCGGTCACACGGGTGGTTGAGCCCGCGGGGCGGTGGCGACCGGTGACCTCAGCGCATCGCGGCCGACCGGTGACCTCAGCGCATCGCGGCCGACCGGTGACCTCAGCGCATCGCGGCGATGGCCTCGGCGATGGCGAGGGTGCGGCGGGCCTGCTCGACGTGGAGGTTCTCGATCATGCGACCGTTCACGGTCACCACGCCTCGACCCTCACGCTCGGCTTCCTCGAAGGCCTCGATGATCTCCCGAGCGGCGGCGATCTCCTCGTCGCTGGGGGCGAAGATCCGGTTGCACGGCTCGAGCTGGGACGGATGGATGAGCGTCTTGCCGTCGAAGCCCATCTGGCGGCCCTGCACGCACTCGGCCTCGAAGCCGGCCTCGTCACGGATGTCGTTGTAGACCCCGTCGAGGATGACCTTACCGGCTGCCCTGGCCGCCAACAGACACAGGCCGAGCCCGGTGAGCAGCGGCTGGCGGCCGGGCACGTGCTCGGCATGCAGCTCCTTGGCGAGGTCGTTGGTGCCCATCACCAGCACGGCCAGCCGCTCGGAGGAGGTGGCGATCTCGTGCGCGCGCAGCATCGCCACCGGGGTCTCGACCATGGCCCAGATGCGCGTGTGGTCGGGGGCGCCGGCAGCCTCGAGCGCCCGCTCGACCGCAGCAACATCAGCAGCCGAGTTGATCTTCGGCACCACCACCGCGGCCGGGCCGGCCTGGGCCGCTGCACGCACGTCGTCCGCGTGCCAGCGTGTGTCGAGCCCGTTGACCCGGATGGTGATCTCCCGCGAGCCGTACTCGCCGGATGCCGCCGCCGCACAGACCCGGTCACGGGCCTCGGCCTTCGCGTCGGGGGCGACCGCGTCCTCGAGATCGAGGATCAGGGCGTCAGCAGGCAGGGTCTTGGCCTTCTCCAGGGCCCGTTCGTTCGCGCCGGGCATGTAGAGCACCGAGCGCCGGGGACGCAGATCGTCAGACATGGTGGACACCTCCGGGTCGATCACGGATCGGATGGCGGGGGTCAGAGCCCGTAGGCCTCGGCCAGCTGCGGGTCACGGGCGGCGAGAGCGGTGGCCAGATCCACCATGACCCGACACTGCTTGACCGTGGCGTCGTCCTGCATCTTCCCGTCGATCATCACCGCGCCGGTCCCGTCGCCCATCTCGGCGATGACCCGCTTGGCCCAGGCCACGTCGGCCGGATCGGGGGAGAACACCTTCTTGGCGATGTCGATCTGCACCGGGTGCAGGCTCCATGCCCCCACGCAGCCGAGCAGGAAGGCGTTGCGGAACTGGTCCTCGCAGGCGACCGTGTCGCGGATGTCCCCGAAGGGGCCGTAGTAGGGGTAGATGCCGTTGGCGACGCAGGCGTCGACCATGCGGGCCACCGTGTAGTGCCACAGATCCTGCTGGAAGGTGGCCCGGGGCGCGTCGGGATCGTCGGGGTTCGGGTCCTCGCGCACCAGGTAACCGGGGTGGCCCCCACCCACCCGCGTGGTCTTCATGCGCCGGTCGGCGGCCAGATCGGCCGGCCCCAGCGACAGCCCCTGCATGCGGGGGCTCGCCGCGCAGATCTCCTCGACATTGGCGACGCCTCGGGCGGTCTCGAGGATGGCGTGCACCAGCAGGGGCCGCTCGAGCCCTGCTCGGGCCTCGAGCTGGGCGAGAAGGCGGTCGACGTAGTGGATGTCCTCTGCGCCTTCGACCTTGGGGATCATGATCACGTCGAGACGGTCGCCGATCGCAGGCACGATCGTCAGCAGATCGTCGAGCACCCAGGGTGAGTCGAGGCTGTTGATGCGGGTCCAGAACTGGGTCTCGCCGAAGTCGACCTCCCGGCCGACCTTCACCAGCCCCTCCCGGGCGGCCTCCTTGCGGTCGGCAGCGATGGCGTCCTCGAGGTTGCCGAGCAGCACGTCGACCCGGCCCACCAGCTCGGGCAGCTTGGCCACCATCTTCTCGTTGCTCGGGTCGAAGAAGTGGATCATCCGCGAGGGCCGGAACGGGATCTCCCGCAGGGGTGCCGGCGCGCCCACGGCGAGGGGCCGGAAGAAGTCCTTGGGGTTGCGCATCGGGCTGCCTCCCACCAGTGTCGGGGCCAAAACGGTGCGTGCCGCCCGACCCTAGAGGGACGGGCGGCACGGGTCGAAATCGCCGGGGCCGGCGATGATCAACCGGTGAAGCGGGGGGCCGCCGTGGTCGCCGCCGCAGCCGCGGTCGTCGAAGTCGACGCCGGAGCCGAGGTGGTCGGGGCGATGGTCGTCGTTTCGGCGTTGAACACGTTGGTCACGGTCACCGTCTGGCTCTCGGGATCGCTGAAGGTCACCGTCTGCTCACCTCCGATCACGTCGTCGGCACCACCGTCATCGGTCTCGGTGATCGTGCACTCCGACGGCCCCGGGATCGGGAGGGACTCCTCGCCGCCGTCCGGGCCGAAGGTGAAGGTGTCGCCGTAGTAGGGCGAGGTGTCGTCACCCGCCGCTGCCAGGCCACCTTGCTCGTCGAGGAGCCCGGTGGGGACGGGGAGGTCGGTGAGGACGCAGGTGACCTCGATCACGAACTCGGCGTCGGCCGGGGGGGTGCCCTCGACGTCCTTCACAACGGTGAGGAACGTCGTTATCCCGGCGCTCGCCGGGCTTCCCAGCGCGAACGTCGACGCGAGGAGCGCCGCTCCGCCAACCAGGGTCAGCTTGGTCTTCATGGGTTCCCTCCCAGCGCTCGCGGCCGGACCCGGCCGCACTCTCTTTCCCGCAATCTAGCCACGCCCGGAGGCTCGATCGGATGCCGGGTCACAACGCCAGATCAGCTGGAACCAGCTGCTCGCTCAGCAACCGCTCGAAGCGGGCCGGGTCGCCGTCAACGAAGCGACGGCAGAGAGGCAGCCCCTCGACGTAGCAGGAGATGTACGCGCGCCACAGCGGGTCGGTGAGGAACTCCACCGCCTTCTCCGCCCGGACCTTCGGCAGCAGCGCCCACCGCTCGAGATACAAGACGACCTCGTCGACTGGGCGGCCTTCCTCGTGGAGGAGCCAGGCTGCGTTCGCCCGCACCGCCCCGAGCGCTTCACCGGCCTCGGCAACCGCGGCCACCACCTCGGCGTCGTAGGGGATCCTGAGGGGTCGAAGATGTTCGGCGATCACCGACTCGGGCTGTGGACCCGCCAGGACCTCGATCCCGAGATCGGCAAGCCCCTCGGCGAGCAGGCACTGAGGCGTGCCGACGAGGAAGATCGTCTCCTCCAGCTGTCCACGCCGACGGACGAGACCGACCTCTTTGCGGGTGTGCTCGGTGTGGTGACCCGGGTAGGCCTCGTGGGCCACGAGCTGTGCGAGCGACAGGGACAGCACCGGCAGGTCGACGTTGATCGCCACCCGGCTGCGAAGGCCGCCCAGGTAGTAGTTGAAGCCTGACCACGGGCGATCGGTCACCAGCTCCCAATCGACCTGTTCGCCCTCCGGGAGGCCGAACAGCCGCCGAGTCCGCTCCCGAAAGTCCTCCGCGAGGGAGCGCAGCGCCGGCTCGATGCGGTCGGGATCGATGGCGTGCGCCTCCCGCCAGGCGATGTAGCGCTCGGGCAACGCTCCGCTCCCCGGCAGGACCTCGTCGAGGCGACGGTGCGCGGCCGCCAGCACCTCCTCAGGCACCGGGGAGGGCCGCACGCCGTAGCAGAGCTCGACCTCCTCGCCGTAGGGGATGGCCTCCCCCGCCAGCTTGCGAGCGCTGGTGTGCAGGCCGACCAGCTGGTCTCGCAGCCAGCGCCGTCGGGTCGCGCTCAGGCCGTCCGCGCCGGGACCGGTGCCGACTCCCGCGTCGAGATCGGCGATGAGCGCGGCGGCGTCGGCCACCAACACGGCCGGGGGGCGCAGCGGCTCGGCTTCGACCCGTGCCCGAAGCTCAGCCGGCCCGTAGTAGGCGTCGACGAAGCCGTCGACGTGCCGCCCGAGCCGCAGTCCCAGCTCGAGATAGCGAAGGACAGGATCGGACGCGCTCAGCGGATCGTCTCGCGGAAGAACGCGACCGTGTCCCGCCAGGCCTTCTCGGCGGTCTCGGGATGGTGCACCTCTGGTCGGGTGTCGTTGAAGAACGCGTGGTCGACACCGGGGTGGACCACCAGCTCGACGTCCTTGCCGAGAGCCACCAGCTCCTGCTCGAGTGCCCGCACCTTCTCGGGTGGGAAGAACGCGTCGAGCTCAGCGAAGTGTCCGCGCACCTTCGCGTTGAGCTTCGACCAGTCGGGTGCTGCGGCCTCCCAGGGGATCACCCCGTAGAAGGGCGCGATGGCCACCACCGCGTCGGGGCGCATGGTGCCGAGCAGCAGTGCGAGGCCACCACCCATGCAGAAGCCGATGACGCCGACCCCCTCGCTGGTCACGGCGTCGAGCGACAGCAGGTGGTCGACGGCTCCGGAGAGGTCTTTGCCGGCCTGTTCGAGGTTGAGCGTCATCATCAGCTTGCCGGCCTCGTCAGGCTCGGTGGTCTGCCGACCGTGGTAGAGGTCGGGGGCGAGAGCGACGAAGCCCTCGGCGGCGAACCGGTCGCAGACGTCCTTGATGTGCGGCACCAGGCCCCACCACTCCTGGATCACGATCACCCCCGGACCGCTGCCGCCATCCGGGATGGCGAGGTAGCCGGAGCAGGTGTGGCCGTTGCTCGGAAAGTCGATGAGCTCACCCATGGACGCGCACCCTACCCCTTGCCCCCGAACCGTTCACCAGCACGCGGGCCATGACCGCGGATCCATGAACAGTTCGGCCGTGACCCCCGAACCGTTCACCAGCACGCGGGCCATGACCGCGGATCCATGAACAGTTCGGCGGTGGCGGGTGCTCCCCACTCGGAAAGACCCTGCTACTGCGGTCCCGGTGGAGTCCATGGCATTGGTCCCACGTCGGCCAGCGACCGGCGTCGGCGACGACCTCGCCATCCCACGAGTACCCACGCGCCCGCGGAAAGCGTCGCGGTGACCGCCAGACCGATGACCGACTGTCTCGTGCCCGCAGCGCACACCGCCACGTCCTCACCCGAGAGGCGTTCGACGAGCGAGGGGCAGTGCATGCGCGGCCCGGAGCGCGGGCGGCCCGCCGAGTCGACGAGGACGTGCAGGTCCGTTCCCGGCGGGACCCGGGCGGGGTCAACCTCGACGACGGGCTCGACGAACGGTGCGGCCAGGGCCGAGAGCGTCGTGAGGCTCGCGAAGGTGACGAGGATCACCGTGATCAGCGCCGCCCCCATGCGCTTGAGTCGGCCAGGCGGCGGGGGGCCTGCCGCGAGCGCTCGTCCGACGGCGAGCAGTTCGAGCAAGAGCGGCTCGCTCGACGGTCCGCTCCAGAGCGTATGAGTGGCACCTTGAGAGGTCACGATCTCGAGTCGAGCCCTCAGTTCACCGTCGTCCTTGACCCGGACCTCGTGCACCGCACTCCAGGGGAAAACCCTGGTGCGGATCAGCGTCTTGTCACGAATCGACGACTCATTCAGCTCGAGTCGGGTTGTCGCGGCTCGGCTCGCCAACATCACAGCGACCACGAGGAACGCCGCGCTCCAAACCGCAGCGTTCCGCCCCTGGAACAGCAGGAACACGGCCGAGATCCCTGCCAGCACCGCTGGCATACCCGCGAACAACAGCCTCGGCCGATCCACCACGAGCGGAACGCGGACGTCACGAGACCGGAGGTGCTCGATGAGTGCCCGATCGCGCCCGCCGCCCGCGGCCGAGGTTGAGGGAATGGCACCTCGCACGACTGGCGACCCCACCTCAGGAGTCGCCAGTCCGCCGATGAGCCTGATGACGGCGAGAGGAGTGACCGAGATGAGGAGCACCCCGACTGCGACGAGCGGAGCACCAGCCAGCACAGCCATGGCGGCCAGGAGGGCACCGAACCCGGCCACGAGGCCGGCCGCGTTCTTGACATCGGGGGAGATGGACACGAGGCACAGCCGGAACCAGCGACGGATGACCCTGGCCTCCTCATCGCTCAGCCCCCGCCGGCGAGCCCGATACCACCGCACCAGCCACACCAGCGCTCCGACCGGCGGCACCGCTGCAAGCCATGGCTCGAGGACAAGCCCGGCCACGGCCGCAACCAGGACTACGAACCTCGCTGCAGCCAGCATTCGCCCGGTAGGGGGAAGGAGGAGAAGTGCAGCGTCCCGGTTGCTGGCAGCCAACTCGATGACCTTCGCCTCCTCGGTGAACCCGGCGGCGCGGAGCTCGGCGAGGTCAGCTGCAAGGTCGTCGCGGTCGAACGCTCCGATCGCTGCCAGCCGGACGGCGTCCGCCGCCAACCCCATGAACACCATGCCGGCAAGGCTCGGACCCCGCTTCCCCGTACTCACCGCTCGCTCCCCTCCCCCGAACTGTTCATGAGGGCGCGGTGCATGACCGCGGATCGATGAACAGTTCGGCGGTGATTCCCGAACCGTTCATGAGCACGCGGGCCATGACCGCGGATCCATGAACAGTTCGGCGGAGGCCCCCCAACCGTTCACCAGCACGCGGACCATGACCGCGGATCCATGAACCGGGCGGTGGTTCCCGAACCGCTCATGAGCACGCGGTTGATGACCGCGGATCCATGAAGCGTCGGAGGGCGTTGGCGGCGGGCTGGCCAAAGGGCGGTCAGTAGGTGCCGCCGAGCTTGCGGTGATCCCACGACACGATCTTCTCAGGGATGATCTCGACGGCCACCCGCTTGTTCGCCAGCGCCTGCGCCATCACCTCGGCCTCCTCCTCGGTCGCCGGGGTCCAGTAGCGCGTGACGACGTCCTTGGCGACCTGGATCAGCGTCTCCGGGTCCTCGTGGATCACCGCCTTGCCGACGATCTCAACACCGCGGAGGTTCTCGTAGCGGTCACCGTCCTCGACCAGCGCGGTGATCCGCGGGTCGCGCCGGAGGTTCAACACCTTCTGGCTCTTGGCGAACGTCTCGAAGGCGGGGTTTCCGTCCAGGAAGCCGTACCACATGGCCACCAGGTGGATGTTCCCGTCAGGGCCGATGGTGGCGATGTTCATCGTCTGCCGCTCGCGCAGGAAGGCCTGCACCTCCTCGTCGGTCATCCTGATCAGGTCACGTCGCTTGGGCATCGCTCCTCGTGCTCCTCTCCGCTGCTTTCGTCATCTCTTCACATCGCTTCGCGCTCGTGCGTCGCTTCCTCGCCCGCCCGACCCTGACGGCCCACGGACACCCTCAGAGCACATCACCTCTGAACAGCTCGGTCGCCACCGGACAGTCCGTGCGCCTGAGCGCCTGCTCAACCGTCTCAGGGCCCGCCGGTCCGACGATGCGGTCGACCAGGTCGAGTGGGAGCACCTCGTCCTCCGCCTCCCAGGGTTCGACGGCATCGACCGCTCTGGCGCGCAGCCCCTCCCACATGCGCTGCGGCAGGAGTCGCCCCACACCGCCCACCAACCACACCGGCACCCGCAGGTGCCGAGCGACGGCGGCCGCTGCGAGCGATCCGCTCACCGCCAGCGCCTCGACCGGCCCGATCGCTGTGGCTTCGAGCAGCACCAGCTCCGCGCCGGCGACCGCCGAGCCCAACGCCGACAGCGGCACGTCGACCGCCTCGACCTCCGCGTCGAGCAGGCGACGCACCAGCCCCGATCCCTCCCCCAGCACGTCGACCACCAGCACCGTGAGGTCACCCCGGCGGACGAGAGCGTCGCCGACGGTGCCCGGCCAGCCCAGCACCACCAGCCTGGCACCCTCGGGGAGCGCGTGCGCCAGCTGCCCGGCCGTGGGGTCGGCGGCGACCAGGCCCGACGCCTCCCAGATCTCGCTCAGCGGATCGCCTGCGGTGAGCACCCGGGCGGTGAACCACAGCAGCGGCCCCGACGTGGGTTGACGGGCCACGATGCGACGACATGCGGTGACCAGCGCGTGCGGGTCATCGCTGAACGCCGCCAGCGCCCGGGCCGTCTCCTGCACGAGCAGCTCCTGCGCTGCGCCGGAGGCCCGGGCCACGTAGCGGAGCCGCTCGATCGGATGCACGGGTCCTTTCTACCGGCCCACCCATGTCCGTGGGCCGGTTCCCGGGGCTCGGCCCTAGCTGCCGGGCTTCCAGATCATGTCGATCATCATGAGCAAGAAGATCAGATGGAGCACCCCGCCGTACATGCCCGCCCGCCTGCCACGCGCCTGCAGCTCGAGCACCTCGGCGGGTGGGCCACCCCCTGGTGACGGTGCGACCTCGCCAGATGCGAGCTTCTCCTGGAGGGCCACCATGGCCCGGTTGTTCGGGGTGGCCACGAAGGCCGAGAACAGCGCAGCGGCGAAGAAAAGGAGGAACGCGATCGAGATCCAGGTGTCGGAGAACTTCCACGTCTCGTCGCTCAAGACGACGAGCACAACCCCGAACGCGCCCGCGGCCCAGATGAACGGGGTGCTCAGCACCTGGCCGGCCTGGAACGCCACCCTGCTCATGGCCGAGGCGACCCGGGGCTCCTGCTGTCGGGCTCTGGCGGCCAGCAGCGGCCAGACGAACGTTGAACCGAACCCCACGATGACCGCGAGGAGGTGCAACAGGTACACGACGCGATAGGCGAACGACTCCGGACCCATGACCGAGGCTCCTCTCTTCCGGGCACTGACGCTAGCGAAGTGGTCGGCGGGGGGCGCGAACGCTACGTTCTTCGCCCGTGCCGATCGACGTTCCGCCGGACACCCCCCTCAAGGTTCTGGGCGGCGAGACGCGCCCTCTCGAGGAGTGGACCACCACCTTCCACCTCGCGCTCGTCGTGCTCGACCCCTACACCTACGAGAGCGCCTGGCTGCTCGACACCGCAGGTCGGATCCTGCAGCACTTCGCCGAAGCGGACTGCCGCACCGCCTTCCTCCTCACCTGCGGTGACGAGGAGGCGGCGACGTTCCTCGGCCCCTGGGCACACGAGCTGCTCACCTTCGTCGACCCCGACCGGCTGGCAGTGAAGAACCTCGGGCTCGAGCGCCTCCCCGCGCTCGTGCACATCAACCAGGCCAACCAGATCGAGGCCAAAGCGGAGGGCTGGGAGCCCGACGAGTGGCGTGCGGTCGCCGAGAACCTCGCCGACCGGATGAGCTGGCGACGACCGGTGATCCCCGAGACTGGCGATCCCTCCCCCTACGTGGGGACCCCTGCGCTCGGCTGAGAACGCTGAGCCGGCCACTCACGCGGCCACTCACGTGTCAAGGACATCACGCGTTCGCGTCAAGGACATCACGCGTTGACATCACGCGTCGACGGCCCTGCCCGCCCGACCGGTCCGCCCGCGCCCGGCCACCTCAGCCAACTCAGTCACCTCGGATGATCCCGCCCCTGGTCATGGCGAGGACGTCGAGCACCCGGTCGAGCTGCTCCACCGGCATCAACCCCCGCTCGAGCACGATATCCCGGATGCTGCGGCCGCTGCGGACCGATTCACGGATCACCTCGGCGGCGGCCTCGTAGCCGATGTAGGGGCTGAGGACGGTGCCCACGGCCGGCGAGGCCTCCGCGTACCGCCGCAGACGCTCGACGTCAGCCCGGATGCCGTCGACACAGCGCCTGGCGAGCAGCTCGCTCACGTTGGTGAGCAGACGGATCGACTCGAGCAGGTTGCGCGACATCATCGGCATGTAGGTGTTGAGCTCGAAGTTTCCCTGCGAGCCACCGAAGGCCACGGCAGCGTCGTTGCCGATGACCTGCGCCGCCACCTGGGTGACCGCCTCGGGGATCACCGGGTTGACCTTTCCCGGCATGATCGACGAGCCCGGCTGCAGGTCGGGCAGGGCGATCTCGGCCAGCCCGGCACGCGGACCGCTCGCCATCCAGCGCAGGTCGTTGGCGATCTTGATCAGCGCGACCGCGAGGGTGCGCAGCTCCCCCGACATCTCCACGAGCGCGTCACGCGAGCTCTGGGCGGCGAAGTGGTTGCGGGCCTCGGTCAGCGGGAGCGCGAGACGCTCGGCCAGCGCAGCGATCACCTTCGGAGCGAACTGCTTCGGCGCGTTGATGCCGGTGCCCACGGCCGTGCCGCCGAGCGGCAGCTCCCCACAGCGCGGCACGGCTTCCCGCAGCCGGACGATCGACGCGTGGATCTGCTCGGCGTACCCGCCGAACTCCTGGCCGAGCGTGACCGGGGTGGCATCCATGAGGTGCGTCCGACCCGCCTTCACGACGTCGCGCAGCTCCCGCTCCTTGCGTCGCAGCGAGAAGAACAGCACCTCGAGAGCCGGCACCAGGTCGCGCAGCACCCCTTCGGTGACCGCGATGTGCAGCGCCGTCGGGAACACGTCGTTGGACGACTGCGACGCGTTGACGTGGTCGTTGGGGTGCACGGCTCCCCGCTCGCCGAGCCGCTCGGAGGCCAGGTTGGCCAGCACCTCGTTCATGTTCATGTTCGTCGAGGTGCCCGATCCGGTCTGGAACACATCGACCGGGAACTGGTCATCCCAGAGCCCTGCGGCCACCTCCTCCGCAGCCTCGGCGATCGCCCTACCGATCCGCCGGTCGACCTGCGGCACGGACTTCAACGAAGCGTTGACCAGCGCGGCGTGGCCCTTCACCAGGGCCAGCGCCCGGATGAGGCGGGGCTCGATCCGCTGCCCGGAGATCGGGAAGTTCGCCACGGCCCGCTGGGTCTGGGCACCCCACTTGGCTTCAGCCGGTACCCGGACCTCACCCATCGAGTCCCGCTCGATGCGATGGGGCAGCTCCACGGGAAGATGGTCGTGCTCGCTCACCCCCCGATTCTCGCAGTCAGCGGCGCAGCGTGACGGGTCGGGAGACCTCAGCGAAGAAGTCGTTGCCCTTGTCGTCGACGACCACGAACGCCGGGAAGTTCTCCACCTCGATCCGCCAGACCGCCTCCATGCCGAGCTCGGGGTACTCGAGGACCTCGACCTTCTTGATGCAATCCCGAGCCAGTCGGGCCGCGGGACCGCCGATGGAGCCGAGGTAGAAGCCTCCGTGCCGCTTGCACGCGTCGGTCACCTGGCTGGAGCGGTTGCCCTTCGCCACCATCACGTGACTTCCTCCCGCGGCCATGAACTCGTTGACGTAGGCGTCCATGCGACCAGCGGTCGTGGGACCGAACGAACCGGACGCGTACCCCTCCGGGGTCTTCGCCGGCCCTGCGTAGTAGACGGGATGGTTGCGCAGGTAGTCGGGCAGCGGCTCGCCCGCGTCGAGCCGCTCCTTGATCTTCGCGTGCGCGATGTCGCGGGCCACGACCATCGGCCCGGTGAGCATCACCCGAGTTCTCACGGGCAGCTTCGACAGCTCCGCACGGATCTCGTCCATGGGACGGGTGAGGTCGATGTGGACCGCCTCATCGGACAGGTCCGACTCGTCGACCTCCGGCAGGTACGACGCCGGGTCGGTCTCAAGCTGCTCGAGGAACACCCCCTCCGCGGTGATCTTGCCGAGCGCCTGCCGGTCCGCCGAGCACGACACGGCGATCGCCACCGGGCATGACGCGCCGTGTCGGGGTAGCCGGATCACCCGAACGTCGTGGCAGAAGTACTTTCCACCGAACTGGGCGCCGATCCCGAAGCCCTGGGTGAGCTTCAGCACCTGAGCCTCGAGCTCGAGGTCACGGAAGGCCCGTCCGTAGGTGTCACCGGTGGTGGGCAGCGTGTCGAGGTACCGGGCTGAGGCCAGCTTTGCGGTCTCGAGGGCGAGCTCCGCGGAGGTGCCGCCGATGACCAACGCCAGATGGTACGGCGGGCACGCCGCCGTACCGAGCCCGCGCAGCTTCTCGTCGAGGAAAGCCATCAGCCGCGATGGGGTGAGCAGAGCCTTGGTCTCCTGGAACAGGAGGCTCTTGTTCGCCGATCCGCCACCCTTGGCCATGAACAGGAACTTGTAGGTGTCACCGTCGACGGCGCTGATCCTGATCTCAGCGGGGAGGTTGGTCCCGGTGTTGACCTCCTCCCACATGCTGAGCGGGGCCATCTGCGAGTAGCGGAGGTTCGCATCGCGGTAGGTCTCGTAGACGCCCCTGGCGATGGCTGCCTCGTCACCGCCGGCGGTGAGCACGAACTGCCCCTTCTTGGCCTTGATGATGGCCGTTCCTGTGTCCTGGCACATGGGCAGCACGCGACCCGCCGAGATGCAGGCGTTCTTGAGCAGATCGAGGGCCACGAACCGGTCGTTGTCTGAGGCCTCGGGATCATCGAGGATCGAGGCGAGCTGCGCCAGGTGGCCGGGACGCAGGTAGTGGGCGATGTCCCACATCGCCTCGCGGGTGAGGGTGGTGAGCGCCTCGGGCTCCACCCTGAGGAAGCGGTGTCCAGCAGCCTCGAAGGTCGACACGCCCTCCGTCGTGACCAACCGGTACGGCGTGTCATCGGGGCCCAGCTGGAACAGCTCCTCGTAGGTGAACTCGCTCATGGTGCCCAGCGTCGCGCAGAACGCTCAGCAGAGAGGAACCGACCAGCTCCGCACCACGCCCGGCGCTACTCCGCGTCCCGCGGCTCGCGTCCCAACCAGACCTGGCTGAGCGACACCGTCCCCTGCTCCATGCCGAGCCCGGGTGAGCCAGCGGGTGTGGTCCACCGGAGCAGGTCCCGGACGTCACGGCTCGCCACCAGCCCCTGGGGCAGCCGGACGAGGAACTGGTACGCGGCGCCAGTCACCACGTCGTTCTGGATCGCCCGGTAGGCGTCGACCTGTCGGTCCAGCTCCTGGGTAGCGCGCGCGCTGTCGAAGGACGCGTCGATGCCGGGTGAGCCCAAGCGAGCCAGGTTGGGGCCGGGAGCACCCACCGGTGTCATCTCCGACAGGTGCAGGCGCGGGTACCACAGATCGGGGTGCCAGGTGTCGAACAGCGGGAGCAGCACCGCGTCGAAGCTCCCCGAAGCCGCCGCCTGCGTCACCTCGCCGACCGGGAGCACCCGGAACCGGGCGTCGATGCCCGCGTCGCGCAGCTGTTGGCTCCACCTGGTGGCGAACCGACGGATGACGAGCTCGTCGGGCACCAGCACGTCGAACCTCAGCGGGGTGCCGTAGAGCTCCTCGTAGCGCGCCAGCTCAGTCTCCGCCGCCGCCAAGCTGTGCGGGAGGGTCGGGGGATCGACATACCAGAGCGACGTGTCGACCACCGGCCCTCGGGCCCACCTCACGAACCCACGGTCACCGTCGCCGACGAGCTCGGCCCGATCGGTCGCGAAGCCGACCGCCTTGCGGGCGCTGAAGTCGAGGAACGGCATCCGGCCGGCGTTGAGCACCGCGGTGAGCTTCGGGGCCTCCCCCTCAAGATCGGCGACCACCTGGGTGCCGTCCTCGTCGACGCGCGTCGAAGCCCGCGACAGCAGCACCGGGTCGTCGACCAGCGCGAGGTCGACCCGACCCTCCTCGACGGCCCGCACCCGCGACGCCCCGTCGGGCATCACCCGCACGTCGATCTCGTCGAGCCGGGGAAGCCCGTCGCGCCAGTAGGTCGAGCTCTTGGCGAGCAGCAGCGACGACCCGGGTTCGCGCTCGCGAACCTTGAACGGACCGGTGCCCACGGGCCGACTCCCCCCGTCGCTCGCCGCGAGGCTCGACGGCGACGCGACGAACCCCACCTGCGTGGTGAGGACGTGTGGGAAGGTCGACCAGGGCGCCCGGGTCCGGACGTTGACCGTGCGCGGGCCGGTGACGAACACCGCTCGAACCGGCCGCAGCAACGCAGCCGAGACCGGGCTGGCGCGCTGGGCCTCCAGGTTGGCTCGCAGCGCCTCCGCGTCGAGCGGGGTGCCGTCGTGGAACACGACGCCCGGCCGCACGGTGATGGACCACTCGGTGAAGTCCGCGTTCGCGGTGATCGACTCGGCCAGGCTCGGCTGGATCCCGTAGGTGTCGCTGTAGTCGGCCAGGCGATCGAAGACCGCGCGCCCGACCTGCAGCGTGGCCGAGTCCCAGGGATGCGCACCCGGGAGCAGATCACCGGGATCGGCTTCGAGCGCCAGCACGAGGCGGCCACCATTGCGGGGACCGCTGGGCGCCGGCTGCTCGGCGGGCCCGGGCTCCAGCACCTCCGGCTCGGGTGGGTCCGCGCACGCGGCGGCCACCAGCATCAGCGTCGCGATCGACGCGGCCAGCACGTGCTTCCAGCGTGCCGTCGACATGGGTCGGCCAGCGTAGCGAGCCGGGCTCCCGTCACCGGTTCGCCTCCACCGCCGGGTCACGGCGGCGAGCTCCCGGGCGCTGACCACGGGCCGGTGCTCGCCGCTCACCGCTCAGCGAGCCGTCCAGCCACCGTCGACCACGAGGACCTGACCGGTCACGTACGAGGACGCCTCACTGGCGAGGAACAGCAGCGCGCCGTCGAGCTCGTGCTCCTCGCCACCGCGAGCCATCGGGGCGTTGCGACGGAGGTACGCCATGGAATCCTCGTCGGTGAACATCTCGGTGGTCATCTCGCTCGGGAACCAACCCGGCGCGATGGCGTTCACCCGCACCCCACGCCGTGCCCACTGGACGGCCAGCTCGCGGGTCAGGTTCACGACCGCGCCCTTCGACGCCGCATAGCTGGCCTGCTTGATCGGCGCCGAGGCGACGAGGCCGAGGATGGAGGCGATGTTGATGATCGAGCCGTGACCCTGCTCGATCATCCGGCGTCCGGCGAGCTGACTGAGCGCGAACAGCGCGGTGACATTGACGTCCATCACCTGTGCGAACCACTCGACCGGCTCCTCCTCAGCGGGCATCGGAGAGCCGATGCCCGCGTTGTTCACGAGCACGTCGACCCGCCCGAAGGCTCCGATCGTCCGCTCGAGCAGACGCTCGCGATCGGAGGCATCGCTCACGTCGGTGGGCACGGCGATCGCCCGGTCGAGCGCAGCCGCAAGCGCTTCGATGCGGTCCCGCCGACGGGCCGCGAGCACCACCGAGGCTCCCGCTGCGTGCAACACCCGGGCGAACCGCCGACCGAGTCCGCTCGATGCACCGGTCACGATGGCGACGCGACCGTCGAGCCGGAACAGATCCCCGATCTCCACCTCAGCCATGGCCGCGCAGCCTACGGCCGGCGCGACGGCGGGCGATACCGTCCGCGCATGAAGATCCGCATCGGCGTCGGGCTCGGCGCCCGCACCCTGGCCAACGACGCACCGCGGTTCGCCGGCGTGGTGGACGAGCTGGAGCGGCTGGGCTTCGACTCGCTGTGGCTCAGTGAGCGGCTCTCCGGTGACGGACCGGACCCCATCGCCGGCCTGGCCTTCGCGGCCGGTCGCACGACGCGGCTGAAGCTCGGCACCAGCGTGCTGGTCCTGCCCGGACGCCATCTTGTCGTGCTGGCCAAGGAGCTCGCGACCCTCGACCGCCTCTCGGGCGGCAGGCTCCTCCCCGCCTTCGGGCTCGGCGTCGCCGACCCGGTGGAGCAGGCCGCCTTCGGGGTGCGCCGGGAGGAACGGGCAGGCCGCTTCGACGAGGCGCTGCCGCTGCTGCGACGCCTCTGGAGCGGGGAGGTCGTGGACCATCGAGGTGAGTTCTACGACTGCCGCGGGGTCTCGGTCCGGCCGACACCGCTGCAGGACCGGATCGACGTGTGGCTCGGTGGCATCGCTCCCTCGGAGCTGCGCCGGGTCGGCCGACTGGGGGACGGTTGGCTGCCCTCGTTCGCCACGGTCGACGAGGTGCGTACCGGGATCGAGACGATCCTCCAGGAGGCCGAGGCCCACGGACGGTGGATCGATCCCGAGCACTTCGGCGCGCTGATCGCCTACCGCAACGGCCCGCTGCCCGACGCGGTGCGCGAGCAGGTGCGGCGTCGGCGGCCCGACCTCGATCCCGCCGAGGTGGTCCCCGAGCGCGGGGCGCTGGCCGACCACATCGAGCGTCTCGTCGCGGTCGGCGCGTCGAAGTTCGTCGTGCTGCCGATCGTCGAGCCCCCGGACTGGGAGCACGAGCTGGGTCTGCTCGCCGAGCGGTTGCTCCCCCTCGAGACCTGAGGGCTCAGGAACCGCCGGCCACCCACCGGGTGACGGGCCGGCACGCGCTCAGCGGACCATCGCGCCGTACATCGCCACCAGGCCATCGGTGGCGCGCCGGAGGAACTCGTCGTCGTAGGCCGGATCGCCGTGATCGAGCCAGGCCAGCACCGTGTCGTAGAGGTACGCGACGATCGTGTGGGTGATCCAGCTCCGCAACGCCGGGTCACGGATCGTGCTGCCGATCAGCTCGTCGGCGGCTTGCACCGCCTGGTCGCGCAGCTCCGCCGCGACGGCAGCGAAGCGGGGCTCTCGGGCCGCGTGCACCACCAGGAGACGGAAGCCGTCGGGGTCCTCGCGGGCCACGGTGAGCAGGGCGCGGGTGGTGAAGCCCTGGGGATCAGCGGCGAGCACCCCCGCCAGGAACTCCTCGCGGAGTCGATCGCTCACCCGGTCGAGCACCGCGCGGTAGAGCTCTTCCTTCGACGCGAAGTGCCGGTACACGATGATCCGGCTCACCCCTGCCTCGGAGGCCACGTCGTCCATCGAGGTACCCGCGAACCCACCTCGCGCGAATGCCCTCGCCGCCGCCCGCAGGATCGACGCCTGACGCTCGCGCCTCGGCAGGAGCTGTCGGGTGGGCAGCTGGTCTCCCATGTCACACAGCTTCCACCTTGCCAGGTGTATACACGAGAGTATACAGTGAGGCGGTCGCTGACGACGCCCGAGGGGGGGCCAATGACCACGGCACAGGTCGAGTTCACCGAGACCGAGCTGCTGCTCTCGCACGACTACGCGGAGCCACTCATCGCCGGAGGGGTGCGCTGCCACGGCGGCTTCGACGAAGACGGCCGCTACATCCCGCCACGTACCCGGTTCCGGGTGCCCGCGATCGAAGCCTGGGAGCAGCAACGCGTCGAGCAGTTCGGCACCCCCATCCTCGACGTGCCGCTCGACTCCTGGCCCGAGAGCTTCCCGAACGTCGAGCAGGCCAAGTTCCTCATCCGACAGGGTGTCCCCGAGCCGATCATCTCCAGCCTGACCCGCATCGGCACCGTCGAGGGCTTTGGCGGGATGCTGCGCCTGGTGCCGATCCCAGACCTGCGCCCCCTGTTCGTGGAGGACATCGACGGAACCGCCATCGCCCATCTGGGCCGGGGCCTGTTCGAAGCACACGCGCGGGACGAAGCAGGCTTCGAGCAGGAAGCGGGCCACAACACGATGTGGTTCGTGGCCCGTGACATCGCCTTCGAGAACCCCGTCACCGCCGACGAGACCGAGCTCATGCTCCAGCGCATGGGCATCAGCGGCGGACCCGGCAGGCGCGCGCCGCTGGTCGACGTCACCCGGGTCCTCCCCGAGGAGATCGACCCGATGCTCGAGTTCCTGGTCGGGCGCATGATCAACCTGCTCTTCATCGAGCTCGCCGCCTTCCACACCTTCCGCTGGGCCGAAGCCGTGCTCGCGGACACCGACCTGGTCGCTGGCGAGGGTGAAGCGGCACGGCTCATCTCCTACGTGCGGGCCGATGAGACGCCGCACGTGTCGTACCTGCGCACCGCGCTCTCCGAGATGCGGGATCGCACCTGGGTCGGTCACCGAGGCAACCGCTACTCCGGCGAGGAGATGATCGGCCTCCTGTGGGACCAGGCGCTCCGGGATTCGTTGCTGCTCCGGCGGGCCGAGAACCTGCGCCTCGCGATGGGCGAGATCGAGCACGCGCTCGCCGGGCGGGCCGACGCAGCCGACGTGCTCGAGGAGATGCTCTCGCTGGGGAGCGTCCGCCGGCTGCCCGATGGAACCGTCGTCGACCTGGGGGGATCAGCAGCGTGAAGTTCGGTCTGTTCTACGAGCACCAGCTCCCCCGCCCATGGGAGCCGGATTCGGAGCGACAGCTCATCCAGGACGCGCTCGAACAGATCGAGCTCGCCGACAAGATGGGCTTCGACTACGTCTGGGAGGTCGAGCACCACTTCCTCGAGGAGTACTCGCACTCCAGCGCGCCCGAGGTCTTCCTCGCGGCGGCCAGCCAGCGCACCTCGCGGATCCGTCTCGGCCACGGGATCATCCAGACCGCGCCCTACTACAACCATCCCGTGCGCACCGCGGAGCGCGTCGCCACCCTCGATCTCGTGTCGAACGGACGGGTCGACTTCGGATCCGGCGAGTCCTCCTCGGAGGCCGAGCTCGGGGGCTTCGGCATCGCCTACGACGAGAAGCGTGCCCAGTGGCTCGAGGGGCTCGAGATCGCCATCCGATGCATGACCGAGACCCCATTCTCCGGCGTGGAGGGCACCTACGTCTCCATCCCACCGCGCAACGTGGTCCCCAAGCCGTTGCAGAAGCCCCACCCGCCGCTGTGGCTGGCCTGCTCGCGACGCGACACGATCCTGCTCGCCGCGGAGAAGGGGATGGGCGCGCTGGCCTTCGCCTTCATCGACCCCGAGGAGGCCCGACACTGGGTCGCCGACTACGAGGCGACGCTCGCGCAGCGTTGCGTGCCGGTGGGCAAGGCGGTCAACCCGGCCATCGCCTGCGTCACCCCGATGATGTGCCACCCCGATGAGGAGACCGCGATCGCCCGCGGCCTCGAAGGCGGCAACTTCTTCGGATACTCCCTCGCCCACTTCTACGTCTTCGGGGAGCATGTTCCGGGCAGGACCAACGTCTGGGAGGAGTTCCAGGAACGC
Organism: Acidimicrobiales bacterium; assembly: GCA_037478855.1. Classification (GTDB taxonomy): domain Bacteria; phylum Actinomycetota; class Acidimicrobiia; order Acidimicrobiales; family Acidimicrobilacustridaceae; genus Rhabdothermincola. The sequence continues at coordinate 30,132 of JBBFLY010000007.1, read as the reverse complement.
CGCAACGCCCGCGGGTACTCGCCGGAGGCGGTGTTGGCCGCGAGGCGGGAGACGCTCGGCGCGCAGGTCGCCGCCGGTGACACGACCGGCCTGCGAGGGGCGGTCGGAACGCCCGAGCAGCTGCGCGAGTTCCTCCGCCGCTACGAGGACGCCGGTGTCGACCAGGTGATCTTCGTGCTGCAGGCGGGCCGCAACCGCCACGAGCACATCATGGAGAGCATCGAGCTGTTCGGGCGCGAGGTGCTCCCCGAGTTCGCTGAGCGTGACGAACAGCTGTCCGCGCAGAAGGCCGAGCGCCTCGCCCCGATCGTCGAGGCCGCCTTGGACCGTCGACCCGCCGATCCCCCGCCGATGCCGGATGACTACGTGATGAAGGCCATCCCCAAGCGCATGGTCGACGAGGCGCAGTTCGAGGCCGGCAAGGAGTGGATGGAGGACCTGGCCAACAAGCAGGCCGTCGGCGAGCAGGACGAGCAGTTCGTCCGGGGACTCCTCGGTGGCTGACCGCCATCCGCCCGGCTGCCCATCCGCGCCTAGGCTCCGACCATGAAGTTCGGAGTGATGTTCGCCAACACCGGGCCGTTCGCCACGCCGGAGGGTGCGGCGGCGATCGCCGAAGCCGCCGAGGGTGCCGGCTTCGAGTCCATCTGGACCGTCGAGCACGTCGTGGTCCCGGTCGGCTACCAGTCGAGGTATCCCTACGACGAGAGCGGCAAGATGCCGGGTGGGGAGAAGGTCGACATCCCCGACCCGCTGGTGTGGCTGGCGTACGTCGCGGCGCGCACCTCCACCCTCAAGCTCGGCACCGGCATCCTCATCGCCAACCAGCGCAACCCGCTCGTGCTCGCCAAGGAGGTCGCCACGCTCGACCGCCTCTCGGGTGGGCGGGTCCTGTTCGGGGTCGGCGTGGGCTGGCTGCGCGAGGAGTTCGAAGCCCTCGGGGTCCCGTTCGAGGGTCGAGGCCGGCGCCTCGACGAGCAGATCGAGGTGATGCGCACCCTCTGGGCCGAGGAGCAGGCCGAGTTCCACGGAGAGTTCACGTCGTTCAAGCCGGTGGTGTCGCGACCGAGGCCAACCAACGGCGCCGTGCCCATCATCATCGGCGGGCACTCCGACGCGGCCGCCCGGCGCGCCGGCCGGCTCGGCGACGGCTTCTTCCCCGGAAAGGGCTCCAACGAGCGGCTCCGGGAGCTGATCGGCATCATGCGCGACGCAGCCCGCGCGGCCGGTCGGGACCCAGACGCCATCGAGCTCACGACCGGGGGGCAGGCGGCGTTCGCCGCTGATCCAGTGGCGGCACTTCGCGAGCTCGAGCAGGATCTCGGTGTCGACCGGGTGGTCATCCCACCCCTCGCCTTCGACCCCGATGGGATCGGGCCGGCCCTCGAGCGGTTCGGCAACGACGTGATCGCCAGGGTCTCCTGACCGCTCCAGACAGCCCGCAGACCAGCCACCGAACGTCTCCGACACGATGGCGTCCAGCGCGATGAGCCACGGGGTGACCGCGGAGTCCCGGGAGGCGATCTACATCTCCGTCATCGGGGGGAGCGAACCAAAGGAGCCGGCGCTCTCGCTGGCCGAGGAGGTCGGGCGCCTGCTCGCGCAGGCCGGAGCGGTCGTGGTCACCGGAGGACGCAGCGGTGTGGCTGAAGCCGCGTCGAAGGGCGCGGTCGAAGCCGGCGGTGTGACGGTGGGCATCCTGCCCGGAGCTGACCGCGCCGAGGCGAACCCGTGGATCACCTACGCCGTTTGCACCAACCTGGGTGAGACCCGCAACGCGCTCGTGGCGTTGAACGGGGATGCCGTGATCGCGCTCGACGGCGGGCCGGGCACGCTCTCGGAGATCGGCCATGCGCTCGTGGCGGGCCGGACCGTGGTCGGACTCGGAACCTGGGAGCTCGCCCGCAGCGGGCGGCCAGACCGCTCAATCGTCCGGGCTGCAGACCCAGCGGAAGCGGTGCGCGTCGCGCTCGACGCCGCCCTCAGGAGACGTCGAGCCGGCTGAGCAGCTCGGCGCGCTGCTCTTCGAAGTCGTCGAAGCCCACCCGACCTTCGTCGTAGGCCGCGTGCAGCGCGGCCAGGGCATCGAAAACCGCCTGCTGGTCACCGGTGGCCGAGACCACCGGTGACGCATCAGGCTCTACCTCAGACGTCGCAGCGCTGCGCTCCTGACGCCGCTCGCGCTTCGCGGCGGCCCGGGCCTTCTTGTTCTTGTCGCGCTCGCGCTTTTCGAAACTGCTGCGACGTGTCGCCACCAGGGCGTCCAGACCTGGGTCAGATGACCCGGACGTTGCGGGCTTCCTCGCCCTTGCGCCCAGGGCCGACCTCGAACTCGACGGTCTGCCCCTGCTCGAGGGAACGGTAGCCCTGCCCCTCGATGTTCGAGTAGTGAACGAAGACGTCGTCGCCTTCGTCACGGGAGATGAAGCCGTAACCCTTCTCCGCGTTGAAGAACTTGACGGTACCAGTAGCCATAACGCTGATCTGCTCCTTGAAACTGCTTGCATGAACTCGAGCAGATCGGCACTGACACTGACCTCCTCGCTGCGGGCAGTCTAGGCCGAATCGGGGGCGTGCCGCGCCGTTCTGGAGAGAAACTTCCGCCGACAACGAAAACGAGGCGTTCGGAGTCAGCTCGTCGACCTGACAGGAGCGGCGAGCACCCGCAACGCCGCCAGTGCGACCAGGTAGACGACGAAGGCCAGCACGAGCACCACGTCGAACCCGAAGATCATGCCCAGGATGGTGGTGAGCACCGCGCCGCTCACCGACGCGAAGCCGTTGACCGCCCATCCCCATGCCACGTACTCACGCGAGTAGTCGGTGATCGAGGCCACCGCCCGCAGACCGAGCGGCATGAACATGCCCAGGCACAGCCCCAGTGGTGCGAGCAGCACCAGCGCGACACCGACCCGCCCGGGCAACGGCCAGCCGAGGAGAGCGTTGGTGAGTGCGGGTAGGGCGAACAGGTACAGCCCGGTGAGCGCTCCAAGCGCCACGACCAGCGGGACGATCATCCGGTCGGCCCGGTCTGCGAGCCGCTCGCTGAGCAACGCACCGACGCCGGTGGAGACGAGGATGGCCGCCAGCGTCACGGTGAGCGAGTAGGTCGGGTATCCGAGGAAGAGCACCAGGCGCTGGATGAGCGAGACCTCGAAGAACATGAAGCCCATCCCGAGCGCGGCGAAGTACACGGCGGAGGCACCCTTGCGCGGCAGCGCCGCCCAGATCCGCCGGACGGTGACGAACGGCAGGAGGAGGAACACCGCGCCCAGCACGACCGCGATGGCGAGCAGGAGCAGCAACACCCGCTCCCCGACCGAGTCCTCGGTGTCGTAGGGGTTGATGGGGTCACCGAAGTTCCGGAGCACGGTCGAGAAGGGCGTGAAGTGCCAGAAGAAGGGCCCGTTGTCGGAGATCGGCCGCATGTCGTAGGGGTAGCGGTCGTACCAGGCCTCGAGCTCGGCGGGGCTCGCGGTGGCGACGACCGTGGCCGTCTCGCCCTCCACGGGGTGACCCGGCGCGTAACGGAGCACCGCGCCGGGCACGTAGGCCATCGACGCAAGGATCTCCTCGACCTCGCCGTCGGTGAACGGTGACCGCTTGACGAGGACGGTCGACAGCGCGCCCGGCCCCTCGGTCGGTGAGGTGATCACGACGAGGTGGCGGCCCGGGTCCCCGATGCCCAGGTTCTCGAGCGCTCGACGGGCCGTGCTCACGTAGCGGGTGGTGCGGTTGGGCTTGGCCTCGAAGTTGATCTCTCCGAACTGGGCGGCGACCACACCGTCGGGGGTGAGGTGATCAAGCGACTCCTCGATGGTCTCGGTGGTGTAGAGGTAGCTCTCGGAGAGCACGAACGCTCCCGAGGACGCGGCGTTGGTGGCCGCGTAGCTGTCAGGGGCCGGGTACCAGATCAGGTCGTAGTCGCTTGAGGAGCGCTTGAGGTACGAACGACCGTCACCGTTGACGTAGTTGACCTTCGGGTGCTCAGCCAGTCGGCCGGTGTAGTCCGCGAACTCGTCGGTGACGAGCGAGTAGGTGACCGGGTTGAGCTCGATGGCGTCGATCCGCTCCGCGCCGAAGTGCAACGAGGCGAGCACCTCGTTCCCCCCGGCGGCCCCAATGATCATGACGTTGTCGCGCGCCGCGCCCGTCGCGAACGGGAAGCGCCGCGGGTCGCTGTCGAAACGGCCGAGGGTGGCCGGGTCACCGTCGTAGCGGTGGATAGCGGACCCGAACATGCCGTCGTGGAGCAGGAGGCGGGCATCAGGCCCGACGTCGTAGGCGTCGACCCGGAAGATGGCACCCCAGCGGCTGAACAGATCGGACTCCTCGCGGTGGGCCTTGGTGGAGTCGGCGCGCACCTTCGGCACCACACCCGGGGCCGCCACCCCGACCACAAGTACCGCGGAGAGCCCCAGGCCCGCCGTCCGCAGCGCAGGGCCCCGCCTCCACACCAGCCGCAGCCCGGCCAGCGAGAGGATCAGGCCCGCGAACAGGATCGTGGTGACCGGTCCGATCCACAGGAGCAGAAACACCACCACCGCGCAGGCGAGGCCGGCACCGAGCAGGTCCGCGAAGTACAGCCGTCCGACGTCCCGGGCCCGGCGACCGAACAGGGTGGAGATCATCACCCCGATCGAAACGAACGAGGTGAACAGCGCCAGGCAGATGACGATGAGCAGTGCCAGGTTGATGATCGAGGCCCGGCTGCCGTAGTCCCAGATGGCGAGGCTGTCGATGGGAGTGCGCGCCACCACGATGTAGCCCACCAGCACGCTCAGCCCTGCGAACAACAGCCCCCCAGCCACCACCGTCTCGGTTGGGCTGCGCCGAAGGCGCCGGGAGATGGCGACGATGACCCCACCAGTCCCGAGACCGAGCAGCGAGAGCCCGATCACGAGGAACGTGTAGTAGTAGTAGAGCTTGAACGAGACGATCCGCGTGTAGCTCACCTCGAGCAGCAGCGAGGCGAAGCACATGAGCAGGATCTCGAGGTAGTAGCGCCGGCCGTCGCGGCTCTCATCGTCTTCGGGCAGGTCCTCGTCGGTGACGACCAATGCGTCCGGGGCGTCGATGATCTCGGTCATGTTGAGGTCCCAGCTCGCTCGTGAGGCCGCTCCCGGCGCACAAGTTGGACAACTCAGCCGGGGTCACGGATCGGGGCAGACAACGGGCCGAAAGCCTAGTTCGCGAGGTGCAGCCGCCCCGGCACCCGATCGAGCGGAAGAAGCGGTAGAGCTCTCTGCGACGTGGGGCAGCGGGAGGGGCGCACCCGTCTGGGTGCCCGGGGTGGGACTCGAACCCACACGGTGGGGACCACCCGGCGGGTTTAAGCCGCCTGCGACTGCCGATTCCGCCACCCGGGCGCTGCGCTCACCGTAGCCCCGGAGAGATCATCGCAACGCTCGATCGCAGCCCACAGCGCCGTACGACAACGATCAGCTGCCGGGCCCGACAGCCGGTTGGCGACCACGACGCCCTCGATCATGTCGGCCAGCACCGCGAGCCACGGCCGGTCTCGGAGCCGCACGGAGATCGTGGCCCCGCCGTCGGGCCGGCGGCGCACCGAGCGTTCGGCCCCCGCCAGGCGAGGCGGGCTGCGGAACCCCGGCACAACCAGACCCTCAGCGCGCGCTGCGAGCCCGAGCACCCGGGCGGCGGCGGCGAAGCGGAGACTGCTGGCTTGCATCGCTGCCATTGTGTCGACGGGCAGTGACAGGAACTAGGCTCCCCGGCGGCGTGACCCCCCGCATCCCCGATGCACGACCCGACGTGGGCCCGCCGGCGCCACGCCAGCGGGCCGCGAGGCTGATCCGTGACCTCGCCGCACACCCCTTGACACCCTTCGTGCTCCTCGGGGCCGCCTACGCCGCAGTCCGGATCGCCGCCGCCTGGGGCCTCACGCCCGTGATCCTCGGGGACTCCGACACCTACCGGCCATCCACGCCGCCGGCTCCCCATCCCGTGCTCAGCTTCACCGGCGGGGCCCCCAGATCCTGGGTCGTCCCGGCCTTCTACGCCCTGCTCCCGAGCGATCAGGCCCGGGTGGCCGCCCAGGCCGCGATCTCGATCGGCGCGTGGCTCACGCTCGCCTCGGTGCTCGCCGCCTCGATGCGATCACGGGTCGCGGCATACGTCGCCTTCGTCGCGGTGGCGCTCCTCGGCACCACGCCACAGGTCGCCGGCTGGGACCAGGCCATCCTGTCCGAGTCGCTGTCGCTGTCGCTCGCGGTCCTCTCGCTCGCCGCGTGGGTCCGCCTCGCCACACGCCCTTCGACGGTCCCGGCGGTCCTCGCGGTCTTCACCACCACGCTGTGGGTGATCAGCCGTCCCTTCCAGTTCACCCTCAGCCTCGGTCTCGCTGCGGTCTGCGCAGCGTGGGCGCTCCGCCGTGAGCACCGGGCGCTCAAGCTCGCTGTCACGGCGGCGCTGGTGATGGTCACCGGCTGGTCGGTTCTCATCTCGCCACGCATCAACGACGGCTACCGCTCACGGGACGGCTACGGGGTCTCGTACTACCAGGAGGCGTTCGGGCAGAACTTCTACAAGCGGTATCTCGGTGATCCGGTCGCCGAAGCCTGGTTCCGGGAGCACGGCATGCCCGACTGGGAGGGCATGAGCGCGCCCAGCCCGTGGACCGGCACCACCCTCGACGACTATGGCGAGTGGCACGTGTTCTTCGCTGAGCTTCGGGAGCGACCGGACTGGCTGCAGTGGCTCGATGACGACGCGCAGGGCGCGATCGTCCGCTACAGCCTCACCCATCCCGGGCAGGTCCTTCGCGACTTCCTCCGGGAAGCCCCGTTGATGCTCACCACCCCATGGAACAACGTCTACGGTCCGGAGGTCGGTGTGCTGCCCGGCCCCCTCGACCGCCTGTGGTTCTGGGGGAGCACCACCTCGATCCTGCGGACCGACGCGTTCGCCTGGGCAGTGCTCGATGCCGCGCTCGGCGCAGCGGTCATCCTCAGCCGACGACGACCCTCCTGGCCCCTTCTCACCACCGGAGTGATCGTCATCGCCGCCAGCTGCGCCTTCCTGTTCCAGGTCTGGCTGGGGTCGGCCTACGAGATCGCCCGGCACGCCGTGCCGATGACCCAGGTCCTGCGCGTGGGGCTGCTGATCGTCGCGGTGGCCCTGCTCGACGCCATGCTCTCGGGGAGCGCACGCGACCACCAACCCGCACCCGGGCAGCGGGAACGAGGGCGGGCCAAGCCGGCACCGGTACCATCGACAGGTCCGGAAGCCGGCAGGGTTGGTTCAGCACCATGAGCAAGAAGATCGGCATCCTGGTGGTCGCGTACAACGCGGCGTCGACGCTCCACCAGGTGCTCGACCGGATCCCTGACGAGTTCGCCAAGCGGGTCGAGCACATCTTGGTCTGCGACGACGCGAGCCAGGACGCGACCTACCTCGTCGGGCTCGGCTACCAGCGGACGAGCGACCTGCCGCTCACCGTCATCCGACACCCACGGAACCTGGGCTACGGCGGCAACCAGAAGGCGGGGTACCGCTGGGCGATCGAGCATGGGCTCGACATCGTCGTGCTGCTCCACGGCGACGGGCAGTACGCGCCCGAGATGCTCCCAGAGATGGTGGCACCGCTCGAAGCCGACGAGTGCGACGCCGTGTTCGGCTCACGGATGCTCATCGAAGGGGCCGCGAGGCGCGGCGGCATGCCCCTCTACAAGTACGTGGGGAACCGCATCCTGACACGGGTCGAGAACGCGCTGGTGGGGATGGACCTGAGCGAATGGCACAGCGGCTATCGCGCCTACAGCGTCAGCGCGCTGCGGGAGATCCCTTTCGAGCGGAACTCGGACGGCTTCGACTTCGACACCGAGATCATCATCCAGTTGCACGAGGCCGGGAAGACGATCCGCGAGATCCCGATCCCCACCTACTACGGCGACGAGATCTGCCACGTGAACGGGCTCGGCTACGCGCGCGACGTCACCGTCGACGCGCTGCGCTACCGACTGCACCGCATGGGCCTCGGCACGGGTGAGACCGCCTTCACGCACGACAGCTACGAGCTCAAGCTCAGCCCGGACTCCTCGCACGGACGCATCCTCGCCTGGATGGCGAACCGGCCGCCGTGCCGGGTCCTCGATCTCGGGTGCGCGACCGGGGAGCTGGCGCACGCCCTCCGTCAGGAGGGCCATCACGTCGTCGGCGTCGATGTCGACAAGTGCGAGGGTGTCGGCGAGCGGGTCGATGAGTTCCACCAGGCCGATCTGACAGACGGCATCCCACCTGAGGTCGGCGACGGCTTCGACGTCGTCGTGGCCGCCGACGTGCTCGAGCACCTGGCAGACCCGCAACGGCTCCTGGTCCAGATCCGCGAGGTCCTCGGCCCCCGGGGGGTGCTGCTGACCAGCGTGCCGAACTTCGGGCACTGGTACCCGCGCCTGCGGGTGCTGTCGGGTCGCTTCGACTACGACCGGCGCGGGATCCTCGACCGGGGACACCTGCGGTTCTTCACCCGGGCGAGCTTCGAACGGCTGGCCATCGCCGCCGGCTACCGGATCCGTCGACGCAGCGCCACCGGCATTCCCTTCGAGGTGGTGGCGCGGGGCACCGCAGAGGAGCCGCCGGCGCGCCAGCCGACCCGTCTGCTGGGCACGCTGGACCGGGCCGCGGTGGCACTGTGGCCCACCCTGTTCGGCTACCAGTTCATCTACGAGCTCGAGCCCGCCTGAGCCGCACCGGTCGAGCGTCCCACGCCCTTCGTATGCTCGTCAGGTGGTGACTGACGAGCCGCCGCTGAACCCGACCCAGCAGGCCGTACTCGACCTGCTCGGCGCACCACCCGGGGCGCGTCCGGTCTTCGACGCCGCGCTGGCGACCGAGCTGCGCGACCACCTCGAGCGGGAGCTGGCCTCGGTCGCGGCGATGATCCCCGAGGGCGACCAGCTGTACGTCTCCAAGCAGCAGCTCACCCAGGTGCACTCGTGTGAAGCCCACCTCCTCGCCGAGCGCGACCAGCCGTTCAGCTGGTCCGTTCCCAGGGCCCGCGGCAAGGTGGCGCACAAGGCCATCGAACTGTCGATCAGCTGGCGCGGATCGCCGACCCCCGCTGCCCTCGTCGAGGAGGCGATCGCCCGGCTCACCGAAGGCGTCGACGGGCTGGCCGACTGGCTGCAGACCAGATCCGAGGGTGACCTGGCTGAGCTGCGGGGCGAGGCCACCCAGCGGGTCACGGCGTTCATGGAGTGCTTCCCGCCGATCAAACCGCAGTGGTGGCCGGTTCCTGAGGCTCCGGTGCGCGTCGAGCTGTTCGACGGCCGCATCGTGCTCTCCGGCCGGGTCGATCTCGCACTCGGCCAACCCCGGGGCCCCGTCGCTGGCAAGGTCCTGATCGACTTCAAGACCGGCGGGTCACATCACAGCCACACCGACGACCTCCGCTTCTACGCACTGCTCGACACCCTGCGGCTCGGCACCCCACCGCGTCTGCTCGCCTCCTACTACCTCGATCGCGGCGAAGCGCACCCAGAGCACGTCACCGCCGACCTTCTGCGGGCCACGCTCCGGCGCACCACCGACGGCGTGCGTCGGATCGCCGAGCTACTGCACACCGACGCGGAGCCGGGCAGGCGCGCCGGTCCGTACTGCCGGTGGTGTCCGGCCCTCGAGGACTGCCCCGAAGGTCGCTCCCGAAGCGAACACGACCTCGACTGATCAGCCGCTGGCGGCCGCCTTGGTCGCGGCTCAGCCGATGGCGGTCGCCCCGGTGCCAGCCGCTCCGGTGGTGGCCGAGCCCGTGTCGTCCATGCGCGCCACCCAGCCGGTCCCCACGCGCAACCAGCTGCACAGCGCAAGGAACGAGACACCAGCGGCTGCGACCGTGACGCGTGGCCCGACCATCTGGACCAGCCCACCCTGCACCAGCGCGCCGACCGGCAGGGCGGCAGTGAGGAACATGATGTAGAGGGCGAGCACCTTGCCTCGCATCGCTTCGTCCACCTGGATCTGGATGGTCGTGTTGAGGGTCGAGGCGATGGCTAGGTAGGCCCCACCGGCGACGAGCAACGCCACCAGACCGAGCGAGTACACCGGCGCCAGCGCGAACGCGGTGATCCCGCTCCCGTAGGTGAGCACGGCGACGGTCACCAGGGTCGAGCGCGACACGGCCGACCCGGGTCCTGCGACGAGCGGCGCGGCCAGCACCGACCCGACACCCAACGCCGCTCCCAGCAGCCCGTAGGCGACCCCGCCCACGCCGAAGACCTCCTCGGCGAAGACCACCAGCATCTGGAACACCGGGCTCCCGAGCGCCCCGAGCCCGGTGACGATGACCAGGCAGGCGAGGATGCCCGGGTAGCGCCGCACGTACCGTACGGTCCCGGCGAGCTCACCGAGCACGCCCCGGCCGCCGGGGGGGCGAGCGAGGCGGGGAACCCGGATGGCGAGCAGCGCCGCGATGACCGCGACGTACGACACGGCGTTGACGAGGAACGCCCATCCCGGTCCAACCGTGCCGAGCAGCAGCCCGCCGAGCGCCGGCCCGAACGCGCGAGCCGCGTTGAACTGGGTGGAGTTGAGGGTCACGGCGTTGAGGAGCACCTCGCGTGGGACGAGCTCACTCACGAACGCCTGCCATGAGGGGATGTTCACCCCGCCGATCAGACCGCTCACAGCCACCAGACCGACGACAGGACCGACGGAGCGAACCCCGGCCGCCCACAGGCCGGCGAGCACCGCCGCGACGGCCGCCTGTGCGCTCTGGGTGACGAGCAGGACGGTGCGGCGGTGGAACCGGTCCGCGAGCACGCCACCGAGCGGCCCCATCAGCACCACCGGCAGGAACTGCAGGAAGCCGGCCAGTCCCACCCAGAACGCCGAACCGGTCAGGCGGAACACCACGTAGGGGACCGTTACGTTCTGGATCCAGCTCCCCGAGTTCGACAGGAGCGCGCCCAGCCAGAACCGCGCGAAGTTCGGGTATCGGAAGGCGGTGAGCGCCTCGCGCATCCCCGGACGGGGCGTCGGGTCCGGCACCCGCTGAGCGTACCGTCGCCGCTCCCCTACGATGAGGGGATGGCGCCAGGCGAACCGGCGAACGAGGAGCAGCGCATCGCTGCGGCGGAGGAGCGGCTAGAGGCCACCTTGGCAGAGACGTTCGAGACACTCAGAGAGACCGCTGAGCTCGCCGGGCTCGTGGCCGACACCGGCGAGTCGACCGGCGGCCCGCTCGTCCCGGTCTCCACCACCGAGGAGGGTGGGCACCAGCTCGAGGACCCTCGGCTCACCGACGTCGACGAGTGGGGTCGCTCCGAGCACATGCGCGAGATCGCCCGCAGGCTCTACGAGCCGATCTACTCCAGGTGGTTCCGGGCTGAATGGGAGGGCCTCGAACACATCCCGACCGAAGGTGGCGCCCTGCTCGTCGCCAACCATGCCGGGGCGATCCCAAGTGACGCGCCGGTGATCATGCATGGCATCGAGACCGAGCTCGGGCGACCCGTCTACGGGCTGGCCGACCACCTCTTCAAGAGCCTCCCGGTGATCGGTGTCTACTGGTCCCGGCTGGGCGGGGTGGTCGCCCACCCGGACAACGCCTACCGGCTCCTGCGTGAGCAGCAGCAGCTCGTGCTCGTCTTCCCCGAAGGCAGCAAGGGGCCGGCCAAGCACTACAGCCAGCGCTACCGGCTGCGGCGGTTCGGTCGTGGCGGCTTCGTGGAGATCGCGATGCGTGCCGGCGTACCCGTCGTGCCCATCGCGGTGATCGGCGCGGAGGAGTCGATGCCGATCATCTGGAAGTCGACCACCATCGCCAAGATGCTCGGACTGCCTTACTTCCCAGTGACCGCCAACCAGGTGGTGTTCGGCCCCGTGCTCGGCACGTTCACCTACTTCCCGGCCAAGTTCAAGCTCCGGGTCCTCCCCCCCGTGCACTTCGACGTCCCGCCCGAGCAAGACCGCTACTCCCGCAGTCGGGTGATGGAGGAGAGCGAGCGCATCCGCGAGCAGATCCAGGCCGCGATCTACGACATGCTCCGCAAGCGTCGATCGGTGTGGTTCGGATGAGCGGCGGCCGGCGCGTCCTCATCACCGGACTGGCGACCTTCTGGGGCGGGCTCGTCGCCCAGCGCCTGGAAGAGGACCCTTCCGTCGACGTGCTGATCGGCCTCGACACCCGCGAGCCCACCGTCGAGCTGGAGCGCACCGAGTACGTGCGCACCGACGAGAACTACTCGATCCTCGCCCGCATCGTGAAGGCCGCCCGCATCGACACCATCGTGCACACCTTCCTGGTCGTGGACTCCACCCAGATGAGCACACGGACCATGCACGAGATCAACGTGATCGGCACGATGAACCTCTTCGCCGCAGCGTCCGCTCCCGGCAGCACGGTGCGCGACGTGGTGGTGAAGTCCTCGGGGTGGGTGTACGGCACCGCGATCGAAGACCCGGTCTGGTTCACGGAGGAGACCCCCCGCAGCCATCCGCCGCGCACACCGATCGAGCAGAGCCTCGAAGCGGTCGAGGGCTACGTGCGCGACTTCGCCGAGGACAACCCGCACGTCAACGTGACGCTGCTGCGCTTCTCGAACGTGCTCGGCCCCGACATCGAGACGCCGATCACCCGAGCCCTCGATCTCCCGGTGGTCCCGTCGGTGTTCGGCTTCGACCCGCGCCTGCAGTTCGTGCACGAAGACGACGTGATCCGCTCGATCCTCTTCGTGCTCGAACGCCGGCTGCCCGGCATCTACAACGTCGCCGGTGACGGGCTGATCCCCTGGAGCGAGGTGGCGAAGATCTGCGGGAAGCGCACCTGTCCCCTCCCGCCGATCGGCACCAGCCTGGCCGCCCTCCCGCTCCGGCGCATCGGCGTGGCACTCCCCGACGAGCTGCTCGACCTGCTGCGCTACGGGCGGGGCATGGACAACCGCCGCCTCAAGCGAGCCGGCTTCGAGTACCACTACACGTCAGCAGGAGCGGTGGAGGCCTTCGTGGAGGCGCTCCGACTGCGCCACACCGTCGGGAGCACCCAACCCACCTACCGCTACGAGCGCGACGTCGAGCAGTTCTTCCGCCACTCCCCCGCCGTCACCCGCGACGCCGAGGCCAGCTGAACGATGCCCACCGTCCATCTGCGCGTCGACGACGGGGTCGCCGTGATCACCCTTGACGACCCCGAGCGCCGCAACGCCCTCTCCCAGACGCTGGTCGACGAGCTGGTGGCGACCCTCGACGCGCTGGAGGCGACCGACGAGGCCGGAGCGGTCGTGATCACCGGCGCACCTCCCGCGTTCTGCGCTGGCGCGGACCTCTCGGAGCTCGGTGCCTCCCGCGAGGACGGGCTTCGCCGCATCTACAAGGGGTTCCTGCGCGTGGCGCAGCTAACGTTGCCGACCATCGCCGCGGTGAACGGTCCCGCCGTAGGCGCGGGCATGAACCTCGCGCTGGCCTGCGATCTGCGCCTGGCCGGACAGTCCGCCCGGTTCGACACCCGCTTCCTGCA
>JBBFLY010000007.1:0-16648 GCA_037478855.1 Acidimicrobiales bacterium | reverse complement strand
GGATCCACCCGGGAGGCGGCCACACCTGGATGCTGCGACGTGCGGTGGGTGAGCAGTCCGCGGCGGCGATGGTGCTCTTCGGCGAGGTGCTCGACGGCGAGCGCGCGGCAGCCTGCGGGCTGGCATGGCGCTGTGTTGCCGACGACGCGCTCCTCGACGAGGCCCGCACGCTCGCTCAGCGGGCAGCGGCGGTGCCCCGCGAGCTGGCGCGCCGCACCAAGGAGACGCTGCACGAGGTGGCGGGGATCGCCGATCACCGCGCAGCGGTCGAGCGTGAGCTGCGCGCACAGCTGTGGTCGATGGAGCAGCCCGAGTTCGCGAAGCGGCTGGCCGAGCTCCAGCAGCGGATCAGTCGACCCAGGCGCTGAGCAGCTCGTCGCGCCGTTCGGCCCACTCCTCCGCGGTGATGGCGTAGCGGACATGGTCCTCCCAGACGCCGTTGATCTCGAGGTAGCGCAACGCGGTGCCCTCGTTCCGGATCCCCAGCTTCTCCACCACGCGACGGCTGGCAGTGTTGCGAGGGATGATCGCGATCTGGACCCGGTGCAAGTGCAGCTCCTCGAAGACGAACCGAAGCAGCACCACCAGCGCTTCCGGCACGAAGCCCCGTCCGGCATGCTTCTCGTCGATCCAGTAGCCGATGTAGCCGCTCTGGAACGGGCCTCGCTGCACAGACGACAGGTTGATCTCACCCGCGAACTCGCCCTCGACGAAGATCCCGAACCCGTATCCGGTGCCGAGCTGCCGCTCGCGCTGACGGGCGCTGCAGCGGACCGCGAACGCGTCCCGGTCCTCGACGACGTCGGGCTGGCCCGGCAGCCTCGCCGGCTCCCACTTGGTCAGCCACTCGACGTTGCGCCGCCGCACCTCCTGCCACGCGGGGAAGTCCGCGACGGTCAGCGGTCTGAGCAGCACCCTACGCCCGAACAGCGTCGTCATGAGTGGAGCAGCTCCTCGAGCGCGGCGAGGAGCAGGGTGACGTTGCGCATCCGGGCGGTGTGCCCCATGCAACCGATCCTCCACACCTTCCCGGCGTACGGCCCGAGCCCACCACCCACCTCGATGCCGTAGCGATCGAGCAGCAGCCGCCGTGCTGCCGGCTCGTCGACACCGGGTGGCAGCCGATCACGTGGAACCCACACCGCAGTCAGCTGCGGCAGCCGATGCCCCTTCTCGGCGAACAGCTCGAACCCGAGCGCCTCCAGGCCGTCCTGCAGCGCCTCGCCACAGCTTCGGTGCCGCTCCCACGCGGCCTCCAGCCCCTCGTCGAGCAACGCCCCGAGCCCCGCGTGCAGCGCGTACACCATCGGGATCGGTGCCGTGTGGTGATAGGCCCGGGCACCCTCACCGGAGACGTACCTCGCGAGCATGTTGAGGTCGAGGTACCACGACTGCGGCCGCTCGCGGAGCCGCTCCACGGCCCGCTCGTTGGCGGTGAACGGCGCCAACCCGGGAGGGACGCCCAAGCACTTCTGGGTGCCGCTGTACGCGAGGTCGACCTGCCAGGCGTCGATCTCGACGGGGATGCCACCCAGGGAGGTCACGCAGTCCACGAGCACAAGGGCGTCGCCCTTGGCTGCGCCCACGCAGGCGACGTCGTTGCGCACCCCGGTCGAGGTCTCGGCGTGCACGAGAGCGATCACCTTCGGCGACGGATGGGCCTCGATCAGCGCCTGCGGGTCGAGCGGCCGACCCCAGGGGGCCTCGACCCGCACGACCTGCGCACCACAGCGAGCGGCGACGTCGCACATCCGCTCTCCGAACAGCCCGTTGACCCCGACGACGACCACGTCACCGGGGGCCACCACGTTCACGAACGCGGCTTCCATCCCGGCCGAGCCGGTGCCGCTCACTGGGAAGGTCAGCGGGTTGTCGGTGCGCATGACCGTCCGGAGTCGCTCGCCGGTCTCGTCGAGCAGGGTCAGGAACTCCGGGTCGAGGTGACCGAGCAACGGACGGGCGAGGGCTTCCGCGACCTCCGGATACGGGTTGCAGGGACCAGGGCCCATGAGGATGCGGTCGGAGCGCGCCATCGCGGGCGAGCCTAGTCAGCGATGCTCATCGCCAAGCCGTCCAGGATGTCGGACTCCGAGACCAGACAGGCGCTGAACCCCAGCCTGCGCATGATCGCTACGAGCACGCACATGCCGCCCACGATGACGTCGGCCCGCTCAGGCTCCAGCCCCGGGTTGTGCACCCGATCCGCGAGCGGCTCGGTGGCGAGGGTGCGGAACACGTCCTCGGCTGCAGCCTTGGTCAGAACGAAGTGGTGGATCCGGTCGCGGTCGTAGGTCGCGAGGCCGAGCTCCACCGCCGCCGCGGTGGTGACGGTGCCGGCCAGTCCCACGAACGTCTTCGCCTCCGGAGCTTCGGGGATCGCACGGATGACGTCGTCGAGGTGGATGTCCGCCACCGAGATCGCCGCCAGCAGCTCCTCGGGGAGCGGCGGATCGTGGTGCAGGTACTTCTCGGTCATGCGGACGCACCCCATGTCGGTCGACAGACTCGCCTCGCAGGTGGTGGTGCCGTAGGCGAACTCGGTCGAGCCGCCACCGATGTCGACCACGAGGAACGGCCCCGAGGCCGGATCCAGCTCCGCGGTGGCACCGAGGAAGGACAGCTGTGCCTCCTCCAGGCCGGAGAGCAGCTCGGGACGGACTCCGACCACCGCCGCCGCAGCGTCGAAGAACTCGTCACGGTTCCCGGCATCACGAGCCGCGGAGGTGGCAGCCACCCGCACCCGCTCCACCCCGAAGCGGTCCATCACCTCGCGGTACTCGCGCAGCACGGCGAGCGTGCGCTCGACCGCCTGCTCGTCGAGCCGCCCGCTGGCGTCGACGCCCTGCCCGAGCCGCGTGATCCGCATGAGCCGCTCGAGGGGACGGCCGTCAGGGCCCCGGATGAGGAGGCGGACCGAGTTGGTCCCACAGTCGATGGCGGCCACGGGTGCGCGCACCTGGCCATCCTGCCAGCGGCCCGTCACCGGCGCCCGTCCAGGGGCCGCCGCCTCGAGCTGTCGTTGCACCCACCGACCGACGGGGTCGTCGCCACCGGCGAGGTACCACGCGAGGTGCGCATGCAGGCACTTGACCCCCCGTCGGGTCCCACCCACGCCGCCCGACGGGCGCGGTCCCGCGTGATCGGTCGGAACAGCGGCGTCGCGCTCCGCCGCGTAGCGCTGGTGGGCGGCAGCCAGCTCCGCCTGGTCGACCTCGGCCTCGGCCCGCCGAACCCCACCGGCCGACTCCAGCTCACCCACCCGCCGACGCAGCTGCGGATCGACGAGCCAGAAGCGGGTCGGCATCGGGGTGCCGTCATCGAGGAACGGCGCGTTGCGGATGACCACCGGGGAACCGTCCGGGTTGCGGACCACCACCTCAAAGCCACCCTGCGGTGGCCGCCCGAGCAGCTCGGCGACCGCCTCCCGGTCCTCGGGTGACGGCCCGGGCGTCATGCTCCACCCGCCCGCCGACGCCGCCGACGCACCACACCCACTGCCACCAGCGCGGCAGCCGCAACACCGAGGAGCGGCAGCACCCGCTTGACCACCGGAACCCCCGCGGTGGCGAGGAGATCGATCGGCTCGGAGCCGCCCTGGGAGATCGGCTGGGCTGGGGTCAGCGGCCTCGAGCCCGACGGCTCGGACGCCGGTGCGGAGGCCGGTGCGGCTGCGCTGCCCCCGGACCCGACGGGGGAACCTGCCGGGTCATCAGCCGAGGGGACCGCGGGAGCCTCTGCGAGCTCGGTGAGCACCGTCGACTCGAGGTTCTCGACGAACTGGGCGAGGAGCTTCTCGCTCACCTCGGCCAGCGCGCCCCTGCCGAACTGGGCCACCTTCCCGGTGATGGTGAGGTCGGTGGCGATGGTGACCCGGGTGCGATCACCTGCCGGGTGCAGCTGGGCGGTGATCGTGGCGCTGGCGTTGCCCTGCCCTCGCGTGTCACGTCCCGAGGCGCGCACGATCGCACGGTGGGAGACGTCGTCGCGCTCGGCGAAGGTGGCGCTGCCCTTGTACTGCGCGGTGATGGGACCGACCTTCACCTTCACCACCCCGCGGTACTCGTCGCCGTCGATCGCCTCCAGGGTCGCACCGGGCAGGCACGGCGCGATGCGCTCCAGATCGGTGAGCACCGACCAGGCCTGTTCGACGGGTACGCCCACCTCGAACTCGTTCGTCAGCTCCATCGGCGCAGGTCCTCCCTTGTGTCCACGTCGACCGGATCGCCGGCGCACGCTACCTCCGTGACCAGGTCGGGCCTCGCTCGCAACAGCCCGCGGGCGCCCTCGTCGCCTCGGGTCGGGAGCAGGTCCCAGATGGCGGCAGCGAGCCGGACCGGATGCCCCCGACGCCCGGCGTAGGTCGCCACCGCGACCGGGGTGGCCGTGCACGAGGCGACCGCTCGCCAGGCCCCCGGCGGGACAGCGGGCTGGTCACCGAGACCCACCACCACCGCGCCCGCTCCCCTGCGACGGGCGTAGGAGAGGCCTGCGGCGAGCGATGTGGCGATGCCGTCATGCCAGTGCTGGTTGCGCACCCGCACCACACCCTCCGGGAGCACCGGTGACAGATCGACCGCGCCCTCGACGACCACCACCTCGCCGATCGTCGAGACCAGGGCGGCGTCAACCGCTCGGGCGACCAGCGGCCGCCCGCCGATCGGTGCGAGCAGCTTGTGGGAGGCGCCGTCGAATCGGCTGCCGCCCCCAGCAGCCAACAGCACCGCCACCACAGGACCTGGTCCGGTTGCGACCATCACCGCCGAGGGTAGGTAGCTTTGGCCCGGTGAGCGACTTCCCCTTCGAACGCCCTCTGGTGGATGTCACCCTGATGCTCGCCGACGCGGCGCAGGTGGCCGACGGGAAGCTCTACATCCTCGGCGGGGGCCTCCAGGTGATCGGCCCGCAACCGCAGCCACTGGCCGTGGCGCTGCTGATCAAGGTGCCGTGGGACCGAGCGAACATCACCCATGACTGGCAGCTCGAGCTGCTCGACGAGGACGGGATGCCCGTCATGCACAACGACGTGCCGTTCCTCATCGGAGGGCAGTTCGAAGCCGGGCGCCCACCCGGTTGGCCCAGCGGCACTCCACTGCCGGTGCCGCTCGGCATCACGTTCCACGCGCTTCCGGTGCAACCCGGTCACCGCTACACGTGGCGGCTGGCGATCAACGGTACGAGCGAGCCCACGTGGCAGGCGAGCTTCGGGGTGAAGGCGTGACGTTCCCGGTCAAGATCCGGGTCAACGGCGAGCCGCGCTCCGACCTGGTGGAACCCCGCCTGCTGCTGGTCCACTACCTGCGCGATGTGCTCGGGCTCACCGGCACGAACGTGGGCTGCGACACGTCCTCCTGCGGTGCGTGCACGGTGCTGCTCGACGGCGAGTCGGTGAAGTCCTGCACCGTCCTCGCGGTGCAAGCGGACGGCCACTCGGTCACCACGATTGAGGGACTCGCCGACGGGGAGGAGCTGCATCCCGTGCAGCAAGCCTTCCGGGACTGTCACGGTCTGCAGTGCGGGTTCTGCACACCCGGCATGGTGATGGCCGCCGTGTCGCTGCTGCGGGAGATCCCCGAGCCGACCGAGCAGGAGGTCCGCAGCGGCCTGGAGGGCAACCTCTGCCGATGCACCGGCTACCACAACATCGTGCGGGCCGTGCTGCAGGCGGCGAAGGACCGACGATGATCCCGCCGGCGTTCCACTACGAGCGGGCCGAGTCCCTCGACGCTGCCATCGAGCTGCTCGTGGAGCACGGTGATGAGGCCAAGCTCCTCGCCGGTGGGCACTCGCTGATCCCGCTCATGAAGATGCGACTGGCGGCACCCGCGGTACTCATCGACGTCGGCAGGCTGCGCGAGCTCTCCTACATCCGGGACGGCGGTGACCACGTGGCCATCGGGGCGCTCACCCGACACCGCGACCTCGAGGTCTCACCGGTGCTCGCCGAGCACGCCCCGCTGCTGGCCCACGCCGCGAGCCACGTCGGTGACCCACAGGTCCGCCATCGGGGCACCATCGGCGGCTCGCTGGCCCATGCGGACCCCGCGTCCGACCTGCCCGCGGTGGTGCTGGCGATGGGCGGCACGCTCGTAGCCCGAGGACCCGACGGCGAGCGCACCATCCCCGCGTCGGCGTTCTACCGGGGGTTCCTCGAGTCGGTGCTGGAGCCGACCGAGGTGCTCACCGAGATCCGGGTGCCGAAGCTCGCCGGGGCGGGCTGGTCGTTCCAGAAGTTCACCCGACGAGCCCAAGACTGGGCGATCGTCGGCGTGGCCGCGGTTCGGTCGCCCGAGCACACTGGCGTCGCGCTCGTGAACATGGGCACCACGCCCCTGCTCGCGACGGCGGTGGTCGACGCACTGGCGGGGGGCGCGAGCATCGACGAGGCCACCGCGCTGGCATCGGCTGGCACGGAGCCACCCACGGACGGCAACGGCTCTGCGTCCTACCGCCGACACCTGGCGCAGGTGCTCGTCCGCCGGGCCCTCGAAGAGGCGGCGTACCCGACAGCGGGCTGACGGACGCCGACGGCGCTCGACCCCACCTCCCCCTCCACCGCGCGGCCTCAGCAGCACACCCGGACCGGGAACGATCGCGCTGGCGCGCCACGGCGAGCACGGACGCCGCGAGGAGCCGGAACGGGTTCAGCGGTGGATGGGGCCGTCACCGTCGCGCAGCGACGGCACCGGGGCACCCGTGCGTGAGGCGATGATCTCAGCGCAGATGGCGACCGCGGTCTCCTCGGGGGTGCGGGCCCCGAGGTCGAGCCCGATGGGGGCCATGAGCCGGTCAAGCTGCTCCGTGCTCACGCCCGCCTCGCGCAGGCGCACCAGCCGCTCGGCGTGCGTGCGACGACTGCCCATCGCTCCCAGGTAGCCGACCCGGGTGCCGAGCGCGGCGACGATCGCGGGGATGTCGAACCGGTGATCGTGGGTGAGCACACACACCGCGTCACGCGGCCCGAGGTCGGCGCCGAGGCGGGCCAAGAGCTGATCGGGCCACTCCACCACCACCTCATCGGCCTCAGGGAAGCGCGCCGGTGTGGCGAAGACCTCCCGCGCGTCGCACACCGTCACGTGGTAGCCAAGCAGCTTGGCCTGCCTCACCAGCGCGGCGGTGAAGTCGACCGCACCGAAGATCAGCATCCGCGGCGGAGGAGCGTGGGAGTCGACGAACACGGTGACCGCTGACGCACGCGCCTCACCGTGCGCCCCGTAGTGGCGCACCGCGGACCGCCCGGCGGCGAGCTCGCCCCGCGCGTCGCGCACGACCACCCGGTCCAGGTCAGGCTCCCCGAGCGAGCCCTGCACGTCCGCAGCGGTGAGCGTCATCGTCGCGCCTCGCTGAGGCCCGTCGATGACCGTCACCACAGCGAGTGCCTCTCCCCTGGCCCGGGCGACCGCCACCCGCTCCAGCACCGACCAGTCGAGCAGCTCGATGAAGATCCGGACCGTGCCTCCGCACGTCAGCCCGACCGCGAACGCATCATCGTCGCGGTAGCCGAACGACACCAGCCGGGGTTGCTGCCCGATCAGGACCCGCTGGGCCTCGTCGACCACCGCGGCCTCGACACAGCCGCCGCTCACCGAGCCGGCCACCTCACCACGATCGTTCACGGCCATGGCAGCCCCGGGGAGGCGAGGCCCCGAGCCGTCCAGATCGACCACGCGCGCGAGGGCCACCCGCGTGCCTTCTTCGCGCCAGCGCAGCAGCTGGTCGAGGACGTCTCTCACGGTCGCCACCCTCCGGCTCGCTGGAACGACACCGGACCGGCCACCCTCGGCACGGAGCGGACGGTCACACCCGCTCGAAGACGAGCTGCACCTCGAGCTCACCGACCTCGTCGACGGTGACGATCGGCAGCCTGGGTGGCTCGATGCCGAACTCCGCGAGCGTGATCTGCACGCCGCCGGCGACGCTGATCGTGCTGCCGTTCCAGGTCGCCCGCAACGGGAGCTCCACCGTCCTGGTGACCCCGTGCAGGGTCAGCTCGCCCACCACCCGCAGCTCGATCTGCTCGCCGACGGTCAACCCCTCCGGAAGCGCCACGGGGTCCGTGAGGGTGAAGCTGGCGGTGGGGAAGGTGTCGGTCTGCAGGGCGTTGCCGCGCAGGAACGCGTCGCGACGACTCTGATCGCTGGTCAGCCGGGTCAGGTCGACCTCGATCCGGGCGGCGGTGACCGAGCCACCGGCGATGGTCATGGTGCCCGTCACGGCGCGGGTGCGGCCGACCGCGGTGCTCTTCAGGGTCTCACCGCCGAAGAGCTCCTGGATCCGGTAGCCGGCGAACACGTCGTCGGCTGGCGCGACCCTCCAGCTACCGTCCAGTGACGGTGCACCCGCCTGGTCGCCGATACCGGGTGGATCGGTGGATTGCGTCCTCACTGGGACGGTGGCCCGCTCTGGCGCGTCCGAGCGCAGCACGAACCACCAGAAGGCGAAGCCGCCGAAGACCACGACGGCCACGCACGCGATCAGTGCGTACCTGGCTGACCTCTGCATGCGCTCCTACCCCCGGACCAGCGAGCGAATCGTCCCGCCAATCTAGGCCGAGGCTCGGCAACCGACTCCCCGGCCGCTTCTGGTCGCGGATCATCGACCCCGGGACCCGGGATCCGCGACCAGAAGGCGAGAAGGGGCGGGCCGGTCAGGGCACGAGCCGACGGAAGCCGCGTGCTGCGAACCAGCCGAGCAGCACGAAGCTGATCCCCAGCGCGGCCAGCCCGGGCCAGGTGTCGTGCCAGGTGACCTCCCCGAGGAATCCCTGGCGAGCCATGGTGAGCACGTAGGTGAAGGGGTTGCGCGCTGCCACCCAGTGCAACCAGCCGGTCATGACCTCGAGGGGCACCTGCCCGACCGACAGGAACATCGCTACGAAGATCCCCGCCTGTACCAGCGCACCCGCGCGCTGCGACCGAGCCCGGTAGACGACGCCGAGTCCCCAGAGCCCGGCGAGCATGGCCACCCCGAGTGTCGCGACGAGCAGCACGAGGAAGCCCGCCGGCCCGCCCCGGATGCGCGCGCCGCCGAGGTAGCCGACGGGCAACACGATCAGCAGGGGCAGCAGCGAACGGAGCATCGTGTAGGCGAGCGGACCCAGCACCAGCGCCGGTCGCGCGACCGGCGCCACGAGCAGGCGGTCGAAGAAGCCGTTCTCGAGATCCCGCCCGGCACCGAACGCGGCACCGAAGCCGGCGAACGCCGCGCCCTGCATCACCGCGAACGGCACCATCCAGTCGAGGATGTTGTCGGTCGGGAACCCGGGGATGTTCGTGATGGCGCTGAACGCACCGCTGAACGCCAGGGTGAAGAACACCGGCATGATGACCACCGGGATCACCGTGACGGGCACCCGGAGCACCCCGATCACACCCCGCCAGGCGAGCTGACGAACGACGGCGATCATCGCAGTGACCTCAGCCGGTACCGGAACTGGCGGGTGGCGACCAGCACACCCAGCACGGCGAGCGCTCCCGCGACGCCGACGGCACGCAGCGCGTCGCTCCAGTCGAATCCGTACACCACCAAAGCCCGCATCCCGTCGATCATCGAGGTGATCGGGTTGTGCTCGGCAACCGCCCGATACCAGCCGCGCATGAGGGCGGTTGGGAAGAACGCCGAGCTGACGAACACCAGCACGAACAGGAGCGGGAATGCGTTCTGCACCGCCTCCTGGGAACCGGCGCGCAAGCCGATGGACGCTGCGAACCCGCCGATCGCCACGGCGAGCAGCATCGCGCTGACGACAAGGGTCCCCACGGCGGGCAGTCCGCCCTCGATCGGGGCGCCGAACGCAACGAAGACCGCGATGAAGATCAACGCCTGGAAGGCGCCGAGAACCGCCGAGCCGGCGAGCCGCCCCAGCAGGATCGACGAGCGTGCCACCGGTGAGGCGAGCAGCCGCTCGAAGAAGCCGTTCTCGATGTCGAGCGCTACGTCGGAGCCACCGATGATGCCGCCGAACATCACGCCCTGGGTGAGCGTGCCCGGCAACAGGAACTGCAGGAAGGACTCGACTGGGGGGAAGCCCATCGACGCCAACGCCTGCGGCGCCCGGTTGAACGCCGCCGAGTTCACCGCGGCGATGAGGAGCGGGAAGATGATCGCCGGGAACCACACCGTCGGTTGACGGAGGGTCCCGAGGACGGATCGACGCGACAGCGCCCCGGCCTGGGCGAGCACCACGGAAGCCGGCAGCCGTCCGGTGCTGGACGCGAGCGCGCCGCTCACGCCGACACCCCCGCTTCGTCCGGCTCGGCACCCTCCAGCCGGCGGCCGGTGGCGTCGGCGAACACGTCATCGAGGCTCGGCTGAAGCAGCTCGATGTGCTCCACAGACGCCCCGATCTCATCGAGCAGACGCACCACCTCCGTCATCTGCTGCGCCCCACCCTCGAGCCCGATGGCGAGCTCACCGGCGCGACGCGCCGGCCGCTCGCTGCCGAACCGGGCGCACAGCTGCTGGCGGGCCAGCTCCAGGTGTCCGGCGTCGACCTTCAGGATGAGGGTGGGTGCACCGACGGCTTCCTTGAGCTTGGCCGGCTCACCCTCCCGCACGATCCGACCCTGGTCGATGATGGCCACCCGGTCGGCGAGCTGGTCGGCCTCCTCGAGGTACTGGGTGGTGAGGAACACCGTCGTGCCGTGCTCCCGGTTGAGCCTGCGAACCTCGTCCCAGAGGTTGATGCGGCTCATCGGGTCGAGCCCAGTGGTCGGCTCGTCGAGGAACAGCACGACGGGCTCGTGGATGAGCGAGAGTGCAAGGTCGAGCCGGCGCCGCATGCCACCGGAGTAGGTGCCCACCCGCCGGTCAGCCGCCGCGCTGAGCCCGACCCGTTCGAGCAGCTCCGCGCCCCGCGCTCTCGCCTCCGCCCGGTTCAACCCGTGCAACGTGGCCTGCAGACGGAGCAGCTCGTTGCCGGTCATGAGCGGGTCGATCGCCGCGTCCTGCAGCGCGACGCCGATCAGCCGACGCACCGCGGGAGCCTCCGCGACCACGTCGTGGCCGGCCACCCGCGCCACCCCGCTCGTGGGCAGCAGAAGCGTGGTGAGCATCCGGACACAGGTGGACTTCCCGGCACCGTTGGGCCCGAGGAAGCCGAAGATCTCGCCTTCCTCGACGGCAAGATCGACGCCGTCGACGGCCACCAGATTCCCGAACCGGCGCGCGAGTCGCTCGGCTTCAACCACCGCGGGCATCAGCGATCCTCCTTCGTGTCATGCGGTGCGGGCGGCCATCTCGATGGCCCGCCAGACCCGCTCTGCGGTCAGTGGCAGATCGACGTGACGAACCCCGAACGGCGCGAGAGCATCGACCACGGCGCTCTGCACCGCCGGCGTGGCACCGATCGTGCCGGACTCGCCGACACCCTTGACGCCGAGGGCGTTCACCGGCGTGGGGGTCTCGAGCTGCACGAGCTCAAAGGAGGGCAGCTCTGCCGACGAGATCATCCCGTAGTCGGCGAGGTTCGCGGTGGTCGGGTTGCCGTCTTCGTCGTAGCGCACCTCTTCGAGCAGGGCTTGCGCCACCCCCTGGGCGATGCCTCCGTGGCGCTGTCCTTCGACGATCACCGGGTTGATGATGCGGCCGGCGTCGTCGCAGGTCACCATGCGCACCAGCTCGACCCGGCCGGTCTCGGTGTCGACTTCGACGACCGCCAGGTGTGCGCCGAAGGGGAACGTGGGACTGGTCGTCGAGTACGTCACGGACTCCGCGAGACCTGCGCCGGTCGAGGTACCGACCATCTCCGCGGATTCGAAGCTCGCGACCGCGGCCAGGTCAGCCCAGCTGCACTCCACCTCCGGCAGGCCAGCGACGTGGAACCGGCCGGCGTGAACGTCGAGGGTGACGTCGTCGACTGGGACGCCGAGCCGCTCACCGGCAAGCTGCCGGGCGCGCGCCACCAGCCTGGTCGTCGCCTCGTGCACTGCTGACCCGCCCACCTGCAGGGAACGAGATCCGAACGTGCCGGTGCCCTCGGCGACGCGGTCGGTGTCGCCATGGACGACCTCGATGCGCTCGAGGGGGATGCCCGTCAGGTGGCTCACGATCATCGCGAACGAGGTGGCATGCCCTTGCCCGTGCGCTGACGCGCCCGTGTAGACGACGACCCGGCCGTCGGGAAGGACCTCGACCTTCGCGAACTCCTCCTGGCCCCCACTGGGACCGGCGGTGATCTCGACGTAGACGCTGACCCCGATGCCGAGCTGACGGACGTCGCCGCGCCGGCGTCGTTCGGCCTGCTCGGCCCGCAGCGCGTCGATGTCCGCAGCTTCGAGCACCAGGTCAAGCGCCCGCGCGTAGTCGCCGGTGTCGTACACCGTGCCCACGGCAGTGGTGTAGGGAAACCTCTCGGGCGGCACGAGGTTCCGGCGTCGGACCTCGACGGGGTCGAGGCCGACCTCCGCGGCGAAGAGGTCCATGGCCCGCTCGATCGCCGCGGTCGCCTCTGGCCGCCCAGCGCCCCGGTAGGCCTCGACCGGGGTCGTGTTGGTGACCACCGAGCGGGCCTCGAACTGCGCGACAGGGATGTCGTACACCCCAGTGGTCATGGTGCGGGTCATGAAGGTGAGCACCGACCCGAGACTCGGGTATGCCCCGCAGTCCTGCACCACCGACAGCCGGTAGGCCTCCACGGTGCCGTCCCGTCGGCCCCCGATGATGATCTCCTGGATCTGCCCCCGACCGTGCGGCAGCGCGACCATGCTCTCGGATCGGGTCTCCGTCCACCGCAGCGGCCGCCCGAGCCGGCGGGCGAGGCTGGGGAGGATGAGCTCCTCGGGGGTGGGGTTGATCTTGGCCCCGAAACCGCCCCCCACATCGGGGGCGATCACGTGCACGACACCCTCGTCGAGGCCGTACAGCTCAGCCAGCTTCGTCTTCACGCTGTGCGCGGCCTGGGTGCTGATCCACATCACCAGCCGACCACCCGACCAGGCGACCGCCGCCGAGCGGACCTCGAGGGGACAGGGGGCCACCCGCTGGTTCACCAGGCGCTGCCGGACGACGATCTCGCAGCTCTCGAAGAGATCTGGACCGTCCTGGTTGCGGCTGATCGCAACGTTCGTCCCCGCCTCCGGGAAGAGCAGCACCTCGTCGCGCAGCGCCTGCTCGACGTCGACCACCGCTGGGAGCGGCTCATAGTCGACGATCACCAGCTCGGCCGCGTCCTCGCCCTGCAGCGGGCTCTCGGTGACCACCGCCGCGATCGGCTCCCCCACGAAGCGCACCGTGTCCCGGGCCAGCCACGGGCGGGCCATGGCGTCGGGGATCAGCCCGGGAACGTACGGGCGGGGGGGCGCGAGGTCATCGAGGTCGTCCGCACGGAACACGCCGAGCACGCCGTCGGCTCGCCGCGCGTCCGCGGTGTCGATCCCCACGATGCGGGCGTGGGCCATGCTCGACCGCACGAAGGTCACATACCCGGCGCCCTCGAGGCGCTCGTCACGCACGTCCGCGCAGTACGTGCCGCCCACGGTCAGGAACTTCACGTCCTCGATGCGGGCGACGGGATCCCCCAGCTCGATCACGAGGGGGCAGGCTAACGCCGCTCCGACGTGATGCGATTCGGGCTAGCGCCCGATGCGCTGCTCGAGGCGGTTGAGCGGCCACACGTCGGGCACCTCAAGCGGATCCTCCGGTGGCGGGAGCACCTGGTAGACCTCCTCGCCGGGCTTCGCCAGACCGAACTGCTCACGAGCCAGACGCTCGATCTCGCCGTCCGTGTTGAGCAGGTCGACCTGCCGTTGCAGCTCGTCGTTGCGGGCCGTGAGCCCCGCGAGGCGTTCCTCGGCACGTCCGATCTCGGCGCGCTGGTTCAGGTAGGTGCGCGTCGGGAACACCCCGAGGAACAGCACGCCGCAGGTCACGATCACGATCACGAGCGGCGCGGCGAGCCGACGCAGGATCCTCACGGGGCGCTCGCCCTCCTCGCCAGTGCAGCCGCACCCCAGTAGGCCGCCGCCTCACCGAGGTCGTCCTCGATGCGCAGGAGCTGGTTGTACTTGGCGACCCGGTCCGTGCGCGCCGGAGCTCCGGTCTTGATCTGACCGCAGTTGGTGGCTACTGCGAGATCGGCGATCGTCGTGTCTTCGGTCTCACCCGACCGGTGCGACATCACGGCGGTGTACCCGGCGCGATGTGCCATCGAGACCGCCTCGAGCGTCTCGGTGAGCGAGCCGATCTGGTTCACCTTCACCAAGATCGAGTTCGCTACGCCCGCGTCGATCCCGCGGGAGAGCCGCTCGGTGTTGGTCACGAACAGGTCGTCACCGACGAGCTGGACCCGCGAGCCGATGGCCTCGGTGAGCAGCTTCCAGCCGTCCCAGTCCTCCTCGGCCATGCCGTCTTCCACCGAGACGATCGGGTACCGGCTGGTCAGGTCGTCGAGGTAGGTGACCATCTCGTCGGGAGCGAGCGTGCGGCCCTCGCCGGCGAGCACGTAGCTGCCGTCGCGGTACAGCTCGGTCGAGGCCGCGTCGAGCGCGAGCGCGATGTCGTCGCCGGGGGTGAAGCCGGCGCGCTCGATGGACTCGAGCAGGAGCTGCACCGCTTCCTCGTTGGACCCCAGGTTCGGGGCGAACCCGCCCTCGTCGCCGATCGCGGTGGACAGACCCCGCTCCTGCAACACCGTCTTCAGCACGTGATAGGTCTCCGCACCCCAGCGCAGCGCCTCCGAGAACGACGCCGCGCCGACCGGCATGATCATGAACTCCTGCAGGTCGACGTTGTTGTCCGCGTGCTCGCCGCCGTTGAGCACGTTCATCATCGGCACCGGCAGCACGTGGGCGTTCACCCCACCCACGTAGCGGTACAGCGGCAGCTCCAGCTCCGCGGCGGCCGCCTTGGCCACCGCGAGCGACACCCCGAGGATGGCGTTGGCCCCGAGGCGAGCCTTGTTCGGCGTGCCATCGAGGTCGATGAGCACCCGGTCGATGTCGCGCTGATCGAGCGCGTCGAAGCCCACGAGCACGTCGTAGATCTCCTCGTTGACGTTGCTCACCGCCCGCTCGACGCCCTTGCCACGGAAGCGGGACCCGCCGTCACGCAGCTCGACCGCCTCGAACTGGCCGGTCGACGCGCCGGACGGCACGACGGCCAGCCCGCGAGCGCCCGAGTCGAGCACGACCTCGACCTCGACGGTGGGGTTGCCGCGCGAGTCGAGAACCTCGCGCCCGACGATGTGCTCAATGATGCTCACGTTGTTGCTCCTGTGGCCTGTGTTCGAATAGTGGCACGTGTTGGTGGAGGGGTGGGGCACCCTCCGGAGAGCCCGACGCCGGAGCGCCCGACACCGATGCTCAGCTCCCTCGCTCGCCCGCCTGCTCGTTGGCCTGCACAGCCTCGCGGTAGCGGTCGGCCGCCCAGCGCAACGCCGTCTCCGGATCGACGCCGCGACGGCGGGCCTCGTCGACCAACGCGAAGAGGCGATCCCCCACATCGTGCGCACCGGGTGGAGGCAACGGTGGGACCTCCACCCCCTGCTCCGCGAGGGCCGCGGCCTTCTTCTGCACCTTGAGGGCGTACAGCAGCGCGGGCAGGTGCGCCGGGATGCCCTCGAAGATGCTCTCCCGCCCCTTCTCGGACTGCTTGATCCGCTCCCAGTTGCGCACCACGTCGTCGGGACCGGCCACCTCGACGTCCCCGAACACGTGGGGGTGGCGGTGGCGCAGCTTGTCGTGGATCCCGCTCGCCACGTCGGCGAGCGTGAACTGGCCGGCCTCCTCCGCGAGCCTGGCGTGGAACACCACCTGGAAGAGCAGATCGCCGAGCTCCTCCTCCAGGTGCTCGTAGGCACCAGGGCGATCGCGGCTCACCGCCTCGATCGCGTCCAGCACCTCGTAGGTCTCCTCGAGGAGGTGCCGGGTGAGGGTCTCATGGGTCTGTTCCCGGTCCCAGGGGCACTCCCGACGCAGCACCGCGACGAGCTCAGCCAACCGGGCCATCTCGGGGGCCACTGGCGCCGCCAACGCCGGGATCCACACGGAGGTGAGGTGGTCGGGGGCAACCCGGTCGAGCTCGACCCAGGGCAGCTCCTCCACCGTCTCGTCAGGCAGTCCGAGGTGTCGCAGCACGACGACCGTCGCGTCCGGGTCGAGGCACGGGTCGGCCCCAGCGTCGAGGGCGAGCTTGATCTCCGACAGCACGTCAACCGAGTCGCACTGCGCGACGAGGAACGGCCCACGCTCGCCAGCCGCGTCGAGCGCGAACCGCTGACCATCGATCAGACGAGCGCCCACCGCGACCGGATCGACCCCAAGCCGAACCCAGGCGAGGTCCGCGAAGGAGAGCGACGCCAGCAGCTCCACCTCCACCCGCGGGTCGCCGAGCAGCAGCTCGACGGTGCGCTCCGCGACCACTGCTGAGCCCGGAACGAGATAGAGCACCTCACCCAGCTGCGTGGCCGCCGTGACCAGCTCCTCGACGATGCCCCGGTACACCGCGTCGAGGGTCTCGAGCTGCTCGTAGAGCGGGTCGAAGGACCGCGCACCGGACACGACCGACGCGGCGGGATGACGGGTCGTGCGGACGAACCGGTGAGGGATGCGGCTGATCGCCTCGAGCGTTCCCGCCGTCAGGAGGTCAGCTCCGGCCGGACCGAGGCCGGCGACGACGACCCGGGGCTGGCCCACCACTACTGGCTGGTGACGAC
>JBBFLY010000006.1:0-63414 GCA_037478855.1 Acidimicrobiales bacterium | reverse complement strand
GGGGGGTCAGCTGCGGCGGTCGGCAGCCTCGCGCAGCTCGGCCACCGCGGCGATGAAGCCGTCGATGATCTGCCAGAGATCGGGAACCGTGTCGGGACAGGCGATGACACCGACGTCCATGTTCCCCATGTTCGACAGCACGGTGAGGTTGATGCCCGACCCCTCGATCAGCGGGCCGAAGGGGTAGATGCCCTTCACCTGTGCGCCGGCGATGTAGAGCGGGACCGGAGGGCCGGGAACGTTGCTGATCACCAGGTTCTGGGTGGGAGGGATCGCGCCGGCGACCTGCGGCAGCGCGTACACGCGCATGGCGAGGTTGTAGACGCCGGGCGGGGTGATCTGCGCGAGGTGCTGGATGAGATCGGCGCCCATGGCGTTGTGCACCGCCTTGGCGTCCCTGGTCTCGGCGTGGATCGCCTCGAGCTGGCGGACGGGGTCGTCCATGTTCACGGGCAGGCGGACGAACATGTTCGAGACCTGGTTGATCCCCCCGCCCGAGGCCTGTCCGTGCACCGACACGGGGACGGCGGCCACCAGTGGCCGATCGGGCAGGTCGTCGTGGGCGAGCAGCCACCGGCGCAGGGTCATCGCCGCCGCAGCGAGCACCACGTCGTTCACGGTTGTGCCGAACGTCGACTTGATGCGCTTGAAGTCGTCGAGTGCCGCTTGGCCGAACGCCACCGCCCGGTTGCCGGTGATCGGGGCGTTCAGGCGGGTTCGCGGTGCGGTGAAGGGCAGCGCCGGGCTCAGACCGTCGCCACCCAGGGGCAGGACGCTGCGCCCCAGGTCGAGCAGCGACCGGGCGGTGCGCGCCAGGGCCCGCACCCCGCGGAGCGGGTTCGTGATCCGGTCGGCGACGGCACCGGCGAGGACCTCGATCTCGCTCGGCACCCGGTCGGGTACCCACTCCTCGTCTGGTGGGGGAGGATCGGCCGCGTTCGGCTCCAGGTCGAGCAGATGCGACATGAGGTCGGCCCCGGTGATGCCGTCGATGGTGGCATGGTGCATCTTCGTGACCAGCGCGGCGGAGCCATCGGCCAGGCCCTCCACGACGTGCATCTCCCACAGTGGCCGTCTCCGGTCGAGTGGTCGGCTGGCGATGCCACCGACCACCTCGGCGAGCTCCTGCATGGAGCCCGGCGCAGGCACGGCGAGGTGGGCGATGTGGCTGTCGAGGGTGAAGTCCGGGTCCTCGGCCCACAGCGGGTGGCTCAGGCCGAGCGGCACCTGGACCAGTCGGCGGCGCAGCATCGGCATCAGGTGGATTCGCGAGGCGATCAGCGAGCGCACCCGATCGAGGGAGAACCCGCCCTGCATCGTCGACGGGTCGAGGATGAGCACGCCGACGACGTGCATGTGATGGGTGGGTGTCTCCATGTAGAGGAACGACGCGTCCATCCCGCTGAGGCGCTGCATGAGGTCTCCAGTCCGGTCGGACGGGTCGAGCACCGACGTGTGGTGCCTTGTCGGTATCGCACCGGATCCCGCCTTCGTCACTGACGGGGCGTCAGAGTACCTGGTTGCTCTCTGTGCGTCCTGCGTGCCTCCGGGGCGTTCTGCGGGTCCGGGCAGTCGGCCGGACATCCGGCCCGCCGGGTCATCTCCACTGCCGGGACGCGCTCGGGGATAGCGTCCCGGGTATGTCGAACCCGTCTCGTCCCGCCTCGACGCGGACCGCCCGGCTGCTCGCCGCGCTCGTGGTCGCCCTCGTGGCGGCCTCGTGCTCATCGGGGCCGAGTGACCGGTCCGCGACGACCACCAGCCGATCTGCACCGGCGATCAGGCTCAATCAGATCCAGGTGATCGGGTCGCACAACAGCTACCACGTCGAACCGCCACCCGAGCGGCTCCGCGGGTTCATCCAGGCGGTGCCGAGCGCCATCGAGCTGGCTTACACACATGAACCGTTGGCGGAGCAGTTCAGCTCCCAGGGCGTGCGTCAGATCGAGCTCGACGTCTTTGCCGACCCGGACGGCACGCTCTGGCGGCCCCTCGGCACGCCGGGCTTCAAGGTGTTCCACATCGAGCAGGTCGATGAAGGCTCCCGATGCGAGACGTTCGTCTCCTGTCTCGAGCAGGTGAAGGCCTGGTCCGACGCGCATCCCGCTCACGTCCCGATCGCGATCCTGCTCGAGGTGAAGGACTCGGTCGACTTCCCAAATCCCCCGAACCCCGTGCCGATCGGTCCCGCGGAGCTCGACGCCCTCGACGCCGAGATCCGCTCGGTGTTCGCACCCGATGAGCTGATCACCCCCGACGACGTGCGCGGCGAACACGCCACCCTCGAGGAAGCGGTGCTCGCTGGCGGGTGGCCCCTGCTCGACGAGGTGAGGGGCCGGGTGATCTTCCTTCTCGACAACAAGCGCGACGAGTACGTGCAGGGGCATCCCTCGCTCCAGGGGCGGGTCGCGTTCACCCCGTCGGAGCCGGGTCAGCCCGACGCTGCGTTCATCAAGCGCAACGACCCGACCGGCACGAACCTCGCCGGGATCCAGCAGCTGGTCCGGGCCGGCTACGTCGTGCGGACCCGTGCCGACTCGCCCGTCACCACCCCGTCATCGGGCGACCGCAGCCAGCTCGAGGCGGCTCTGGCCAGTGGCGCGCAGTGGGTCAGCACGGACTACCCGCTGCCCGGCATGGCGGCGCGTTGGGGATCCGACTACTTCGCTGCCATCCCCGGTGGTGAACCCGCCCGTTGCAACCCCGTGAACGCCCCACCGGGTTGCGAACCGAGCGACATCGAGAGCCTTGGCCTGACGATCGAGCCGTGGGAGCCCGATGCGCCCCCGGAGACCTATCCGAGGCCCACCACCACCACGATGGCGACCGGCGGGTGAGTTGCCAGGACTGATGAGCCGCCAGGGCCGGTGAGCCCTCAGGCGGCCAGGCAGGCCGCGGCCCGACTCGAAAGGCCGATGCTGCGCCGGGCCTCGCGGAGCACGTTGCGGTCCAGCCCGTTCGTCAGGTAGCAGAACGAGAGGCCTGAGACCGGGTCGGCCCAGGCGATCTGACCACCCGCTCCGTTGTGGCCGAAGGTCTCCGCAGACAGCCCGTGGCCGAAGCCGCGCATCGTGGCGGTCTCCCTCTCGCCGGCCACCATCAGCCCCAGGCTCCGGTGCGCTGGCACCCCGCGGAGCGGATCGGGCAGGTCGCAGCGCACCCGCCGGGTGGCGTCGACGAGGAGCTCGTCGTCCCACAGACCGGCCTCGTTGTGCAGCAGGGACTGGTAGTAGAGGGCGAGGTCCGCCGCAGTGCTGATGCCCCCGGCGCCCGGCGCGCCCAGCTCCCGGATCGACGGATCGTTGAACTCGAGGAGCGCCTCGGTGGTCACCTCGCCGACCAGCGTGGCGAGATCGATGCCCGGGATGCCGATCGCCTCCTCGATCTCCTCAGGTGTCGGGTGCTCCCCGGCGGCCACCAGCGGCGCGATGTCGTGCTGGCGCTCGGGGGGCTCGCCGAGGCGGAAGCGCTCGAGCCCCAACGGCTCCAGCAGGCGCTCGTGGATGAGCTCGCGGTAGTCCATCCCGCCCACCACCTCGATCACCTCGGCCAGCACCCAGTGGGCCGACAGCGGGTGGTACTCGAAGCGAGTACCGGGCTCCCAGTTCAGCCGCCAGCGCTCGAAGCGATCCAGGCGCGCCTCGCGGGAGGCCGCCTCGGTGAGTCGCAGCGGTGCCTGCGGAAACCCAGAGGTGTGGGTGAGCAGCTGTTCGACGGTCACCACGTCCTTGCCGTTCGTGCCGAAGCGGGGGACGATCTCGGCCACCTTCGTGCGCACGTCGAGCGCCCCTTCGCTCATCAGCAGCCAGATGGCGCCGGCGATGATGCCTTTGGTGGCGGAGAACACGACGTAGCGGTTCTCGTTCGTGGCCTGCCCGATGGTCGTGAAGAGCACGAGCCTGCCTTCGCGTGCGAGCGCGAGCTGACAGCTCGGCAGCAGCCCCGCGTCGACCTCGCGGCGGGCCCGCTCCACGAGGGTGTCGATCCGGTCGGGATCGACACCCACCGATGCGGGCTCGACCAGCTCGTAGCGATCGGTCCCCTGTGTCATGGACGCAACGTAGCGGTCATGCAGGCCCGGCGCGATACTCCGCTGGCGATGCGCCGGTTGAGCGGGCTCGACGCGGGGTTCCTCTACATGGAGACGCCCACGCTGCTGATGCACACGCTCAAGGTCGCGATCCTCGAGCCCCCCTCCGGCTCCCGCCTGCCGTTCGAGGCGATGCTCGAAGAGATCGAACGTCGGCTGCCCCTGCTGCCGGGCTTTCGGCAGCGGGTGCTGGAGGTGCCGTTCGGCTTCCACCATCCCGTGTGGGTTGACGATCCCGCCTTCGACCTGCGCCGGCACGTGCACCATCTGGTGCTGCCAGCGCCTGGGACCAGACGCCAGCTCGACGAGGCCATCGCGGCGCTCGCCGGCGTGCCGCTCGATCGCGAGCACCCGCTGTGGCAGCTGTACGTCATCGAGGGCCTGGAGGACGACCGGCTGGCCGTGCTGGTGAAGATCCACCACGCCATGGCCGACGGTGCCGCCGCCTCCGCGCTGCTTGCCAACGTCATGTCCTTCGACGACGGCAGTGTTGACGAAGCCGGCGGGGGCCGCGCGGAGCCGGCGGGCGCTCTGTGGCACCCCGCCCCGCTGCCTGGCCCGGGGTGCCTCGTGCGCGACGCGCTCGTCGACCACCTCCGTCAGCTCGCCGGGTTCCCGAAGCTGCTGCTGCGGACCCTCACCAACGCGCTCGCCCTCATCCGACACCGCCTCCGATCCGAGGTGCGGGCACCGATGCCGGTGCTGTCGACCCCGCGCACCTCGTTCAACACCGCGCTGACCCCGAACCGCTCGTTCGCCACTGCGCGACTCCCCCTGGCCGACGCCCGAGCGGTGAAGACCGCCTTCGGGGTGACCCTCAACGACGTCGTGCTCGCAGTGGTGTCGGGCGCGCTGCGGGCCTATCTGATCGAGCGTGGCGAGCTGCCCCGACGATCGCTCGTGGCCGGGGTCCCGGTCGGAACCGATGCGGGCGGTGAGGATCGCCTCGGTGGCAACAGGGTCTCCAACCTGTTCACGTCGCTCGCCACCGACGAGCCTGATCCGGTCAGGCGCCTGCTCACGATCCATCGGGTCACCGCGGAGGCCAAGACCATGCAGGCGCTGATCGGCCCCGAGACCTTCGGGTCCTGGGTGCAGTACACCCCGCCCCGCCCGTACAGCTGGGTCGTGCGCCTGTACTCCGGTTGGCGGCTCGCGGAGCTCCATCCGCCGCCGATCAACCTGGTGGTCTCCAACGTGCGGGGGCCGTCACGGCCGTTGCGGACGGCGGGTGCCCGGCTGCTCGAGATCTACTCGGTGGGTCCGGTCCTGGAGGG
Source organism: Acidimicrobiales bacterium (assembly GCA_037478855.1). Taxonomy (GTDB): domain Bacteria; phylum Actinomycetota; class Acidimicrobiia; order Acidimicrobiales; family Acidimicrobilacustridaceae; genus Rhabdothermincola. Next base: position 58,047 of record JBBFLY010000006.1, on the reverse strand, counting down.
CGTCGGTCTGAACGTGACGGTGTGGAGCTATCTCGACGGGCTCCATGTCGGTGCGCTCGCGTGCCGTGAGTCGCTTCCGGATCCGCACCTGATCACCGAGGCGATGCCCGGCGCGCTCGAGGAGCTGCTGGCCTCGGCCCGGCAGCGCCCGGTGGTACGTTCGGGTGACTGATCCGCTGGCTCCCAGTCATGAGGGGAGGGCCGGGTGGTCGGTTCCTGGCGATCGCTGTGGGGATTCGGGAAGCTCCTGCTGGTCAGCTCGCTGGTGCCGCTCGCGGTCGCGCTGGGGTGCTTCCTCGTGCCGGTGGAGAACCCCGGGGTGCAGCGGTGTGGTGCTCCCCTGGTGTTCGCGCTCGGGGGTGAGCGCAACCGGCGAGTCGAGCGTGACGGGCTCGATGACCCGACCTTCGAGCGCCGTCGGACCCAGGCGCCGTGCAGCCAGCGGGTGGAGGGTCGGCTCGGCGTCGGGTTCGCTGCTGGCGGGCTGTTCGTCGTGCTCGCGACCTGCGGGGCGGTGCTCGGTCTGATCGACGACCGGCTCCAGCTCCGCCGGGCCGCGAGCTTCGAGGACGTGTTTCGCGACTGGCCTGACCGCGGCTCAGTCAGTCGCCCCTGATCCTGCGTGAGGCGGTCGGCGCAGGACGGACGTAGACGGGCTGCTCGGGCCCGGGTGGTGGTGGCGGGGGCCAGCGCTGGCACGTGTCAGCCACGCCGTCGACGTAGAACTGCGCGTACCACTTGCGGAACTGCAGGTAGGGCGGGTCGGTGTCGGCCAGTGCGGGCCGGGGGAGGTAGGCCTTGTTCTCCCAGATCGGCCGATCCTCCTCGAACTGCTTGCACACCTCGTCGATGAACGCCTGTCCGACGCTGGAGGTGGCCCGTTCGTCGCCGAGCTTGCGGACCTTGAAGTTGAACCGCACCTGGCCGTGGCTCGAGTCGATCGGGGTGGTGGTGCCGACGAGGAGCGTGTCGACGATCCCCCGGAACCAGGTGATGCCGAAGCCGGTGCCCTGGTTCTCGATGTCGATCCGGCCGTCGACGACACCCCGGGGGGTGGGGAAGCGCTGGATCGATCTGGTGCGGGCGACCCAGCCGTCCGTCTCATACGACTCGATCTCGGGAACCGTGTCGGTGTGGTGCACGTAGCGGAAGTGGGGGCCATCCACGGTGTTCTCGGCGAGCTCCTGGGTGCCTGCGTTCACCACGAAGTGCGCGGTGCTCCACTCGCTGAACTCGTCGCTCGTCGCCTCGTCGGGCAGTCGAAGCTCCCACTTGGGTGGTTCGTCCAGCGGATGGAACCATGCCATCACGAAGTGATCGGCGAGCTCGACGACCGGGTAGGAGTGCACCCGTGCCCTGGCGTTCGTCCTGCCGCTGTAGGGGATGCAGGTGTTGCGACCCTCGCCGTCGAAGGTCCAGCCGTGGAACGGGCATTCGATCTGGGACCCGCGCACGGTGCCACCGTGGCCCAGGTGTGCGCCGAGGTGGGGACAGAAGGCGTCCTGTACGTGGGGCTGCCCGTCTTCGCCTCGCCACACCACGAGGTGCTTCCCGAGGTAGTAGCGGGGCAGGACCGTGCCGGGGGGCAGCTCGTGGGACCACGCCATGAGGAACCAGCCGAAGGGCAGGTCGAAGGGGTAGCGGCCCCCGGTGGGTGTCGACGTGGCGGTGCCCGATGGGGGTTCGAGCAGGTCAGTCATCGAGCTTCAGGACCTTTCTCGCGTTGTCGCGGAGGAACTTCGGCCAGACCTCGGGGCGCAGTGGCACCTCCCGGAGCTCGCTCATGATGCGCTCGAGCGTGAGCCCCATGGGGAAGTACCCGGCGTAGATGATCTTGTCGGCGCCGCGTGTGTTCGCGTAGTCGATGATCGCCCTGGGGTAGTAGCGGGGGGCGAACGCCGAGGTCGAGTAGTAGAGGTTCGGCCACTTGAGCATCAGCTTGACCGCGAGGTCGGTCCAGGGCTCGGCCCCGTGGCGCATGACGAAGCGCAGCTCCGGGAAGAACCAGCACACCTCGTCGATCAGCTCGACGTGCTGGCAGAGCATCGGCACCCTCGGGCCTGGCACACCGGTGCACACGAAGATCGGGATGTCGAGCTCGACGCAGGCCGCGTAGAAGGGGTACGCCTTCCTGTCGTTGATCGGGACCTGGGGGTGGTTGCCCGCCGGGAACCACTGGGCGGCCACAGCCCCACCGGCCTGGACCGCGTCCTTCAGCGCCCGCACGCCATCCATGCCCTCGTTGGGGTCGATGGCGACCGCGGCTACGAACCGGTCAGGATGCTCCTTGAGGGCCCGGGCCTGGGGGCCCGCGGTGGTGTAGCCGATGAGGGCAGTCTCGATCCCATGGGCGTCCATCTGTGCGAGCGTCCACTCGACCGGATCGCCGGTGGGGCCGGCCGGGATCTCCCGGAACAGGTACTGCGCGGGGAACTCGAACTCCTCGAGGCTCTCGCGGTCGCGCAGCTGAGGCTTGAGGAACTCGTACCAGTCCTCCCGGTCGTCCTCGGGGATGCCGAGCATCGTGTCGACGATGCCCACGCCGTCCGGCCCGGTCGGGAACCCCCCTGTCACGATCTCCATGTCGGGAGTATAGGGTCCATCCCACCAGGACTAGAACGCGTTCTAATACTTGTGGGGAGTGCGGGTGCGGGCGGACCCCGCGACGGTCACCCCCCGGTCAGCGCATGCGGTGGGTCGCGCAGGTGTCAGCGGACCCAGCAACAGCCGGGTGGAGCGCACGCACGCGCAGCCCAACGGTCGCGCCGAGGGACGAGTCGTCGCCATCCCGATGGGAAGGACCGATGGAAGGAGGCTCGGTGGGCGCCCGGCGAGGGCGTGGGTCGCTCAGCGCGGGTCAGTGGACACCAGCGGGGGAGTGCCGTAGCGGTGACGGAACGCGATCCAGGCGGCGAGCCCGGCGGGGAGTGGCAGCCAGTACGACGCGATGCGATAGGCGAGGGTGGCCAGCAGCGCCTGCTCGCCGGTGATGCCCGCGAACGCGAGGGTCGTGGTCAGTCCCGCTTCGACGAAGCCGAGCCCGCCGGGGGTGATGGGGATCATCCCGAGCACCGCGCCCGCCCCGTAGGCCAGCAGCACCAGGCTCAACCTCGGGCTCGCACCCACGGCGAAGAGGGCTGCGACCAGCGCCAGGTAGTCGAGGAGCCACTTGCCGACCGCGGCGGCCAGCGCCTGCTCCCAGCGGCTGCCGAGCGCGGAGACCACCAGGTTGCGGTGGTGGATCAGCCCCGCTTCGGTCGGCCGGTTCGAGCGACCGAGCCGTCCGTAGAGCCACCGGCCGACCCGCTCGACGGTCCGCCCGACCAGCCGCAGTGGACGGTCGAAGCGCACGACCGTGAACGCGGCGGCGAAGAGCACAACGAAGACCAGGGCGCCACCCCAGGCCACCAGGCTGAGGCTGTGGGGCACCGGCGCGCCGAAGATCGAACCGAGCACCGCGACAAGCGGGATGGCGAAGAGCACCCCGTTCGAGATGAAGGAAGTGGCCGCGATCGCGGTGCCCGCCCGGGCGCGATCCACCCCGGACACGGACAGCATCCGCCAGCCGATCGCCGTTCCGATGGCCGGCCCTCCGGGCACGATCCTGCTCACCGCGTTCGACGCGAGCTGCGAGGTGGAGGCGACGAACCAGCTCACCCCGGGTACAGCGATCCGGGTCAGCCACCACACGCAGGCGAAGCTGGCCGCTTCGAAGCCGAGCATCGCGACGAACCACACGGGGTTGAGGTCGAGCAGGCGTGGTGCCTCGGCGACGACCGCCAGCAGGCTCGGGAGCAGCCCGTAGAGCACACCGGCGGAGACGACGAGCAGGAGCACCCGGACCAGGATCTTCCAGCGCGACGGCCGGAGCTCGACCAGGGTGATGTCGCTCGCGTCGAGGTCGCCGTCGGGTTCGCCAGCCGTCCCCACGAGCAGCGCAGGGTAGTTGCGGTCCTGGTGCCGCTCCGGCTGCTACGGCTGTGACGCCGGCCCGCGGGCGAGGAGCCCCTGCCAGTCGAGGTCGTCGAGTCGCAGCGGTTCGGTCGTGTCGACGAAGTCGCAGAGCACGTCGATGAACCGTTGCGGTTGCTCGACCTGCGGGAAGTGGCCGGCGTGCTCGAAGATCTCGAGTCTGCTCCCCGCCAGCGCGGCGTGCGCAGTGTGCGCGTGGGCAACCGGGATGATGCGGTCCTGCGCTCCCCAGACCACGAGGGTGGGCAGCTGGTGGGCCAAGTAGAGGCGGTCGTGGGCGCTCACGGTCTGACCGGTGACGTCGACGACGCTGCGCAGGGTGCGGACGAACGCAGCCCGGGTCTGCGGATCGGTGAGTGACACGTAGCTGCGCCACTCCTCCTCGAGCTGGGGCGCCCGGATGCCGTGGTCGCCGAGCCACCTGCTCACGGTGTTGCCCAGGTCGCGCACGAACCCGGGGAACAGCACCGGCATGACGTACTCGGCGCCCGGCAGGGCGAGCGCTCGGAGGATCCAGGAGACTTCCCTGCCGAGCCCGCCGCTGCACACCAGCACGAGCCGCTCGCAGCGCTCGGGGTGCTGATAGGCCAGCTGCATGACGATCCCGCCGCCGAGCGAGTGACCGACGAGGGTCGCGTGCTCGACACCGAGGTTGATCAGCAGGTCGCGCAGGAGGCTCGCGAAGTTGCCGAGCGAGTAGTCGTGACGGGGCTTGGACGAGGAGCCGTGCCCGAGCAGGTCGGGCGCGATCACGGTGTACCGGCGCCCGAGGCTCGGCATCACGGCCCGCCAGGTGCTCGAGCTGCCCGCCATGCCGTGCACGAGCAACAGCACGGGACGGTTGTCGGCGGGGTCTCCGCAGATGCGGTAGGCGACGTCGTACCCGTGGATCGTCGTCGTTCGCTGCTGGACCGGCCGTGCGGGGTGTGCCGTCACGCCCTCCAACCTACCCGGCGGTAACCGCAGGCTCTATGCCGACGTCCACGTCGATCCGTGGTGATGGGTAGGGTCGAGGTCCGTGCGACCCCTCTATCTCCATGAGGTGATCGACATCCGTGGCGAGCAGGCTGTCGCCTACATGGAGCACAGCGTGCTCGGGTTCCGCTCCGAGACCGCCGACCGTGGTCTCGAGCTCTACGGCACTTGGTACGTGATGGGCAGCACCGGGCGATGGCCACAGGTCGTGAACATCTGGGAGATGGCCGACGGCTGGGATGGTTGGGAGCGGCTTTGCCGGAGCACGAACCTGCGCCGGGAGGCGAACGAGGAGCTGACCCGGTGGTGGCGGGAGGCCTACGAGCGACGGACGGGCGGCTTCGACCGGTTGCTCGGTTCGCTGCCGGGCACCCGCACGCTGGCTGACCTCGCCGTGGAGCCGATCACCGCGACCCTGTTCGTGCACGAGCTCACGACCGTTCGTCCCGGTGCGGCCGTCGAGTACCTGGAGGCGGTGCGCGACGAGTGGGCGCCGATCGCAGCTGACCACGGCCACACCCTGGTCGGCCTCTTCGAGGTGCTCCTGTGCGACACCGAGGTGTGCACCCTGTGGGCCACCGATCTCGAGTCGCACGTCGCGATGGGCAAGGCGGCCGACGCCGCTCGCGGCTACGGAGGTGGCGAGGTCGACGCCGACGAGCGGATCCTCGCCTGGCGTGCACGGGCCCGGGAGCTCACGACCCGCTGGCGAGAGGAGCTGATGATCCCCTGCCCCGGCACCCCGATGGGCCCCGACTCCTGGGCGACCTGAGCAGGCTCAGGAGCCCAGGGCTCCCGCCTCCCGCAGCTGGGCGATCCGCTCGTCGTCGTACCCGAGCACCTCGCGCAGCACCGCTTCGCTGTGCTCCCCCAGCTCGGGGGCCTTCGACGGGACCGGCAGCTCCTCGTCGACGAGCTTCACGGGGAAGGGGAGCTGCTCCGCACCGAGCACCTCCCGTGGGATCCAACCGAGGCGGTCCTGGAACTGGGGGTCCTCGGCGATGGTCTGGGGAGTATTGACCGGCGCGATGGTGGTGTTGTACTCGTCGGCGAAGGCGATCCACTCGGCGGAGGTCTTCGTCTTGAAGATGTCCCGCAGCTCGGCCTGCAGCTCCCGGTTGTTGCGGGCGTGGTCGGCGTACTTGCTGCCCGGCCAGCGCTCGAACAGGTCCATCCGGCCGACCCCCTCGCAGAAGTTCCTCCAGAAGACCTGCTCAGAGGCCATGAACAGCACGTGGCCGTCGCTGCTCTCGTAGATCTGGTAGCGCACGCCCCCGCGCATCCCCGCGATGCCGGGCTCCCGCCGCTCGTAGTTGTCGGCTTTGTTGCCGGTGACCTCCGACTCGGGTCGCTCGTAGGCCTTGTAGGTCTCGGAGCGGTACCAGTCGAACGCCGCGGCGGCATCGGACTGCGCGAGCTCCATCCGGCATCCCTCGCCGGTGTCGCGGGCCCGCAGGATGCCCGCCAGGATGCCCAGCGCACCGTAGAGCGGACCGGCGTTGATCCCGATCGACACGTGGTTCGGGATGTAGCAGAAGCCCTCCTCGTCGTAGGCCGGCTCGACGATGCCCGCCCAGGTGTCGTACGCGATGCCGTGGCTCGGCAGGTTCCGGTAGGGCCCGGTCATCCCGTAGCCCGAGATGGTGCAGAACACGAGCCGGGGGTTGATCTCGCGCAGGCGGTCGTAGCCGAGGCCGAGCTTGTCCAGCACCCCGGGTCGCATGGCCTCCACCACCGCGTCGGCGGTGCGGACCAGGTCCCGGAACGTCTCGGCGCCGGCCTCCGACTTGAGGTCGAGCACGATGCTGCGCTTCCCCCGGTTGATGTGCAGATGCATGAGGGAGGTGCCTTCGACGATCGGCCAGGTCATCTCGCGGACGTAGTCGCCCGAGGGGGACTCGACCTTGATCACCTCGGCACCGAGGTCGGCGAGCGGGGTGGTGATGGCCGCTGGGCCGAGCAGCGAGCACTCGACGATCCGGACACCAGCGAGCGGTGGGCGGGGGCTGGTCATGGCGTTACGTTATCTGACGCCCCATCAGAAAGCCGATCTGCGTCTCCGGGGTGGGCTGCTGGTCCGCCGGACGGATGCGCTGGGGGGCCACGCCGTGTCCCGTGGCACGCGTTTGACCCATCCGCTCGTGATGGGGGCAAGATGACCCGAGGAAGGCCGCGTGTCGGCTGAGCGAGAGAGGACATGACCATGCGAGTGGTGGTCGACTACGACCTGTGTGAGAGCAACGCCGTCTGCATGGGAATCGCCCCCGAGGTGTTCGAGGTGCGTGACGACGACTTCCTCTACATCCTCAACGAGACTCCACCCGAGGAGCTGCGGCCGAAGATCGAGGAAGCCGTCCAGCGGTGTCCGAAACAGGCCATCTCGATCGTCGACGACTGAACCGACGTGAGAGCCGGAGCCCGGCGCGTCCGACCCGCGCAGCCGGCGTGAACGCCATCGGTAGGCCATGAGCGGCACGGTCGCGATCGTGGGCGCGTCGCTCGCCGGCATGCACGCGGCCCACACCCTGCGCCGCGAGGGGTTCGACGGACGGGTCACGGTCATCGACGCCGACCCTCACCGCCCCTATGACCGGCCCCCGCTGTCGAAGCAGGTGCTGGCGGGAGACTGGGAGCCCGAGCGGATCACGCTGCCGGCCGCCACCGAAGACCTCGACCTGGACTGGCGTCTTGGCCGGCGCGCTCTCTCGCTCGACGTCGCCAGCCGCACCATCGCGCTGGACGACGGCACCTCGGTGAGCTTCGACGGCTGCGTCATCGCCACCGGTGCCGCGCCCCGGCGTCTCCCTCACCAGCCGGAGCTGCCGGGCGTCCACGTGCTGCGGACCCTCGACGATTGCCTCGCCATCCGGGCCGATCTCGACGCCGGTCCTCGACGGGTGGTGGTCGTGGGCGCCGGGTTCATCGGCGCGGAGGTGACCGCCACCTGCCGCCAGCGCGGTCTTCAGGTCACGCTGGTCGAGGTGGCCGAGGTGCCACTGGAGCGGGCGCTCGGCCCGGTGATCGGCGCCACGTGCGCGGAGCTCCACCGCGAGCACGGGGTGGACCTCCGACTCGGCACCCGGGTCGAGGCGTTTCTCGGTGACGGCCGCATCGAGCGGGTCGTGCTCAGCGATGGCACGGTCGTGGACACCGAGGTGGTCGTGGTAGGTGTCGGGGTCTCCCCGTGCACCGACTGGCTCGTCGGGTCCGGTCTTGTCCTCGACGACGGGGTGGTCTGCGACGAGACCCTCCTCGCGGCCCCGGGGATCACCGCTGCCGGCGACGTCGCGCGCTGGCCCAGCAGACGCTTCGCTGAGATGCTGCGCGTCGAGCACTGGGAGAACGCCATCCAACAAGGGGAGGCCGCAGCGCGCCGCCTGCTCGTGGACAGCGTCGAGGCCAAGGTGTTCGACCCAGTCCCCTGGTTCTGGAGCGACCAGTACGATCGCAAGATCCAGCTTGCCGGTCGCTCCGGTGCCGATCACACCGTCGAAGTCGTGCACGGATCGCTCGAGGAGAAGCGCTTCGTGGCCCTCTACGGCCGGGGAGGCGTGGTCCGCGGCGTGCTCGGCTTCAACCGCCCACGTCACGTCATGCAGCTCCGCCAGCTCGTCGCCGATGCCGTCTCCTGGGATGAGGCCGTAGAACGGGCGAGGCAGCTGTGAGTACACGGGTCGTGACCGGGTGGCGGAGCGTGGAGAGCTCCCTGAGTCGATCTGGAGATGTCTATGGCCATCGCCTCCCCTGAGAACGAGCTCGTCGACGTCGTCGACTGCGCCGGCGCCGTCCTGGCGACGGTGCCGAGATGGCAGGTGCGTCGCGACAACCTGCTGCACCGTTCGGTGTTCGTCGCGGTGGTCAGCGGTGCCGACGAGCTGCTGGTGCACCGGCGGGCCGAGTGGAAGGACGTCTGGCCGGGGTGCTGGGACCTCGCGTTCGGCGGGGTCGTCGATGCCGGCGAGTCCTGGGAGGCGGCCGCTTCGAGGGAGCTCGCCGAGGAGGCGGGTATCACCGCCGATCTCGTGTACCTCGGCGAGGGATGCTACGAGGACGACGTCGTCAGGGAGCTCGCCAGGGTGTACCTCGCCCGCTACAACGGTCCGGTGTCGCTACCCGACGGCGAGGTCAGCGAGGTCGCCTGGGTTCCGCTGGCCGGGCTCGCCAAGTGGCTCGAAGGGCGTGACGTCTGCCCCGACAGCCGTGCGCTCGTCCTGCCACGACTCGACGCGCCGTAGCAGGCGGGAGGCGCCACGGTGACCGGGGTGGCGGCGCTGCTGCTCGTCCTCGCGCTCAGCGTCGCGGTGGGGGACTGGATCGCGGTGCAGCGCCACAGCCGACCGGCGGAGTACCTGGCCAAGCCGCTGACGATGGTGCTGCTGATCGCCGCCGCTTTGGCCCTCGATCCAGTCGATCCGGCGGTCCGGCTCGCGCTGGTGATCGGTCTGTCATGCTCGCTGGTGGGCGACGTGCTGCTGATGCTGCCTCGCAACCTTTTCGTCGGCGGGTTGGCCGCGTTCCTGATCGGTCACCTGGCGTACATCGCCGGCCTGCAGCTACGCGGCCAGAGCGGGCTGGGGTTCGTGTGCGGGCTGGTCGTGGTGCTGGCCGCCGTCGCGCTGGTGGGCACCCGGATCGTCCGGGCGGTACGAGCCGGTGAGCAGGCACTCGTCGCCCCGGTCACCGCGTACCTTGCGGTGATCTCGTTCATGGTGGCCAGCGCCTTCGGGACCGCGAACGGGTTCGCCATCGCGGGGGCGCTGCTCTTCTACATCTCGGATGCGCTCATCGCGTGGAACCGCTTCGTGCATCCCCGCCCCTGGGGTCGGTTGGCGATCATGGTCACGTACCACCTCGGGCAGCTCGGCCTGGTGCTGTCACTGGTCTGAGCCGATGCCGAGGTCCGTGTCCGTGCCCATCGACCCACCCTGCGGCCGGGCGGTCCGCCGGCGGGTGGACAACGAGTAGAAAGGGCTCCGTCATGGCACCGAGCGGCAAGGCCTCGATCCCGGCTCCCTCGCGGATCGTCATCGAGGACGTGACGCCCCGGGTGGCTGGCGGTCGCTTCCCGGTGAAGCGGGTGGTGGGCGAACCGGTCGACGTCCGCGCGGCCGTCTACGCCGACGGCCATGACGTGCTCTACCCGGTCCTGTCGCACCGGCCACCCGACGCCCGCCGATGGGTCGAGGTGCCGATGGCGGCCACCAACCCGGGTCTCGACCTGTGGGAAGCCCGCTTCGTGCCGGTCACCGAGGGCGTGCACCGGTTCCGGGTCGTGGCATGGGTCGACCCGTTCAGCTCCTGGCGGCAGGGCATGCTGCGCAAGCTCGAGGCGGGGGTCGACGTCTCGTCCGATCTGCTCGTCGGCGCCTCGATGCTGGAGGAGGCCGCCACGAGGGCGCCCGCCCGGGCGCGCCATCCGTACCTTGAAGCCGCCGCTCGCCTCCGCGCGGGTGACACCATCGACGTCACCGATCCCGGTGCCGATGGCCGACCCTCCGCCGTGGAACTCTTCCGCCGGGTGCTCCGGCGGACCGATGCGACGCTCGGAGAGGTGGTGGAGGTCCTCGTCGAATGGGAACGGGCGCTGTTCAGCAGCTGGTACGAGCTGTTCCCCCGCTCGTGGAGCACCGATCGCCAGCGCCGCCCGCATGGCACCCTGCGCGACGTCGCCGCTCAGCTCGACTACGTCGCCGAGCTGGGATTCGACGTGCTGTACCTCCCACCGGTCCATCCGATCGGCGAGTCGTTCCGCAAAGGCCGGAACAACGCCGAGACCTGCGGGCCGGGGGACCCGGGCAGCCCGTGGGCCATCGGGAGCCCCGCCGGTGGGCACACGGCGATCCACCCCCAGCTCGGCACCATCGATGACTTCAGACAGCTCGTGGACCGCGCCGCCGAGTACGGGATCGACGTGGCGCTGGATCTCGCCTTCCAGTGCTCGCCGGACCATCCCTGGGTCACAGAGCACCCCGAGTGGTTCCGGCATCGACCCGACGGGACCATCCAGTACGCGGAGAACCCGCCGAAGCGCTACCAGGACATCTACCCGCTCGACTTCGAGAGCCCGGCGTGGCGGTCGCTGTGGGAAGCGCTCCGCGACGTGGTGCGCTTCTGGCTCGACCTGGGTGTGCGGATCTTCCGGGTCGACAACCCGCACACCAAGCCGTTCGCGTTCTGGGAGTGGCTGCTGGCCGACGTGCGGGCCACCCATCCCCGCACGATCTTCCTGTCGGAGGCGTTCACCCGGCCGCGGCCGATGCACCGGTTGGCGCAGCTGGGCTTCACCCAGTCGTACACGTACTTCACGTGGCGGGTGTCGAAGGAGGAGCTCGCCGGGTACTTCACCGAGCTCTCCACGCCACCCAGCGTCGACGAACTGCGGCCGAACGCCTGGCCGAACACACCGGACATCCTCCCCTGGCACCTCCAGAACGCCCCCCCGGAGATGAACGCGCTGCGGGTCTTCCTCGCCGCCACGCTCAGCCCCAGCTACGGGATCTATGGACCGGCGTTCGAGCTGGCTGACAACCGCCCCGCGGAGAACGGCAAGGAGGAGTACCTCGACTCCGAGAAGTACGAGATCCGCGCCTGGGATCTCGGCGATCCACGCAGCATCAGGCACCTGATCGCCTCGTTGAACCGCGCCCGCCGGGAGCAGGCGGCGCTGCATACGCTGAGGACCCTGCGGTTCCACGAGGTTGCGAACGACCAGATGCTGGCGTATTCGAAGACCCCTCACGACGGCCCGAACCCCGACCCGACCGACCCCGTCCGCAACCCGGTGCTGTGCATCGCCAACCTCGATGCCCGCTCACCCCAGGTGGGCATGGTCGACCTCGACCTCGGGGCGCTCGGCATCGACCCCGGACGGCCGTTCGAGGTCCATGATCTGCTCACCGACCGGCGCTTCGAGTGGAACGGCCCCGTGAACTACGTCGAGCTGCATCCGGATCATCGTCCCGGTCATCTGTTCAGGGTCAGTCAGACATGATCGACGACAGCCATCGCCCCGACCCGTCGGAGTCCGACTGGTACAAAGACGCCGTCATCTACGAGCTGCACGTGCGCGCCTTCGGAGACTCCAACGGCGACGGCGTCGGAGACTTCGACGGTCTCACCGCGAAGCTGGACTACCTGCAGCAGTTGGGTGTCACCGCGCTGTGGCTCCTGCCGTTCTATCCCTCACCGCTGCGCGACGACGGCTACGACATCGCCGACTACGGGGGGATCAACCCCGCCTACGGCGACCTGCGGTCGTTCCGGCGCTTCCTTCGGGAGGCGCACCGTCGGGGCCTGCGGGTGATCACCGAGCTGGTGCTGAACCACACCAGCGACCAGCACCCCTGGTTCCAACGGGCGCGGCGAGCCAAGCCGGGTAGCCGGTGGCGTGAGTTCTACGTGTGGAGCGACACGCCTGACCGCTATCCCGAGGTGCGGGTCATCTTCGAGGACTTCGAGACCTCGAACTGGACTTGGGACCCGGTGGCCGGTGCCTACTACTGGCACCGCTTCTTCTCGCACCAGCCGGACCTCAACTACGACAACCCGGAGGTGCGGGCCACGATGCTGCGCGTCGTCGACCGGTGGCTCGAGATGGGCGTCGATGGTGTGCGGCTGGACGCGGTTCCCTACCTCTTCGAACGGGAGGGCACCAACGGGGAGAACCTCCCCGAGACCCATCAGTTCCTCAAGGAGCTGCGGGCGCACATCGACGCGCGCTTCCCGGGTCGCATGCTGCTCGCGGAGGCCAACCAGTGGCCGGAGGACGCGGTGGCGTACTTCGGGGACGGCGACGAGTGCCACATGGCGTTCCACTTCCCGCTCATGCCGCGGCTGTTCATGTCACTGCGCATGGAGGATCGCCACCCGGTGATCGACATCCTCCAGCAGACCCCCGACATCCCCGAGTCGGCGCAGTGGGCGCTCTTCCTGCGGAACCACGACGAGCTGACCCTCGAGATGGTCACCGACGAGGAGCGCGACTACATGTACCGGGCCTACGCCACCGACCCGCAGATGCGGGTGAACCTCGGCATCCGCCGTCGGCTGGCACCGCTGATGGGCAACGACCGGCGCAAGATCGAGCTCATGAACGGGCTGCTGTTCGCGCTCCCCGGCACACCGGTCATCTACTACGGCGACGAGCTGGGCATGGGCGACAACGTCTACCTCGGGGATCGCAACAGCGTGCGCACCCCGATGCAGTGGAGCCCGGACCGCAACGCGGGCTTCTCCTCCGCCAACCCCCAGCAGCTCTACCTGCCGGTCATCATCGATCCCGAGTACCACTATGAGACCGTCAACGTTGAAGCCCAGCACCAGAACCCGAGCTCGCTGCTGTGGTGGATGCGACGGATCATCGCCCTGCGGGCCCAGCACCGGGTGTTCGGGCGCGGGACCATCGAGTTCCTCTACCCCGAGAACGCGAAGGTGCTCGCGTTCCTCCGCAGGGACGAGGAGGAGACGGTGCTCGTCGTCGCGAACCTCTCCCGGTTCGCACAGAGCGTGCACCTCGACCTGCACGAGTACCGGGGGGCGATCCCGGTGGAGCTGTTCGGCGGCACGGAGTTCGCACAGATCCACGACGGCCCGTACCAGCTCACCCTCGGGCCCTACGGCTTCTACTGGTTCTCGCTCACCTCGCAGCGCACGGACGGATCGCCGGCATTCCATGACGGACACGATCTGGCCGAGCTGACGGTGACCAACGAGTGGCGCCAGCTCTTCCGGGGGCGTTCCCGCCAGGGCCTCGAGCGCGCGCTGCGCAGCTTCCTCGTCAGGAACCGCTGGTACGCGGGCAGAGCCCGCTCGGTACGTTCCCTCGAGCTGCTCGACGTCGTCCCCCTCTCGACCGGCAAGAGCAAGCCCGGCGCGTTCGTACTGCTCACCCAGGTCGAGTACTCCGAGGGTGAGCCCGAGACCTACGTGGTGCCGCTCACCGTCGCCCCGGCCGGGCGGGCCGAGGCGATCATCGCCGAGAACCCCAACGCCGGAGTCGCCTGGGTGCACGTGCGATCGAGCGGCGAGCGGTTGCTGCTCATCGACGCCCTGGTCGACCCGCTGTTCCTCAACGCCGCGCTCGCCATCTTCCGGAACCGCCGCCCGTTCAGGGCCGCGGGAAGCAGCGGCGGTGTCATCCGCACGTGGTCGAGCGCCCAGCTGCGCCGGGTGCTCGCGCAGGCAGATGACCTCTCCGTCCAACCGTTGACCAGCGAGCAGTCCAACACCTCCGCGGTGTTCGGCAGCTCGGTGGTCATGAAGGTGTTCCGGCGGGCGCAGGAGGGGGTGAACCCCGACCTCGAGATCGGCCGGTATCTCACCGGGGCCGGCTTCCCGCACGCGGCGCCACTGCTCGGCGCACTGGAGTACCACCGCGGTCGGGGCGAGCCGCGCACCCTGGCCGTGCTCTCGCAGTACGTCCCCAACGAGGGCGACGCCTGGCACTACACGCTCGACGCGCTCGGGCTGTTCTATGAGCGGGCCAGCACGTCGCTGTCCGACTCCGACATCGAGATCCCGCTGTGGAGCAACCTCGTCGACTCCGTGGGGCTCATGCCACCGGATCCCATCGCCGACGCCATCGGGCCCTACCTCGACTCGGCGTCGCTGCTCGGGCGGCGCACCGCTGAGCTGCACCTCGCGCTCGCCCGCGGCGAGGAAGAGGCGTTCGCGCCCGAGCCGTTCACCAGCCTCTACCAGCGGTCGCTTTACCAGTCGATGCGGGCCCAGGTGCGGCCGACCCTCCAGCTGCTGAGGAAGGCGCTCGACGACCTCGACGATCGCACCCGCCAGGACGCCGAGGAGCTGATCGCTTGCGAGTCGCAGGTCCTCGGCATCTTCTCCGAGGTGACCTCGCATCGGATCGACGCAGCGCGCATCCGGCTTCACGGCGACTACCACCTCGGTCAGGTCCTGCACTCGGGTCGGGACTTCTTCATCATCGACTTCGAGGGTGAGCCCTCGCGCTCACCGACCGAGCGGCGGATCAAGCGTGGCGCGCTGGTCGACGTGGCCGGCATGTGCCGCTCGTTCCAGTACGCGGTGGAGGTGGGGCTGCGGGCTTTCGAGGATCGGGGTCTGGTGTCTCCGGACGCGCGCCAGACGTTGGAGCTGGCCGGTCTGGCCTGGCAGACCTGGGTGACGATCCGCTTTCTCACCGGGTACCTGGAAGCAGCCGACGGCGCGCCGTTCGTGCCGAAGGACCCTGACGACGTGCGGATCCTGCTCATCGCCCACACGCTCGAGAAGGGGCTCTACGAGATCCGCTACGAGCTGAACAGTCGGCCCGGGTGGGCGCCGATCCCCATTCGGGGTGTACGCCATCTGCTCGAGGATCTGCGGCTGGCCACCGGTGTGTGACGGACAGGTGGGCATGGCAACCGGTGCCCCGGCCGTCGTGATGGCATGTGGGCGATGAGCGCGCGAGGGGCCCGGTGAACGACAGCGAGCTCTCCGGGGACCTTCACGGGCTGGCCGAGCTGCTAGGCCTGCAGCCCCGCTACTGGAGCACGACCGGCCAGCTCGTCGAGGCCGATCCCGAGTCGTTGGTCGCGGTCTGTCGCGCTCGTGGGGTCATGATCGAAGGTCCGATGGACCTCGGGCCGTTGCGCCACCGAGTAGTTGAGCGGGTGCTCTCACCCGTCGAGCCCGTGGTGGTGGTGTGGGCCGGGCGACCGCTGGTGCTCGATCTGTGCCTCGATGACCGGATCGACCACGGCCCGATCCGCATCGAGGTGCAGCTGGAAGCTGGCGGGGAGCAGCGTTGGGATCGGGAGCTGGGCACGTTCGAGGTCGTGGCCCACCACGACCTCGACGGTCGATCGAGATCGGTTCGCCGGGCGCAGGTGCACGAGCCCCTGCCCATCGGTTGTCACCGGTTGGCCGTCGAGGTGGGCGCCGACCGCCACGACGTCCATCTGTTCGTCGCACCGGAGCGGGTTCGGGAGCTCCCGGCGGGGCAACGGCACTGGGGTGTTCTCGCCCCGCTCTACAGCCTGCGGGCCGAGCGGGGGCTCGGGCCGGACGTGGGTGACCTCGGCGAGCTCGCAGACTGGATCGGCCGGCTGGGCGGCTCGTTCGTGGCGACCTTGCCGCTGCTCGCCGCGTACCTCGACCGACCGTTCGACCCGAGCCCGTACGCACCGGTCAGCCGGCAGTTCTGGAACGAGCTGTACCTCGACGTGGAGCGGGTACCGGAGCTGGCCTGCTCAGCTCGCGCCCGTGCGTTGCTCGAGGATCCCGAGACGCGGCGGGAGCTGGCTGAGCTGCGGGCTGCGCCCCGTTTCGACTTCGCGGGCCAGGCCCGTCTCTCGCGTCGGGTGCTGGCCGAGCTCGCCGAGACCTGGGTCGCCAACGGGGGGCCGGTCACCGCCGAGTTCGAAGCCTTCGTCGCCACCCACCCCGAGGTCGAGGACTACGCGCGCTTCCGTGCCGCGGCCCACCGCTGGGGGACGGGATGGCACGCGTGGCCGGAGCCGGCGCGGGGCGGCACGCTGAAGCCGTCGGACTACGATCAGCGGGAGGTCGAGCTGCACCGGTACGCGCAGTTCGCCATGCAGCGCCAGATGACGGAGCTGGCGACGAAGCTGACCTCGAGCGGTCAGTGGCTCTACCTCGACCTCCCGGTCGGCGCCCACGGTGACGGCTACGACACCTGGCGCCACCGCACCCTGTTCGCCTCCGGGATGGGCACCGGGGCGCCGCCCGACGACTTCTTCTCGGACGGCCAGGACTGGGGCTTCCCACCGCTCGACCCCGACGCCAGTCGATCTCAGGGGCACCGCCATCTGGCGGCGTGCCTCCGCCACCACATGGCGGTGGCGGGGATGCTCCGACTCGATCACGCCATGCAGCTCCACCGCCTCTACTGGGTTCCGGAGGGGATGAGCGCAAGGCAGGGTGTGTACGTCCGCTACCCGCAGGAGGAGCTGTTCGCCCTGGTCGCGATCGAGTCGGCACGCAACGCCTGCCTGGTCGTCGGCGAGGACCTCGGTACGGTGCCCGAGGAGGTCCGGGACGCGATGGACCGCCACGGCCTGATGAACATGTACGTGGCACAGTTCGAGCTGCCGAGCTGGGAGAGCGCCCAGCCCGGTTCGCCCGGGCCGCGCTCGCTGGCCTCGATCAACACCCACGACACGCCGACCTTCGCCGGCTTCGTGCGGGGGACCGACATCGACTGGCGTCTTCGCTCGGGACTGCTCGACGAGCATGAGGCCGCCCTGGCGCGAGATGATCGGGAGCGTTCGGTTGCCAACCTCGTCCGGTTCCTGACCGAGCAGGGGATGATCGAGGAGATGGGGGGTGAGCACGGGATCCTGCGCGGGGTGCTGCGGTTCCTCGGAGAGAGCGAGGCGCCAGCCGTGCTGGTGATGCTGGACGATCTGTGGGGTGCGACCGAGCCGCACAACGTGCCCGGCACGCCGCTCGACCGGCCCAACTGGGTGCAGCGCATGCCTGACTCGCTGGCGGCGCTCGCCGGTGACCGCTCGGTCCTCGATGATCTCACCCTGCTCGAGCGCAGCCGCGCGATCGCCCGCAGCCGGGCGGTGGAGGGATCATGAGCGACGTGGGATCCCGGGGGGCGTTCCTGTCGGATGACGACATCTGGCTCTTCAACGAGGGGGCGCACACCCGGCTCTACGAGAAGCTCGGCTGCCACGTCCTCGACGAGGCCACCGCGGTGTTCGGGGTGTGGGCGCCCAACGCGCGGCGGGTCTCGGTCATCGGCGACTTCAACGGATGGCAGCCCGGTGCCGACGTGCTCGAGCCCCAGCGCTCCTCCGGCATCTGGCAGGCGGTCGTCGCGGGTGTCTCCGTCGGGGATCGCTACAAGTTCCACATCGAGTCGCGGGCAGGGGGCTACGTGGTCGACAAGGCCGACCCGTTCGCCTTCCACACCGAGCAGCCACCCGGAACGGCTTCGCGGGTCCACCGGTTCGCCTACACGTGGGGCGATGAGGCCTGGATCGCCCGACGAGCGGCGCGCAACGCGCTCGACGCGCCGATCTCGATCTACGAGGTGCACCTTGGTTCGTGGCGCCATGCGGCTGGGAAGCATCGCTCCCTGAACTACCGGGAGGTCGCCCCCCTGCTCGCCGCATACGTGGTCGAGCACGGGTTCACCCATGTCGAGCTGCTCCCGATCATGGAGCATCCGTTCTACGGGTCGTGGGGCTACCAGACGACCGGGTACTTCGCGCCCACGTCACGGTTCGGTTCCCCTGAGGACCTCATGTTCCTGATCGACACCCTCCACCAGCACGGCATCGGGGTGATCCTCGACTGGGTCCCGTCGCACTTCCCTGCGGATGAGCACGGTCTCGGGTTCTTCGACGGCACCCATCTGTTCGAGCACGCCGATCCGCGCAAGGGTCTTCACCCCGACTGGAACAGCCTGATCTTCAACTACGACCGCCACGAGGTGCGCAGCTTCCTGCTGTCGAGCGCCTGCTTCTGGCTCGACCGCTATCACGCCGACGGACTGCGGGTCGACGCGGTCGCCTCCATGCTCTACCTCGACTACTCGAGAGCGGAGGGCGAGTGGGTCCCGAACGAGTACGGAGGCAACGAGAACCTCGGTGCGCTGCGCTTCCTGAAGCAGCTCAACACGGTCGTCTACCGGGACTTCCCCGGCATCCAGACCTTCGCTGAGGAGTCCACGGCATGGCCGATGGTCTCACGGCCGGTCGAGGTCGGGGGGCTGGGCTTCGGCTTCAAGTGGGACATGGGCTGGATGCACGACACCCTCCAGTACTTCGCCCGGGAACCGGTGTACCGGCGCTATCACCACGACGAGCTGACCTTCCGGGCCGTCTACGCGTTCACCGAGAACTTCTGCCTGCCGCTGTCCCACGACGAGGTGGTGCACGGGAAGGGCTCGCTCCTGCACAAGATGCCCGGGGACCGCTGGCAGCAGTTCGCGAACCTCCGCCTGCTCTACGGCTACATGTTCGGCCTCCCGGGCAAGAAGCTGCTGTTCATGGGTGATGAGCTGGCGCAACCGGAGGAGTGGAACCACGACCGTGAGCTGCGTTGGGATCTGCTCGACCGGGACGAGCACCGGCAGATGCTGCAGTGGGTCACCGACCTGAACCGCCTTCTGGTCGGCGAGCCGGCGCTGCATGAGCTCGACCACGACCCGGCCGGCTTCGAGTGGATCGATGCTTCCGACGCTGCGTCGAGCGTGCTGTCGTTCCTGCGGCTCCCTCGGCGTGACGAGCCGGGGGGGTTCGTCACCCCGGGTGCCCGCGAGGTGCTGGTGGTCTGCAACTTCACCCCCGTGCCCCGTGAGGGGTATCGGTTGGGGCTGCCCCGGCACGGACGATGGGTGGAGCTCGCCAACAGCGATGCGGAGGTCTATGGCGGCAGCGGTCTCGGCAACGGCGGTGGCTTCGACGCCGAAGACGTCCCGTTCCACGCGAGGCCGGCGTCGGCACCGTTGACGCTTCCGCCGCTGGCGGTGCTGCTGCTAGCTCCGGAGCCGGCGTGACCGACTCCCCGTGGTCCGCCTTCTAGGTTCGTGGCCCATGAGGTAGCTTTTCGACTTCAGGCGGACCCGACCCGAAGGTACCCGTGAACCCGACCGTCCTAGACGAACCTCGATCCTCGTCGAGTCGCGCACGCCGGCGTGAACGCCTGCGTGCCCTGCTCTTCGGTCCCCCCGTGGGCGAGGAGGTCACCCCGCACGAGCCCGTCACGCCGCTCGCGGACCCGTACCTCGGTCGCGGCGCCCTGCGTCGCAACGGTGTGCTCGCGGCGTCAACCCTCGCAGGGCTGCTCGGTTCGTTGATCATCGTCGCCACTGCACCGGTCTGGCGACTGGACCTGTTCTCGAAGCGGCTGACCATCCCCGGCATCCCCACACCGGGCAGCTCCTTCTTCGCCGGCGCCAGCTTCCTGCTCGGGGTGTGTCTGCTCACCCTGGGTTGGGTCGGTCTCATCGGTCGCGCCGAGCGTCAGCGCTGGAGCGAGCGCCGACGACTGGTGATGGTCGCGGCGGTGGCCGCGATCTGGAGCATCCCCCTGCTGTTCGGGCCGCCCTTGCTGTCGAACGACGCCTACAGCTACGTGGCCCAGGGCGAGCTGGCGAGCCGCGGGATCGACCCCACCTCCCACGGACCCGTGTACCTCGGCTCGGGCAAGATCATGAGCGCGGCCGATCCGGTGTGGCGGAACGCACCCGCGCCGTACGGTCCGGTCGCGATCGGCTTGAGTCGGGTCGTGGTCGAGGCCACGGGGCACGATCCGGCCGCCGCGCTGGCCGGCATGCGGGTGCTCGCCATCGTCGGCGTGGTGATGGCTGCGGTGGGTGTGGGCCTCATCGCCCGCAGCTACAACGTCTCGCCGGCTAGCGCCGTCGCCATCGGCATCGCCAACCCGCTGGTGCTGCTGCACCTGATCGGCGGCAGCCACAACGACGCGCTGATGCTCGGGTTCCTCGCGCTGGGGTTGGCCGCGGTCCGCGCCGACCGCAGGGTGTTGGGCATCGTGCTCGTGGCCGCCGCCACTGCGGTGAAGCTCCCCGCTGCGGCCGCGTTCGTCTACATCGGCTGGTCCTGGCCTCCCCTGCAGGCTGCGATCAGGAGGCGGGTCGCCTCGGCCGCCAGCGTGCTCGCCGCGGGGATGGCGGCGGTCGGGGTGCTCTGTCTGATCGGCGGGACGGGCCTCGGCTGGGTCACCAACCTTCGCGGCACCGGCACGGTCAAGACCACCTTCTCCGCCACCACCCGTTTGGGCTTCGTGCTGTCGGACCTGCTGCACGGTGTGGGCATCCCCGCCAACGAGGAGACCGTGGTCTCGCTCACCCGCCTGGCCGGCTTGGCCGTGGCGGGCCTGGTCTCGCTGCTGATCCTGTTCCGCAGCCCTCGGATCGGGTTGGTGCGCTCGGTTGGCTTGGTGATGATCGTGTTCATCGTCCTCGGGCCGGTGGTGTGGCCCTGGTATCTGCCGACGGGTTTCGCGCTGCTCGCCGCCGCCGGGATCGGCCGGTACCGACCCTCCTACCTGGTGGGGGTCTTCGCGGTGAGTCTGCTGGTCTTCCCGACCACGGTCGAAGGGGTCTCGACCCTCAGCCGCTACCAGCACGTCTTGGCGCTCGGCGTCGTGCTGCTGATCGTGGGTGCCTGCTTCGCCGCACAGTGGATCGCCGACTGGGCCCATGGTCGCCGCGTGCGCCGGCACCACCTTGACGGGACCTTGCAGGAGGCGGGGCACGTGGTCCACGCGACGGCCGCACGCTGAGCCCTCCGCGCATCGTCGGGAGCGTGGCCGCGCCAGGTCTGGCGTGAGGACGGGCGTGGGGGAGGGGGCTGCGGCAGTGGTCGGGCTACCGCAGCCCTCGACCCCGCTCAGCCATCGCTGCGGCGTCCCATCTCGATACCGGCGCGGCTGGCTCCGGTCACCACCGGCAACATAGGATCAACCAGGTGCCCACCCTCGCTACGGAGCCTCCGAGTCGTCATGCTCGCACGACCCCTTCGTCGCTCCGTCGCGCGCGTCCGGGCGGCAGCAGCCTCGGATGCTGCCGGGCTCCGGCAGGCGCTGGCTGCGCTGCTCGTCTCCTCTGCGGGTGACCTCCTCGCCGGTCTGACCCTCGGGGCCATCACCGGCACCCTCAAGTCGCTCCCCGGCCTGCTGGTGCTGGTCCCCGCCGCGATCGGCATGCGGGGCAACATCTTCGGTGCGTTGGGCAGCCGTCTCGGCACGCTCATCCACACCGGCACCTTCCGGCTCTCATGGCGGCGCGACACCGCCGTGGGTCAGAACCTGTGGGCGTCCGTGGTGCTGACGCTGTCGATCTCCGCCGCTCTCGCAGTGCTGGCCAAGACCGTGGCCAGCCTGTTCGGGGTCTCCGAGACGATCTCGCTCCTGGACTTCCTCGTGATCTCGAGCGTCGGGGGCGTGCTGTCGTCGGTGGTGGTGCTCGCGGTGACCCTCGGGGTCGCCGCACTGTCGGTGCGACGCGGCTGGGACATGGACAACGTCGCCGCACCGCTGGTCACGGCGTCCGGCGACATGGTGACCCTGCCCGCCCTGTTCCTCGCCACGTACCTGGTCGGCCTCGGAGGGGTCACCGTCGTCGTCGGGAGCCTGATGGCGCTGCTCGCGCTCAGCTCGCTGGTGCTCGCCTGGCGGAGCGACCGCGACATCATGCGGCGGGTGCTGCGGGAGTCCCTCCCGGTGCTGCTCGTCGCCGGCGCGATCGACATCGTCGCAGGCCTCACCATCGAACACCGGGTGGAGTCGTTCTTCACCTATCCCGCCCTGCTGGTGCTCATCCCCCCCTTCCTGGAGGACACCGGCGCCCTCGGGGGGGTGCTCTCGGCCCGGCTGGCCTCGAAGCTGCACCTCGGTGTGATCACCCCGTCCGCGGTGCCGCAGCGGCCGGCGCGCGACGACTTCGCGATCATCGGTCTCCTCGCCTTCCCTGTGTTCACGCTGCTCGCCCTCTCCGCGGAGGTGGTCTCGCTGGTGTTCGGGCTCGCCAGCCCGGGGGCGTGGCAGATGGTCGCCGTCACGCTGCTCGGTGGCCTGCTGGCCACGGCGGTGGCGGTCGTCGTCGCCTACTACGGCAGCGCCGCCACCTATCGCCTGGGCCTCGACCCCGACAACTACGGCATCCCGATGATGACCTCCACGATGGATCTGGTCGGGGCGCTGTCGCTCGTGCTCGCCATCATCATCGTCGGTGTCGCCTGAGCCCGGGTGCGGATGGGGCAGGATCGTGCCGTGCTGGAGGTGACGGTGTTCGGCGTCGGCCACCGGGTGGAGTCGATCCCACCGGGTGCCATCTCGGATCACGTGGGTCGACCGGATGAGGTGGTGTGGGTCGACCTGGTCGACGTCACCGAGGACGAGCTTGCGCTCATCACGGCGGAGTTCGACCTGCACCCCCTCGCCGTCGAAGACGTGCGGCACCGCAACCAGCGCCCCAAGATCGATCTGTATCCCTCGCACGTGTTCCTCGTGGGCTACGCCCATGACGACGATCCGCTCGACCTGCCCGAGGTCGAGGTCTTCGTTGGACCGACCTGGCTGGTGTCGGTGCGCTCCCGCAACCGCCATGGCCGCGCGTTCGACACCGAGCCGGTCCGACGGCGGTTCATCCGCGGTGCGGGGGTCGAGGTGACCGTCGGCTTCCTCCTCTACACGCTGCTCGACGACATGGTGGACGGGTACTTCGACACCGTCGAGGCGGCGGAGGATCGTCTCACGGCGATCGAAGCCAACCTCTTCCGGTCGTACTCGAACGGTGGTGACGTCTCAGCGGGCGAGCAGGGTGCGATGGCGTTCGATCGGGCGCTTCAGGGTGAGCTGCTGCGCATCCGGCGGACGCTCATCGCCCTGCGACGACGGGTGGTTCCGATGCGGGAGGTCGTGCTCGTCGTCCTGCATCGTGAGATCCCCTGGGTGCAGGACAGGGAGATCCTCTACTTCCAGGACGTGCTCGATCATCTGCTTCGGGTGGTCGATGAGGTCGACACGCAGCGGGAGCTGCTCGGCAACATCGTCGACGCCCACCTCGCGCTGGTCGCGAACCGCACCAATGACGTCATGAAGAAGACGAGCGGCTGGGGTGCCATCCTCGTCGTGGCGACGCTCATCGCCGGCATCTACGGGATGAACTTCCACTACATGCCGGAGCTGCAGTGGCGGTACGGCTACTTCGTCGCGCTCGGTCTGATGCTCGCTTCGACCGTCGCCCTCTACTGGTACTTCAGGCGGAAGGGCTGGATCTGATCCCGGGTCGTGCCACGGCGGGCTGGGATGGCGCCCCGGCAAGCTCACGCATCGCGGCAACCAGCATCACCACGAGCAGCCCGTTGCGCACCAGGATGGGGACCGTCGCGTAGAGCCGGCCCTCGATCTGGGCGTGGATGCTGGCGAGGATGAACGTTGTCAGCACGCTGACGGCCATGCCGAGCCCGCCCAGCAGCCGGTCGCCGCGCGCGGCGGCGATGGCGAGGAAGGGCATCAGCCACAGCAGGTACTGGGGGGAGATGATCGGCGCGAACACGAGCATCCCGGTGATCGCCGCCACCGGGGCGACCCCGTCGACGATCCTCGTCGGGCGATCGGATCGTCGGGCCACCAGCCACCAGGACGCTCCGACGCTGATTGCGGTGGCCAGGGTGAGCAGCGGGCGGCTCCAGGGTGGCATCGCGGCGCCCGTGCGCCACGCTCCCTGCTCCACGCGGCTCGATGACGGGTCGAGCAGGTGCAGGACGGCACCTGGCAGGCTCTCGATCTGCCAGCCCCTCGCTCCCCGGAACCCGATCACCTGGCGGATCCCGTCGGTGCCGGCGAGCCCGATCCAGAGCCCGGCACCGATCGTGCCGACCAGGGCCAGCGCGGCCAGTGCCCGCCAGCGGCGCTCGACGAGCAGGCGCGGTGCGATCGCGAGCGGCCACAGCTTGGCGAGTGCGGCCGCCGCCAGCGATGCACCCCCTGCGGCGTCATGGGCGCGTCTCAGCAGGGCGAGGCCGGCCACCGCGGCGAACACCGACACGAGGTCGATGCGCACATAGGGGAACGGGAACAAGGCCATGGGTGTCCCGAGGATCAGGTAGGCGATCGCGCTGCGGCGACCCCACGACCACCACAGCAGCAGTGTCGTGCCGAGCTCGAGGAGCAGCTGGCTCACCGCGAGGCGGGTCAGGGTGTCGAGGGTGTCGTGCCCCACGATCAGCTCGATCACGACCAGCGACAGCGGGGGGTACTCGACCTCGAAGTCGGCGTAGGGACGTCCTTCCGAGTGGGCGATCGCCTCGTAGCGGCGGCCGTCTCCGCCGAGGATGGAGAACTCGTCCTCGACACCGCTGTGCAGCAGCACCACCACGGCGACGATCCGCACCGTGAGCAGCAGAAGCACCAGCCAGATCCAACGCGACGACCTCCCGGTCCCCCGGGCGACCACCGACACCGGCTCGTCCGACACCATTGCCACGGTCACGGACCGAGACTACGACGGGCCGACCAGCCTGCATGGTGCGGGGTCCGGGGAGGCTGCGATCAGGGGCCATCGAGGCGGCGGAGCAGCACGACCGAGCGCGCGCCCACGGCAACCGCTTCACCGGATTTGATCACCTCGCCGTCCAATCGGGGAAACGTTCGCTCGATCGCGTCCTCGTAGGTGTCGAGCACCTTGACCCAACGCTCCCCGTAGGCGGGGTTGGGGAGCGTGAACTCGAGCTGCTCCGCCGATGCGTTGAGCAGCACGTAGAAGCTGTCGTCGCGGACGGCCTCGCCTCGTGGCGTGCGTGCCGGGATGGCGTCGCCGTTGAGGAACACCGCGAGGGCGCGGGCGGAACCTTCGGACCAGTCGGCGTCGGTCATCGGTGTCCCCTCAGGGGTGAACCAACCGATGTCGTCGACGCCCTCGCCCTGGATCGGCCGCCCCTGGAAGAAGCGCCTCCGCCGGAAGACCGGGTGGTTGCGTCGGAGCCGGATCAGGCGGCTGGCGAACTCCATGAACGACCAGTCGGCGTGGTCCCAGTCGTACCAGGAGATCTCGTTGTCCTGCGCGTAGGCGTTGTTGTTCCCCTGTTGGGTCCGGCCGATCTCGTCACCGCCGAGCAGCATCGGAACGCCCTGTGAGAGCATCAGGGTCGTCAGGAGGTTGCGGCGTTGCCTCCGGCGGAGAGCGATCACCTCCGGATCGTCCGTCGGACCCTCGACACCGCAGTTCCAGGACCGGTTGTCGTCGGTACCGTCGCGGTTGTCCTCGCCGTTCGCCTCGTTGTGCTTGTGCTCGTACGAGACCAGATCGGCCAGGGTGAACCCGTCGTGGCAGGTCACGAAGTTGATGCTGGCCGACGGGGTGCGCCCGTTGGACTCGTAGAGATCGCTCGAGCCGGTGAAGCGGTACGCGAACTCGGCCACCGTGTGGTCGACCCCCCGCCAGAAGTCGCGCACCTCGTCCCGGTAGCGCCCGTTCCACTCCGACCACAGCGGCGGGAAGTTCCCCACCTGGTAGCCGCCTTCTCCGACGTCCCACGGCTCCGCGATGAGCTTCACCTGGCTGACGACCGGGTCCTGCTGGATGAGGTCGAAGAACGCCGACAGCTTGTCGACGTCGTGCAGCTCGCGGGCCAGGGTGGCGGCCAGATCGAAGCGGAAGCCGTCGACGCGCATCTCGAGCACCCAGTAGCGCAGGCTGTCCATGATGAGCTGCAGCACGTGCGGGTGGCGCATGTTGAGGCTGTTGCCGGTGCCCGTGTAGTCGACGTACCTGCGCCGGTCTGAGGGATCGAGCCGGTAGTAGGCGGCGTTGTCCGCTCCCTTCAACGAGAGCATCGGACCGAGGTGGTCGCCCTCCGCGGTGTGGTTGTAGACCACGTCGAGGATGACCTCGATCCCCTCCGCGTGCAGGGTCTTGACCATCTGCTTGAACTCCTGCACCTGATGGCCGCGCTGCCCGTAGACCACGTACTCGTTGTGGGGCGCCAGGAAGGCGATCGAGTTGTAGCCCCAGTAGTTGCGCAGACCGAGCTGGTGGAGCCGGTGGTCGTGCACGAACTGGTGCACAGGCATGAGCTCGACGGCGGTGACACCCAGCTTCTTGAGGTGATCGATGATCGGCTGGCTGCACAGGCCGAGGTAGGTGCCCCGCAGCTCGTCGCGCACGTCGGGGTGCCGCCAGGTGAGGCCCTTCACGTGGGTCTCGTAGACCACGGTCTCGTGCCAGGGTGTCCGTGGGTGCCGGTCGTCGCTCCAGTCGAAGTACGGGTTGATCACCACCGACTTGGGGACGAACGGAGCGCTGTCCAGGTGCGACGGCTCGTTCGAGTCGGGGCCGCCGGCGAAGGGAAAGACCGCGTCGGACCACTCCACCTGCCCGTCGACCGCTTTGGCGTAGGGGTCGATCAGCAGCTTGGCGGGGTTGGCGAGCGACCCTTCCTCCGGTGCCCAGCGGCCGTGCACCCGGAAGCCGTAGCGCTGGCCTGGTTGGATGCCCGGCAGGTAGCCGTGGTGGATGAAGGCCGTGACCTCGGGGAGGACGACCCGCTCCTCGTTGCCCTCGTCGTCGAACAGGCAGAGCTCGACCCGGTCCGCGACCTCCGAGAAGATCGAGAAGTTCGTCCCCGCACCGTCGAAGGTGGCACCCAGCGGGAACGGTTCCCCAGGCCAGATCTCCACCGCGCCGCAGTGTAGGCGCGGCCCGTGTGGGGATCGCTGCCGGCGGCGTACCGGCTCACGAGCGTCCAGCGGTGGAGATCACCGACGGCGGGGTCCTGACCGTCGTGGCCGCCGCCGCGATCGCCCCGCTGCTCGCGAGCCGGGCGCCCCGGGCGCGGATGCCCGTCGTGGCGATCGAGATCCTGCTTGGCGTGGCGATCGGCCCGGCGGGCTTCCACTTGGTCGACCTGGACGTCCCGCTCACGGTGCTCGGCACCATTGGACTCGGCTAGCTGCTCTTCCGCGCCGGTCTCGATCTCGACCTGCACCTCCTCCGGAGCGCGCTCGGCGTCATGGTTCTGCTCGTCGGCCTGACCCTGGCTCGTGTCACCCGCCTCCCGTCGGTCTGGTCGACTCTGGACCGCTTCGCCGACACGTCCTCGCAGCTCCCCGTCTGTGCCGTGCTGGTGGTGCTGCTCGTGTTCCTCGCCCTCTCGACCTCACTGGGTCTACGGCTTCCTCATACCGATCTTCTTCGTGACGGCCGGCGTGCAGGTCGATCTCCGGGCGCTCTTCCGTCGCCGAAGCACGTGCTGGTCATACCAACCGTGCTGGTGGGCCTGCTGGCAGCCCGAGGTGTGCCTGCAGTCCTCTTCCGGTCGATCGCTGGTAGCCGCCGCGCCCTGGGCGCGGGGTTCCTCCAGGCTACGAACCTGTCGATCATCGTCGTGATCGCGGAGCTCGCCACAGGAACCGGCGCGCTCGATCCTGCGACCGCCGCAGCGATGCTCGCGGCTGGGGTGTTGAGCGTCCTGCTCTTCCCCCGCTGGCTGTGCTCGTGCTGGGTCGGGACGATGGGCTCGAATCGGACTGGGACGACCGGCCCGTCGACGCCTGAGGCTGCCCGGCAGGCGATTCGACGCGTCAGCTCGGCTGCGGGGTGGGGACGATCGTCACCGGGCAGGGCACGAGGTGGGGGAGCCTGGTGGGCACGCTCCCGAGGATCCGCTCTCGCCAACCGGTCTGCCCGTGGCTGCCCACCACGACCAGGTCCGCGCTCTCGGTCTCGACCGTTCGCACGATCGCCGGGATGGGATCGTCCTCGATCAGCACCGACCGGTGCGGGATCCCAGCGTCAGCGAGCGGCGCACACCAGTCCTCAGCGAGGATCTGGCAGGCCTCGCGCTCGAGGGCCGCGAAGTCGATCGGTGGTCGGGCCCGTCCCAGCTCGTCGAGCGGGTTGTACCCCCTCACGACGACGACCTCCGCGTCGCACTGACGAGCCAGGCCAGCCGCCCACTCGAGCGCGTGGCGGGCTCCCGGTGAGCCGTCATGGCCGATGACGATCCGCGTGACGCTCATAGGTTCATCATCCTCCTCCAACCGCGTCGGGTTCGGAGCGTGAGGAGCGCAGCGAGACGACGACCGTCACGGTGAGCACCACGGCGATCACGGCGAGGGAGACGAGGGTCGGGATGTGCACCCCCCACCAGGACAGGGCCATCTTGGCACCCACGTAGGCGAGGATGATCCCGAGCCCCCGGTTCAGGTGGACCAGCCGGTCCCGGGCGCTGGCCAGCATGAAGTACAGGGCTCGCAGGCCGAGGATGGCGAAGACGTTCGAGCTGAGCACGACGAACTGCGACCGGCTGATGGCGAGGATCGCCGGGATGGAGTCGACCGCGAACACCACGTCGGTGGCCTCGATCAGCACGAGGACCACGAGCATCGGCGTGGCGTAGCGCTTCCCCGCCTGCACGACCGTGAACCGGGTTCCGTGGAACTCGGCGGTGACGGGCATGACACGCCGGACGAGTTTGAGAGCGGGGTTGCGCTCCGGGTGGATCTCGGTCTCGTCGTGGGTGCCGACCCGCCAACCGGTGAACACCAGGAAGGCGCCGAACACGAGGAGCAGAAGCTCGAACCGCTCGAGCAGGGCGACTCCGGCGAAGATGAAGATCGCCCGGAGTGCGATCGCGCCGAAGATGCCCCAGAACAGCACCCGATGCTGGTTGGCACGCGGCACCGCGAAGTAGCCGAGGATGACCGCCCAGACGAACACGTTGTCGACCGAGAGGCTCTTTTCGATCACGTAGCCGGTGAAGTACTGCGTCGCCGCGCTCGCCCCCAGCCACCACCAGCAGAACACGCCGAATCCGAGACCGATCGCGATCCAGATCGCGCTCGATGCCGACGCCTCCCGCATCGAGATCTCGTGCGCCTCGCGGTGGAACACGAAGAGGTCGACGAGGATGAGCAGGCCCACGAAGGCGAGGAAGAGGGCCCACTCCCAGGGCGCGACGACGATGTCGGCGCCGGGGATGGTGCTGGAGGCTGCGAGCTGCACGGCCGGTTGGCGAAGCGGTCAGGAGAGGTGGTGGGCGAGACGATCGGCTTCCCGCACGCGCAGGGCCACGTTGACCTCCAGCCGCTCCAGATGCTGGGCGAGGATTTTGTCTCCCTGGGGCACCTCGTGGGTCTCGAAGAAGGCGAACACCGTCCGGGCGACCTCGGGAGACGACAGGGCGCGGATCCCCTCGAGCATCCGCACGATGCTGTTGCTCGGGAACCGCTCGTTGATGGTCTCCCACTCATCTTGGATGAAGCGCCACGCCAGGCTGCCGTGATCGCGGTTGGTGAGGGCCCGTCTCAGCAGGTACGGCGCGTTTTGGGTCCGGACCTCGTCGGTGATGCTCATGGCCAGGACCCGGCGCATCAGCTCCGCGTCGTTGAAGTCCGCGAGCGCCGACAGGTACCGCAGCTCCTCCTGGGGGGTCGAGGCGGACCTGAACCGGGCCAGGAGCTCGTCGAACTCGGCGGCACCTCCGGTGGCGGCGACGACGTTGATCGAGGCGGCGACCAGGTTGGGATCTACCGCCTCGCCGCGATGCGCGCTCGCCAGCAGCTCGCGCGCCCGGTCGCCGGTCGGGTGGTCGTTGCCAATGGTGCCGAGCGCTTCGAACAGCACGCCCCGCAGCTCCCGGTCGCGATCGCTTTCGTCGGGTTTCGGCTCTGGGCCGAGACGGTCGAGCGCGGGGTGGAGCAACGTGCGCACCCGCTCCCGGAGGACCTCGCGCGGCGCGCCCTCGACCAGGCGGTCCAGCGCTGCGAGCGCGGCCACGATGCGCTGCCACACCGACAGGTCGGTCTCGTCGCGCAGCTCGCAGACGAAGTCGAGGAAGTCGGCGGCGGTCAGCTGATCGGCGAGCACCGACGCCCAAGCGTCGTCAACCAGTCCGTACCGCTCGATCGGCGAGAGCGCCGAGCTGGCTCTGGCCGCGAGCGCGGCCAGCAGGTCGGGCGCGTACCGGACCCGGTAGAAGCCGGTGCCCTCGGTGTTGACCAGCACGAAGTCGATCTCCTCGAGCACCGGGATGTCGATGCTGTCCTCTTCGAGCAGCACCCGTTCGACGGTGAGCACACCGTTGATGGAGATGGTCAGCATCACGGGGACGACCCATCTCGTCGCGCGGCGCGCCTCGAGCTCCTCATCGCCGCCGAGGTCCCCGGCGTAGCCGAATCGCTCCTGAGTCAGCCTGATCGTGCCGCCGTCGTCGATCAGGTCGACGTCGATGACCGGGAACCCTCCCTGGAAGATCCACGAGTCCATGATCCGCCGCACCGGCTCGCCGGTGGCCTCTTCGATGGCGTCCCAGAGGTCGGTGGTCTCGGTGCTGCCGAACCGGTGGCGTTCGAGGTAGCGGCGGATGCCGTCACGGAACGCTTCCGGACCGAGGTATTGCTCGAGCATGCGCACCACCGCGGCGCCCTTCTCGTAGGTGAGGACGTCGAACATGCCCTCGGCGTCTTCAGGGGAGACGACCGGGTACTCGACCGGGCGGGTGTTGCGGAGCGCGTCGACGTCGAGTGCCGCTGACCGCGCCAGGCTGAAGTTGGTCCACTGGTCCCACTCGGGGCGGAACGCGTCGGTCGCCAGGAGCTCCATGAAGGTGGCGAAGGCCTCGTTCAGCCAGATGCCGTTCCACCAGCGCATGGTCACGAGGTCTCCGAACCACATGTGCGCCAGCTCGTGCGCGATGACCTCCGTTACCCGAGCCAGCTCCGGTCGGGTCACCCGCTGCGGGTCGACGAGCAGCAGGACCTCTCGGAAGGTCACACAGCCGAGGTTCTCCATGGCCCCGAACGCGAAGTCCGGGATGGCCACCAGGTCGAGCTTGTCGCCGGGGTAGGTGATGCCGTAGTAGTCGGTGAAGTAGCGGAGGCAGAACGCACCCACCTCGAGCGCGTAGCCGGTCAGGTGGCCCTTGCCTTTCGGGTAGGCGACGCGCAGTGGCGTCCCGTCGACATCGACGGCGGGGGTGACCTCGAGCGGTCCGACGATGAAGGCGACGAGGTAGGTCGACATCTTCATGGTGTCCGCGAACCGCACGGCCACCTTGCCGTCCGCGGTCCTCGTTCGCTCGATCTCTGACGCGTTGGACAGCGCGGTCAGGTCCGGGTCGACGACCAGCGTGATCGCGAAGACAGCCTTCAGATCGGGTTCGTCCCAGCAAGGGAAGGCTCGGCGGGCGTCGGTCGCCTCGAACTGGGTGGTGGCGATGACCTGCTCGTTGCCGTCGTCGTCGGTGAACGTGCTGCGGTAGAAGCCCTTCAGCTTGTCGTTGAGCAGCCCTCGGAAGCGCAGGTGCAGGTGCCAGGTGCCGGGCTCGGCGAGGGCGTCCAGCTCGATGGTCAACCGCTCGGTCTCTGCGTCGAGCGCCACCAGCTCGGTCCGCAGGCGCGTCCCCTCGATGCTCTCGAACCAGACGTCGTCGACCTCCAGCTCGACGGCGTTCAGCACGAGCGTGTTCGTCGCCGTGAGCACCTCGACCGTGGTGGTGCACACACCGGAGAAGACCCCGGTGTCGAGGTCCGGTCGGATGGTGAGGTCGTAGCGGACCGGGACGACCGTGCGGGGGAGGCGGTAGGGGTCTGCGGGTGTCTCGGTGGTGGCTTCGTGGGGCACGGGAGGCTCCGATCGCAGGCTCGGGCACGGTGGTGGCGTCGACCACCCGGGTGACGCCGTGAGCGTACCGGGTAGGGTCCCGGGCCATGAGCAGGGAGAGCTTCGACGTCGTGGCGATCGGGAACGCGATCGTGGATGTGATCGCTCACGCCGATGAGGAGTTCCTCGAGCGTCACGGCATGGTCAAGGGCTCGATGCAGCTGATCGACGATGCCACTGCGCGCCGCTTGTATGACGCGATGGGTCCGGCCATCGAGGCCTCCGGTGGTTCGGCGGCCAACACCGCGGCGGGGATCGCCTCGCTCGGCGGTTCGGTCGCGTTCATCGGGCGGGTGGCCGACGACGTCCTCGGGCAGGTCTTCGCGCACGACATCAAGGCGGCGGGGGTGTCCTTCGAGCCGCTAGAGGTGGTCGCCGACGCTCGGGGCACCGCCCGGTGTCTGGTGATCGTGACCCCCGATGCGCAGCGCACCTTGAACACCTACCTCGGGGTCTCCAGCGCCATCAGCCCCCGTGATGTCGACGAAGCACTGGTTGCCCAGGGCAGGGTCCTGTACTGCGAGGGCTACCTGTGGGACGAGCCCGACGCGAAGGCTGCGTTGCTCAAGGCGATGGACGCGGCCCGCGCGGCGGGAGCGGAGGTGGCCTTCACCCTCTCTGACGCGTTCTGCGTCGATCGTCACCGCGCCGACTTCCTCGAGCTCGCCGAGCACCGTGTCAACATCCTCTTCGCCAACGAGGCCGAGCTGCTCTCGCTCTATCAGGTCGAGGTCTTTGAGGAGGCGGCCGAACGGGTCGCGGGCCACTGCGGGATCGCGTGTCTCACCCGCAGCGAGAAGGGATCGGTGGTGATCACCGCCGCGGGGGATCGGATCCAGGTCGAAGCCTGGCCGGTGGAGGAGATCGTGGACACCACTGGAGCCGGCGACCTCTACGCAGCGGGCTTCCTGTTCGGCCACACCCACGGCCTCGACCTCGAGACCTCCGCCCGTCTCGGTTCGCTCGCGGCGGGTGAGGTGATCAGCCACCTGGGCGCCCGACCCGAGCGCCCGCTCGCCGCGCTCGCGGAGCAGCTGCTCGGGGCCTGATCCGTCCGGGAGGTCCGTCGGCGCACGGCGGTCCTCGCTGAAGCTTCGTGGAGGAGTCGCGGTGCTGGGCAACGGATGCGACCGCGGTGACGATCGGTCCCACGCGGCCGATGGCGCCCGCGACCTCCCGCTGCAGGGGTTCCGGGATGTCGTCCGCCGGGTCCGGCGAGCGGCGCGCGACGACAACATCACCCTCATCGCTGCGGGGGTGGCTTTCTTCGTGCTGCTCTCCGTCGTTCCGGGGCTCGCCGCGCTGGTTGCGGTCTACGGGCTCGTCTTCGACCCCGCCGACATCGCCCGCCAGGTGGACGAGCTGGGTGCCCCGGTTCCCGATGAGGTCCGCAGCCTCCTCAGGGAGCAGTTGAGCGAGCTCGCCGCGGCGGATGCGGCCCGCCTCGGCCTGGGGTTCGTGGTGGGTCTGGCCCTGTCGTTCTGGGTCGCCTCTACGGCGGTGAGTCATCTGCTGGTCGCAGTGACTGCGGCCTACGGCGAGCGGTCGGACTGGGGCTACGTGAGGCGGCGAGTGGCCGCCCTCCCTCTGACCGTCGCCGCCGTCGCCTACGTCATCGTCGTGATGGCGGTTCTCACCGGGCTGCCGGGATGGGTCGGTGACCTCGTTGGCCCGACTGGTCGGGTGGCGGCGTCGGTTCTGCGTTGGCCGCTGCTCGCCGCGTCGATGCTGCTCGCCCTCGCCGTCATCTACCGCGTGGGGCCGGAGCGGGCCCGGCCGGGATGGCGGTGGGTGAGCTGGGGGGCGGTGGTGGCCGTCGTGCTCTGGCTCCTCACGAGCGCCGGCTTCTCGCTCTACGTGGCGAACCTCGCGTCCTACGACCGGATCCATGGTGCGCTGGGTGGGGTCGTGGTGTTCATGCTCTGGGTCTTCATCAGCGTCGTGTGCGTCTTGCTCGGCGCGGAGGTCAACGCGGTGTTGGACGACCAGAGCACGCGGAAGCGCTCCGGCTGATCGGGCCTGGCAGCCGGTTGACGGACGGATAATGACCGTTATTATGAGGGGCGATGGCCACTGTGACCCCGTTGACCGTGGACCCGGGCAGCATCGACACCACCGCTGACCGGCTGGTTGCCGCCGCGGCGCAGGTCTTCGCGGAGAAGGGCTACGACGGCGCCGGGGTCGCGGAGATCGCCCGGCGGGCCGGCCTCACCACCGGGGCCATCTACAGCCGCTTCTCGGGCAAGGCCGAGCTGCTCGCTGCCGCCATCCGGTCCTGCACCGAGGAGGAGTTCAACCAGCTCTTCGCCGATCACGCCTTCGACGGCCGGGCCACCGATCTGCTCCGCACGGTCGGATCGCGTCTCGTCACCCGCACGCCGCAGCCCGGCCATGCCCTGTTGCTCGAGGCGTTCGTCGCCGCCCGTCGCGACGAGGAGGTCGCCCGACTTCTGCGAAGCCATCTCACCGAGCGGGCCGAGCGGCTGGCCACCGTGGTCGAGGCGTCGAAGGCGGACGGGCTCATCGATCCTGCGGTCGACACCCGCTCGATCGTCCACCTCGCGCACGCGGTCGGCCTCGGGTTCCTCCTCTTCGAGGCCGTCGGTGCCGCAGCACCTGACGTGCGGTCCTGGGAGGATCTGGTGGGCCGGGTTGTCGCCTCCATCACCCCGGCTGACCCGCGCTCGGATGTTGCCGGAGTCTCTGATGTCCCTGACGTCGATGCCCCTGCAGTCCCTGATTGAGCAGTCCCCAACCGATAGGAGCCGGTGCCATGGCAACTGACCAGGAGATCCTCGGCCGAGCCGATGTCAACGACCTCGAGGCGATCCTCGCCGTCGCGAACACCGATGTCGACGAGCTCGTCCACCAGGTGAAGAACAACGCGGACGCCATCTTCACCTGGGATTACGAGAAGGGTGCCAGGCCGGCGCTCAACAAGCTCTACGAGAAGGCCAAGACTGCGCAGTGGAACGGCGAGACCGACCTCCCCTGGGACACCGATGTCGACCCCGAGAAGATCGTCAGCGTGTTGCAGGGTTCGAACAGCGCGGGTCCGTTCGAGTACCTCCAGAACCACCCGGAGTCGCCGTTCCGGAACTTCGGGGAGAAGGAGTGGACCGAGCTCGGGGTGGAGTCGATGAACTGGCGTCTGAGCCAGTTCATGCACGGTGAGCAGGGTGCGCTGATCTGCACGGCGAAGATCGTGGAGACCGTGCCGTGGATCGACGCCAAGTACTACGCGTCGACCCAGGTGATGGACGAGGCCCGCCACGTCGAGGTCTTCGCCAAGTACCTCCGGGAGAAGCTCACCGGCTTCTACCCGATCAACGCGCATCTCCGGCTGCTGCTCGACGACATCATCGAAGACAGCCGCTGGGACATGACCTACCTCGGCATGCAGATCATGGTGGAGGGCTTGGCGCTCGCCGCGTTCGGGTTCATGTACCAGCTGACGACGGAGCCGCTGCTCAAGCAGCTGCTGCGCTACGTGATGAGCGATGAGGCACGCCACGTGGCCTTCGGGGTGCTGTCGCTGAAGGAGTACTACGCGGAGCTCGACGCGAAGGAGCTCCGGGAGCGCCAGGAGTTCGCCTTCGAGGCGGCGGTGCGCATGCGGGATCGCTTCCTCCAGCAGGAGGTCTGGGATCGCATGGGCGTGCCGGTGAAGGAGGCCGTCTCACTGGTCATGGCCACCCCGGAGCAGCAGGTGTTCCAGGCCATGCTGTTCTCGAAGATCGTGCCGAACTGCAAGAAGCTCGGGCTGCTCGACGCCGCCGACGGCTGGCTGCGGCAGAGGTTCACCGAGCTCGGCGTGATCATGTTCGAGGACTGGGCCGACACCGGTGAGGAGTACGACCAGTTCGCGCTCGGCAAGGACGTGCCGGCTGTCTCCTGACCGGGCTGCGCCCCCGCGGCGGGCGCACCCAGGGGGGTTGAACAGACCACGCAATAGGATCCGGGGCTCGTGAGCGGGCCCCGGATCGCGTTCGCCACCACCTCGAACCTCTCCCATGAGGATGAGGACCGGTCGCTGATCGACGCGGCGCTCGCCGGCGTTTCGCTGCACGCCAAGTGGGTGTCCTGGGACGCGGACGCAGTCGACTGGTCCGGCTACGACCTGGTGGTCATCCGCTCGACCTGGGACTACCACCTCCGGCTCGAGCGGTTCCTCGAGTGGTGCGAGCGTGTCGAGCGCGAGGCGCTGCTCGTCAACCCCGCCGACGTGGTGCGCTGGAACGCGCACAAGCGCTACCTGCTCGATCTCGAGCGTGCCGGGGTACCAGTGATCCCCACCGTCTTGGTCGGCCGGGGCGAAGCCCAGAGCCTGAGCATGATCCTCGACGCGAGAGGCTGGGAGGACGTGGTGGTGAAACCAGCGGTCTCCGCCGGCTCGCGAGGGACCACCCGGCACCATCTCGACGATCCGGCGGGGGAGCGAGCGCTGGCCGCGCTGCTGGAGCGGGGTGACGCCCTGGTGCAGCCGTACCTGGAGGAGGTGGAGTCCCGCGGCGAGACCTCGCTCGTGCTCATCGACGGTGAGCTGACGCATGCGGTGGCCAAGGTGCCCTCCGCCGGTGAGTTCCGTGTCCAGCCCCAGTTCGGCGGCGGCCAGCGACCGGTTGTGCCGACCGCGGCGGAGCGGCACCTGGCGGAGCGCGCTCTGGAGGTGGCGACCTCGATCGTGGGTCCCGTGCTCTACGCACGGGTCGACTGCGTCACGGTCGACGGCGAACCACAGCTGATGGAGCTGGAGCTGATCGAGCCGGCCCTCTACCTCCCGTGTGCACCGACGCACGCCGTGGACCGGCTGATCGACGCGATCAGGCGGAGGGTTCCGTGACGGATCGGGTCGCCACGGGGGATCCTGGCCGGGGCAGGCCACCGGGAGCATCGCCGGCCGGAAGTCGGATGCGGACGCGCTGGTAGGGTGCCCGCGATGGCCCACGCGTCGAACACCGAGCTGCTCGTGCTGCTGGGCCTGCGACTCCGGGGGTTCGCCGAGCCTGACGCGCTGGCGGAGCTGGTCGGTGTCCCGGTCGACCTGGTGGTCAAGCAGCTCGAGGCCTTCGAGGCAGCCTCGCTGGTGCGCCACCGTGCGGGCAGCGTCAGCGGATGGACGCTCACCGCAGCCGGCCGAGCCGAGGGCGAGCGGCTGCTCGGTGCGGAGCTCGACGCGACAGGCACCCGCGACGCGGTGGAGCGCTGCTACCGCACGTTTCTGCGGTACAACCCGGCGCTGCTCGACCTGTGCACCCGCTGGCAGGTGCGCGACCGCGGCGACGGCGTGGTGATCAACGATCACTCCGATCCGGACTACGACGACGTCCTCGTGAGGGAGCTGGTGGCGCTCGATGCTGGCGTCGGCCCGGTCTGCGAGGAGCTGGCCCGGGCCCTCGACCGCTTCTGCTCCTACCGACCCCGCCTCGCGCACGCGCTCGACCGGGTGCGCCGCGGTGAGGTCGACTGGTTCACGAAGCCGACGATCGGCTCGTACCACACGGTGTGGTTCGAGCTGCATGAGAACCTGCTGGCCACGCTCGGCATCGAGCGCGGCAGCGAGAGCTGAGAGGGCACAGGAGACGATGGCTCGCTTCGGACGGGTGCTGACGGCGATGGTGACCCCCTTCCTCCCTGACGGCGGGGTCGATCTCGAGGGCGCGGCTGCGCTCGCGAGCTGGCTCGTGGAGCAGGGCAACGACGGCCTGGTCGTCACCGGGACCACCGGTGAGGCCAGCGTGCTCACGGACGACGAGCAGGTGGAGGTGTGGCGGGCGGTGCGCGCCGCGGTCGACGTGCCGTTGGTGGCAGGAAGCGGCACCAACGACACCCGTCATGCGGCGGAGCTGACGGCCAGGGCCGAGGCCGCGGGCATGGACGGAGTGCTCGTCGTCACCCCCTACTACAACCGTCCCTCCCAGGCGGGGATCGAGGCCCACTTCCGTCAGGTGGCGGCGGCCACCCGGCTGCCGGTGCTCCTCTACGACATCCCGGTGCGGACTGGCCGCAAGATCTCCCACGAGGTTCTGGTGCGGCTGGCCCACGAGGTGCCGAACATCGTGGGGGTGAAGGACGCGGCGGGGAACCCCGCGGAGGCGGCCCGGGTGATCGCGGACACTCCGGACGACTTCGAACTCTACAGCGGTGACGACTCACTCACCCTGCCGCTGCTCGCCGTGGGAGCGGTCGGGGTCATCGGCGTGTGCACCCACTGGGCCGCCGGCACGATGTCGGCGATGATCGAGGCGTTCGAGCGTGGCGATGTGGCGCGGGCCCGTCAGCTCAACGCCCGGCTCATCGAGAGCTACGACTTCGAGACCGGCGACGCGACCCCGAACCCGATCCCGGCCAAGGCGATGCTGCGTGCGCTGGGCCAGCCCGCCGGCCAGTGCCGCCTGCCGATGGGTGACGCGCCCGCCGGACTGGAGGCGCGGGCACTCGAGGTCTGGAAGAACCTGCATGGCTGAGCCGGTACGCATCACGTTCCTCGGCGGGTTGGGCGAGATCGGCCGGAACTGCGCGTGCGTCGAGATCGACGGCTCGATCATGCTGCTCGACTGCGGCCTGATGTTCCCGGATCTCGACATGCTGGGCATCGACCTGGTCCTGCCCGACTTCACGTATCTGCGGGAGCAAGCGGACCGCATCGTCGGGTGTATCGCGACCCACGGACACGAGGACCACGTCGGCGGGCTCGCGTTCTTGCTGCGTGAGCTGTCGTTCCCGATCTACGGCTCTGCCCTGACCCTCGGGTTGGCGAGGAACCGCATCGAGGAGGCGGGCCTGCTCGACCGCACCGAGCTGGTCACGGTCCACGATGGTGAGCGTCGCCGGATCGGGCCGTTCGACGTCGAG
The DNA here is from genome assembly GCA_037478855.1 of Acidimicrobiales bacterium. Lineage (GTDB taxonomy): Bacteria > Actinomycetota > Acidimicrobiia > Acidimicrobiales > Acidimicrobilacustridaceae > Rhabdothermincola. Next base: position 19,121 of record JBBFLY010000006.1, on the reverse strand, counting down.
TTCATCCCCGTCACCCACTCCGTTCCCCACGGGTTCGCCACCGCGTTCCACACCCCGCAGGGGGTGATCCTCCACTCCGGCGACTGGAAGCTCGACCTGAACCCGGTCGACGGGCGCTTCACCGACCTGGCTCGCATCGGTTCCCTCGCGGACCGTCACGGCATCCGGCTCCTGCTGTCGGACTCCACGAACGCGGACGAGCACGGTCACAGCGCCTCGGAGTCGACCGTGGGGCAGGTCCTCTACGACCTGTTCCATCAGTACGAGGGGCGGCGGATCATCACCACCTGCTTCGCGTCGCACATCCACCGGGTGCAGCAGATCGCGGATGCGGCACTCGCCTTCGGTCGCACGATCGCCACCATGGGTCTGTCGATGAAGAAGAACGTGCGGCTCGCCCGTGAGATGGGGCTGCTGCGCATCCCGGACCACGCGCTGCGCGACATCGACGAGGTGGGTGACCTCGATCCGGGCCAGGTGTGCGTCATTAGCACCGGATCGCAGGGTGAGCCGATGTCCGCGCTCGCGCTGCTGGCCGCGAGCGAGAACCGTTGGCTCCAGATCGGCCCGGCCGACGTGGTGATCATGAGCTCGCACCCCATCCCCGGAAACGAGGCCAACGTCAGCAAGGTGATCGACGGGCTGATCCGCCTGGGGGCCGAGGTGGTGCACTCGGGCATCGCGGACGTCCACGCCACCGGACACGCCCGGCAGGAGGAGCTGAAGACGCTGCTGTCCGTCGCGAGACCCGAGTGGTTCGTGCCGGTGCACGGTGAGTACCGCCACCTGGTCTCGCACGCGAAGCTCGCCTGGGGCATGGGGTTCGCATCGGACCGGGTCGTGGTCTGCGAGGACGGTGATCGCCTCACGCTCCACGACGACGGCCTGGAGGTGGCCCGTGGCGCGGTGCCCGCCGGGTACCTCTACGTCGACGGCATCATCGGCGACGTGAGCGCGGGTGTGCTGCGTGACCGTCGGATGCTGGCGGAGGAGGGCGTGGTGGTGGTGATCGTGGCGGTCGATGTGACCACCGGCGCGATCGTCACCGGCCCGGAGATCATCACCCGCGGCTGGGTGCACGCACCCGAGGCCGAGGACCTGCTCGACCAGTGCGCGGAGAAGGTCCGTGACGCGGTGAAGGAGGCCTTCAACAAGGACGCCACCGACATCGAGAGTCTCCAGCGCTACGTTCGTCGTGCGACGGGCCGGTTCGTGAACGAGCAGACCCGCCGCCGGCCGATGATCGTCCCGGTGGTGATGGAGGTCTAGCCAGGGTTAGCCTCCGCCCTCATGTCGACGCGCACCCTCATCGCCGAGGCCGGGGCCACGTTGCTCGACCGCAGGGAGCCCCTGGAGCTGGATCAGCTGGCGGCACTCGCCGAGCTTCCCGACTCGTCGGTGCCGTCGCTGGCGGCGCTCGCCCACGAGGTCCGGCTCGCCTGGTGCGGTCCGGAGGTCGAGGTGGAGGGCATCCTCTCGGCCAAGACCGGGGGGTGTCCGGAGGATTGCCACTTCTGCAGCCAGTCGGCGAAGTTCGAAACCCAGGTGCTGGCCACCCCGTTCCTCGAATCCGATGAGGTGTTGCGCGCCGCCGAGGAGACCGCTCAGCTCGGTGCCTCCGAGTTCTGCATCGTGCTCGCGGTCCGGGGTCCGGATGAACGCACGATGCAGCGGCTGCTGGAGCTGGTGCCGCTGGTGCGGGACCGGGTCGGGATCAACGTGGCGGTCAGCGCCGGCATCCTCACCGACGAGCAGGCCCGGCGTCTCGCCGAGGGTGGCGTCCATCGCTACAACCACAACCTCGAGACGGCACGCTCGTTCTTCCCACAGGTGGTGACCACCCACACCTGGGAGGAGCGCTTCGAGACCTGCCGGCTCGTTCGGCGCTACGGCATGGAGCTGTGCTGCGGTGTGCTGCTCGGCATGGGTGAGTCGGCCGAGCAGCGGATCGAGCTCATCGGACAGCTCCGCGAGGTGGAGCCGGCCGAGGTCCCCATCAACTTCCTGAACCCGCGCCCGGGCACCCCGCTCGGCGATCGCCCCCTCGTCGAGCCGCTCGAGGCCATCCGCTGGATCGCGCTCTTCCGGCTGGGACTTCCCGGGGTCATCCTCCGGTATGCGGGCGGTCGGGAGGTCACGCTGCGGGAGCTGCAGGCGCTTGGCATGACGAGCGGGATCAACGCGTTGATCGTCGGGAACTACCTCACCACGCTCGGTCGTGCCCCGCAGGAGGACCTGCAGATGCTCGACGACCTGCGCATGCCGATCGGGGTGCTCTCGAAGGTCCTCTAGGTGGAACCGTGGTGTCGGTGGTGCGGGCGTCGGGCGGGGGCGTGTGACCAGCTGACCTGCCGGCGGGATCTGGATCCACCCCGGTTCTGCCCGACGTGTGGTCGCCGGTTGCGGGTCGTCGTCGTCCCTACCGGGTTCCGAGCGTCCTGTCGCGAGCACGGCGAGCTGCGCTGACCGCGCGTCCCGGGGGATGAATGGTCCGCCGGTGGCTCATGTTGCTGCTGTTACCGTTGGGGCCACTGTGGCTACGAAGCAACGCAGCAGCTCTTCGCGCCCGAGAGCCGGATCCCGGGGAGGCTCCCGGCAGGGCTCCAGGACCGCCGGGGCCAGCAAGGCGAACGACCGCGCCCGCAGAGGCGTCAGCCGCAGATCGCCCGCCGACCGCACCTCCGCGCTCCGCCGGGCCTTCGACGGCCACGGCAACGACGTCTGGGGCGTGGCATGCCTCGCGTTGGGGCTCGTCGCCGCGCTGGGCATCTTCGCTGACGCAGCCGGCCCGCTGGGGGAGGTGATCGCCGACGCTCTCGGCGCGCTCGTCGGCCAGCTGTCCTGGCTGGTGCCGGTCGTGCTGATCGCCTTCGGGGGGCGGCTCGTACGTGGTCCGAGGGACCGTGAGCCGTCCGCCCTGCCGCTCCGTCCGCTCATCGGCGCAACGCTGCTCGCCGTGGCGGGTACGGGTATGTTGCACCTCACCGGCGGACGACCGCCGTTCGACGCGCCCCCGGCAGAGCTCGCCGAAGCCGGTGGCTACGCCGGGGTGGTCACCGGCGGTCCCCTCAGCGAGCTGCTCGGTATGTGGGGATCCTCCTTCGTGCTTGGCGGGGTCGCAGTGATCGGCCTGGTGCTGCTGACCGGCACCCCCTTGCGCGTCGCCGGTTCCCGCCTCGCCTCGGCGGCCGCTGCGTGCTGGCGCTTCTTCCGCGACCGGGCCCGCACCCTGTTCCACGTCGGTGAGCAGGCGCCGACCATCGACCTGCGCAGGGTCGAGGGTCCGGCGGACGCCGGCACGACATCGCAGGCAGAGGGACGCGGCTCCGACGACGTCCCCCCGGTGGTGGTCGCCGGGCAGGACCTCCCAGCGGAGAGCCCCGACCGCGCGGCCGACGAGCCGATCGAGCCCGACGGTGCGCGCGACGATCTGCTCCACGTGCCCGGCGCCGACGACGTGCCCGACGGGGTGGAGCAGCTCGCCATCGATCTCGGTCCCGCCACCCGGGCGCCGACCTGGAAGCTCCCGCCGGCCAAGCTGCTCGATCGCTCCGAAGCCCAGGAGGTCGACCGGGCGCTCGTCGAGGAGCAGGGTCGGACCCTCGAGAACGCCCTCGCGGAGCACGGCGTGCAGACCCGGCTGGTGGGCATGGTCGTCGGGCCGACCGTCACCCGCTACGAGCTCGAGCTCGCACCCGGCGTCAAGGTGGCGAAGGTGACCAGCCTGCATCGCGACATCGCCTACGCGATGGCCTCACCCGACGTGCGGATCCTGGCGCCGATCCCCGGCCGGCAGGCCATCGGGGTGGAGGTCCCGAACGCGAAGCGGCAGGTGGTCGCACTCGGGGACATCCTCCAGTCGGAGGAGGCGAAGCGGGCCAGGCACCCCCTCGAGGTGGCGATCGGTCGCGACATCAACGGCCGGGCGATCATGGCAAACCTGGCGACGATGCCCCACCTGCTCATCGCCGGTGCTACCGGGGCAGGCAAGTCCTCGTGCATCAACTCGCTGATCACCTCGGTGCTCATGCGGTCCACCCCTGATCAGGTGCGGATGATCCTCATCGATCCCAAGCGCGTTGAGCTCGGCCAGTACAACCGGCTCCCGCACCTGCTCACCGGGGTGGTGACGAACCCGAAGAAGGCCGCAAACGCGCTCGCCTGGGCGGTCAGGGAGATGGAGCGGCGCTACGACCTGCTGTCGGAGGTCGGCTTCCGGGACATCAACGGGTACAACGCGGCCTACGACCGCGGCGAACTGGTCAGCGACGAGCCCGGCGCGCCACCCTACGAGCGCCTCCCGTACATCCTCGTGGTGGTCGACGAGCTGAACGACCTCATGATGGTCGCGGCGCGCGACGTCGAGGAGTCCATCTGTCGCATCGCCCAGATGGCCCGGGCGGTGGGCATCCACCTGGTGATCGCCACCCAGCGTCCGTCGGTGAACGTCATCACGGGGGTGATCAAGGCGAACATCCCGGCCCGGCTGGCGTTCGCCGTGTCGAGCCTGGCGGACAGTCGGGTGATCCTCGACCAGGCCGGCGCGGAGCGACTGGTCGGTCGCGGCGACATGCTGCTGCTGGGCCCGTCGTCGAGCGTGCCCCAGCGGATCCAGGGCGCGTGGGTGACCGAGGCGGAGGTGCGCAAGGTGGTCGCGCACTGGCGGCGACAGGCACCGGAGGTCACCTACCTCGACGGGGTCGAGGGCTCCGACGAGACGGAGAGCGGCTCGGGCGGCGGTGGCTCGGGAGCCGACGACGACGACGAGCTGTTGCTCCAGGCGATGGAGCTCGTCGTGCGCTCGCAGCTGGGTTCCACGTCGATGCTCCAGCGCAAGCTGCGGGTGGGGTTCGCACGAGCAGGTCGGCTGATGGATCTGCTGGAGCAGCGTGGCGTGGTCGGCCCATCGGAGGGCTCGAAGGCCCGTGCGGTGCTGATGACGCCCGAAGAGCTCGACGAGCTGCTGGCGTCGCGAAGCGGCTGAGCGGTGCTGCAGGCAGCCGCGCTCGCCCTCGTCGGTCTCATCCTGCTCTGGCTGGCTGCTGACCACTTCGTCATCGGCTCGGCTCGCCTGGCGAGGCTCCTGCGGCTCTCGGCCGTGATCGTCGGCATCGTCGTCATGGGCTTCGGCACCAGTGCGCCGGAGCTGTTCGTGTCGGGGCTCGCAGCGCTCGAAGGCAGCACTGAGCTCAGCGTGGGCAACATCCTCGGTTCGAACGTGGCCAACCTCGCGTTGGTGCTCGGCACCGCCGCGCTCTTGCACCGTGTCCGCGTCACGTCCCGCGTCCTGCGCTTCGAGGTCCCGCTGTCCGCGGCATCGGCCACCGGCTTCGCGTGCATGGTGCTCGTCGGGCGCCTGTACCGGATCGAGGGCGTCGCGCTCCTCGCCTGCTTCGCAGGGGCGATGTGGCTGCTCGTCCGGATGGTGAAGCGGGACCGGGACGATGAGCAGCGTCTCATCGCCGAGGTGGAGGAGGAGACCGACCACCAGCTTTCGGAGTCGCCGGTACGCCGTGCACACGAGCTGGTGCGGATCGTGCTCGGTCTGGCGGGTGTCCTGGTCGGGGCTCAGCTTCTCGTGACCGGCGCGACCCGCATCGCGGAGCAGCTCGGCATCGCAGAGGGGATCATCGGGGTGACCCTGGTGGCCGTGGGGACGTCACTGCCCGAGCTCGTCACGGCGGTGGCGTCGTCGCGTCGAGGCCATGACGATCTGATCGTCGGGAACGTGCTCGGATCCAACCTGGTGAACAGCCTCGCGGTCGGCGGTGTCGTCGCCCTGGCCGGTCCGGGTGCGTTCGCCGATCCGGAGGTGGTACGGCGCGCCGCGATCGCGTCGATCGTGGTGGTGGTCTGCTCGTGGCTCGTGATGGGACGTCGACTTCTCGTCGACCGCGTCGAAGGGTCGCTCCTGCTCACGCTGTACGCCGCCATGGTGCCGGTGCTGCTCGTTTGAGCAGCGCGGCCGGTTCGGTGCTAGGCAACGGGCCATGACTGAGCTGGTCGAGATCGCATCGGGCCTGCGGTTCCCGGAGGGTCCGGTCGCCATGCCTGACGGAAGCGTGCTGGTGGTTGAGATCGCACGGGGCACCCTCAGCCGGGTGCGGGCCGGCGGCGCGGTGGAGGTGGTGGCCGACTGCGGCGGTGGACCGAACGGCGCCGCGATCGGTCCCGATGGCGCGGTGTACGTGTGCAACAACGGTGGGTTCTTCGATTGGAGCGAGGTGGAGGGGATCGGGCTGGTCCCGTCACCGGGCACCACGCACCAGGGGGGTTCGATCCAGCGGGTGGACGCGGCGACCGGCGCGGTGGAGATCCTTTACCGCGCGTGCGGCGACGAGCCGCTCATCGCTCCCAACGACCTGGTCTTCGACGCGCACGGCGGGTTCTGGTTCACCGATCACGGGGTCACGGCCGGGTCGAGCCAGGCGGCAGTGCTCTACGCCGCCCCCGACGGCTCGCGCATCGAGCCGGTGGTCCGCGGCCTGGAGAGCCCCAACGGCATCGGACTGTCACCCGACGGGTCGCGCCTGTACGTCGCCGAGACCCACCACGGGCGACTCTGGACCTGGGAGGTCACCGGTCCTGGTCGGGTGGCCGCCTCACCGTCGTCTCCCGGTCCTCACGGCGGCGAGCTGCTCCACGACGCGCCGGAAGGGCAGCTGTTCGACTCACTCGCGGTGGACGGTGAGGGCTGGGTCTGCGTCGCCACGATCGTCAACGGGGGGATCACCTGCGTCTCTCCCGACGGCTCGGTGGTCGAGCACCTCCCGGTCCCCGACGCGATCGTGACGAACATCTGCTTCGGCGGTCCGGATCTCCGGCGGGCGTTCATCACCGCGTCGGGAACGGGGAGGCTGCTGTCGTGCGAGTGGCCCCGCCCGGGTCTCGCCCTCGCCTTCTGAGCCGGATCGACCATGCGTTGGACGGTCCACGGTGAGCGGACGCTCTACCGCAGCGACTGGTTGCGGTTGACCCTCGTCGACGTCGAGATCCCCGGCATCCGCCGCTTCGAGCACCACGTGGTGCGTTCGACCGCACCCGCGGTCGGGGTGATCATGCACGAGCCGGAGCGCGGAGTCCTGCTCATGTGGCGGCACCGCTTCATCACCGACAGCTGGGGGTGGGAGATCCCCGCGGGACGGGTCGATCACGGCGAGAGCCTCGAGGAGGCCGCCGCACGCGAGGCGCTCGAGGAGACCGGCTGGCGGCCCGGGCCGCTCGAGCCGCTCGTGCGGTGGTTCCCGACCAACGGGCTGTCCGACCAGACGTTCGCCGCGTACCTCGCGGCTGGGGCGCAGCACGTCGGTGAGCCGAGCGATCCGTCCGAGGCCGAGCGCATCGAGTGGTTCCCCGTTGCGCGCGTGGTCGAGCTGATGGCCGCCGGCCAGGTGACGGACGGGCTGTCCCTCACCGCGCTGGCCACCGCGCTCGCCCTGGGTCGGATCGGCTGATCCACCCGATCCGGCACCATCGGGCGCTCCGGTACGATCGCGAGGTGACTCGGACCTTCTGGGTCGAGACCCTGGGCTGCCCGAAGAACCAGGTCGATTCCGACAAGCTCGCCGGCACCCTGCTCGCCGACGGCCTGCAGGCCGCGCCCACCCCGGAGGACGCAGACCTGGTGGTGGTCAACACCTGCGCGTTCATCGAGGAAGCGCGAGCCGAGTCGATCGAGGCCGTCCTCGCTCTCGGAGCGCAGCGCAAGCCGGGTGCGGAGCTGGTCGTCACGGGCTGCCTGGCCGAGCGCTACGGGCCCGAGCTGGAGGCCGAGCTGCCCGAGGTCGACGCCGTCGTCGGGTTCGGCGTGCCGGTCACGATCGGGACGAAGCCGGACCGACCGGCGTTCGACCTGCTGAACCTGCCGCGTCCGCCCGCCCGGGCGCCGTGGGCCTACGTGAAGGTCGCCGAGGGATGTGATCGCAACTGCGGGTTCTGCGCCATCCCCACCTTCCGGGGCCGCCAGCGCTCGCGTGCGATCGACGACATCCTCGCCGAGATCGACGGTCTCGAGGTCCGCGAGGTCGTGCTCGTCGCCCAGGACCTGGCCAGCTACGGACGGGACCGGGGCCACGGAGCGAAGCAGCTGGTGCGCCTGGTGGGCGCCGTCGCCGAGCGCGTCGACTGGGTTCGGCTGCTCTACCTGTACCCCTCGGAGCTGTCCGACCAGCTGATCGACACCATCCTCGGGACCGGCGTGCCGTACTTCGATCTGTCCCTCCAGCACGCCTCATCGCCGTTGTTGAGGCGGATGCGCCGCTGGGGGGACGGCGCCAGGTTCCTCGAACGCATCGAGCGCATCCGTCGCCTCGAGCCGGGCGCGGTGTTCCGCAGCAACTTCATCGTGGGCTACCCGGGTGAGACCGAAGCCGATCATGACGCGCTGCTGGACTTCGTCGAGCGGGCCCAGCTCGACTGGTGCGGCTTCTTCGCCTACTCGCGGGAGGAGGGCACCTACGCGGCCGGGCTCGACGGCGAGGTCCCCGACGGGCTCGTCGCCGAGCGCCTCGCCGAGCTGCGTGAGCTGCAGGACGCCATCACCGCGGCGAAGCGTGACGAGCTGCTGGGCACCCGGGTTGAGGTCCTCGTCGAGTCCCCGGGTCAGGCGCGCAGCTATCGGGAGGCTCCGGAGATCGACGGGGTGGTGGCCGTGCCGTCGGATCTGCCCGTCGGCGAGCTCGTCGAGGTGGAGGTCACCGGCGTGCTCGGACCCGACCTCGAGGCCGTCCCCGTCGTCCGGGACGCCGAGGTGGAGGTGGGCCGATGAGCAGCGGCGAACCGCCGGGTGGCCCTGCGGAGGCTCCCCGTCGCGACGTCGAGCTGACCTACGGGCCGTCCGCGCTGGCGACCCCTGCGAACTTCGTCACCGTGGTGCGGCTGCTCTCCGCCCCCGTGCTGTTCGCGATGATCGCTGACACGGTCGCCACCTGGCCGAACTTCTTCTTCTGGACGATCCTGGCGGGCACCGACCTCCTCGACGGGCGGATGGCTCGGCGCTACGGCAGCACGCGCAGCGGCGCGTTCCTCGACCCGCTCGCCGACAAGGTGCTCGTGCTCGGGGCGATGTTCGCCTTGGTGGCCGCCGACGTGTTCCCGCTCCTGCCTGTGGCGGTCATCGCCGCCCGAGAGCTGGTGATCTCCCTGTTGCGGGTGCAGCTCGGTCGTCAGGGCCTAGCGGTCCCGGCACGGCCGAGCGCGAAGGCCAAGACGCTGACCCAAGCGCTGGCGGTGGGCGCCGCAGTGATGCCGTGGTTGCGGCCCCATCCGTGGGTCGCGAGCTCGCTGCTCTGGCTCGCGGTGGCGCTCGCGCTGGTCAGTGGTGCGCAGTACCTCCTCGATGGACGGCGGGCTGCGACGACCATGAGCCGCGCCCCGGGTGAGCCCGGCACGACCGGTCGTTGAGCGGCGCTAGCGTCGGGCGATGCGCTGTGAGGTCATCGCGGTCGGCACGGAGCTGCTGCTCGGTCAGATCGTCGACACGAACTCCGCATGGATCGGCGAGCAGCTCGCCCTGGCGGGCATCGACTCGCACTTCCAGACCAGGGTGGGCGACAACTGGGACCGCATCGCGCAGGTGCTGCGGATCGCGCTCGATCGCTCCGATGCGGTCATCGTGTGCGGGGGGCTGGGGCCGACCCAGGACGACATCACCCGTGACGTGATCGCGCAGGTGATGGGGGTCGAGCTCGAGCCTGACCCCGAGGTAGAAGCCCGCATCCGGGCCATGTTCGCCGCCCGTGGTCGGGAGATGCCCGCGAACAACCTGCGCCAGGCGCTCGTGCCCGTGGGGGCGACCGTGATGGCCCAACAGCCTGGCACCGCGCCCGGGTTGATCTGCCCGGTCGGCGAGAAGGTGATCTACGCGGTACCTGGTGTGCCCTACGAGATGCGGGAGATGGTGACGGGCACGGTGATCCCCGACCTGCGCCGGCGTGCCGGCACCCCGGCGGTGATCCGCAGTCGGGTGCTGCGCACGTGGGGCCAGTCCGAGTCGGGACTGGCGGAGCTGCTCGCCGCGCACATCGAGGACCTGGACCGCTCCGGCCACTGCACCCTCGCGTTCCTGGCCAGCGGCGTCGAGGGGCTGAAGATCCGTGCGACGGCGAAGGCCCCCTCTGTGGAGGAGGCGGAGGCCGTGCTCGACGCGGAGGTCGAGCTGCTCTGCGAGCTCCTCGGTGACCTGGTCTTCAGCATCGACGACCGCTCCATGGAGGAGGTCGTGATCGGGATGCTGCGTGAGCGGGGGTTGACGCTTGCCACCGCCGAGTCGGTCACGGGCGGGCTGGTGGCTGCTCGACTGACCGCGGTGCCCGGAGCGAGCGACGTGTTCCGCGGGGGTGTGGTCGCCTACGCGAGTGACGTGAAGTTCGAGGTCCTCGGGGTGTCGCGGGGGCCGGTGGTGCGCGACGAGGCGGCGATCGAGATGGCGGAGGGGGTGTGCCGACTCCTCGGTGCGGACTGCGCGGTGGCGCTCACCGGCGTGGCTGGTCCCACCGAGCAGGAGGGTGTGCCCGTGGGCACGGTCTTCTTGGCGGTGACCGTCGAGGGCGACACGGTTTGCAACATGGTCCGGCTTCCCGGTGACCGCGAGCGCATCCGCCAGTTCGCCGCCATCTCGGTGCTGGCCATGCTCCGCCGTGCCCTGTTGCACCGCTAGGGAGCCGTAGGTGGCCCGGCTTTTCGTGGCGGTGCAGCCGCCCAACGAGGTGCTCGATGCCCTCGACCGGCTGGCCCGGCCGGAGGAGCCCGGTGTGCGCTGGACACGGCGTGAGCACTGGCACGTCACCTTGCGCTTCCTCGGTGAGGCAGACCCTGTCGCAGCCGCCGGGGCGCTCGCCGAGCTCGATGGCCACGAAGCCGAGGCGGTGCTCGGTCCGACGGTGACCCGGTTGGGCCGGTCGGTGGTCTGCGTGCCGGTGCAGGGCCTCGACGAGCTGGCGGCGGCCGTGCGGGCCGCTACCGGCTCGGTGGGGGAGCCCTCTGATCCGCGTCCCTTCGTCGGTCATCTCACCCTGGCGCGGCTGGGCCGGGGAGCCCGGTGCGGTCTCGTCGGCACCCCGTTCTCGGCGCGGTTCACGGTGCGGGAGGTCGAGCTGGTGAAGAGCACCCTCACCGCCGAAGGGCCGATCCATGAGGTGCTCGCGCACCGGGGGTTGTCGCCTCGAGAGGGCCCGCCGGGGCCCGCGGAGGCGTGCTGAGCCGCGCTGCACCGCGGCGCGCCTCGGACTCCCTCGGAGCCCCTCAGGTGCGATCGTCGCCCGCGGCGGGCTCGTCGCCGGTGGCCGCGTCGCGGTCGAGGCGCATCGCGCAGGAGTTCATGCAGTACCGCAGGCCCGTCGGTCGGGGGCCGTCGTTGAAGACGTGGCCCAGGTGCGCGCCGCACGAGGCGCAGAGGACCTCTGTGCGCACCATCCCGTGGCTCGTGTCGGGACGGGTCCGGACCGCGCCCTCGATCGGCTCCCAGAAGCTCGGCCACCCGGTGCCCGAGTCGTACTTCGTGTCGGAGCGGTACAGCGGTGCGTCGCAGACGATGCAGCGGTACACACCGTCGTCGTGGCAGTCCCAGTACTGGCCGGTGAAGGCCCGCTCCGTGCCTCCCTCCTGGGTGACGTGGTACTGCTCCGGGGTCAGTCGTCGCTTCAGGTCGGTGGGGTCTGTGGCGTTGTGCATGCTGGCTCCTCGTGGCTGGGCTTGCTCGGGATCGGGGTCGGTCGGCGACTCGCGGCGGGTCGGGACGCTGGGTCGGGACGCTGTCGGGTCGGGACGGTGCCGCTGGCGCCCCGAACCGACGTGACGCTGCCTGCTGCAACGTCGAAGGTGGCCCCGCCGTTCCCGCCCATCGGGGGACCGGAGGGATGCTTGATCGAACGGCTGTTCGCAATTACGTTGATGGCATTCCTGTCAGACCCCCTCGGTAGGGTCAGAGACGATCGCTGCGTACGCCGGTTGACCGGGCCGATCGCAGCCACCAGGCAGACATCGGGAACAGCAAAGGGGAGCACGGTGGAGCGAGAGAAGGCCCTCGAGATGGCGCTCAGCCAGATCGAGAAGCAGTTCGGCAAGGGCTCGGTCATGAAGATGGGCGAGAAGGGCGCCATGGTGGTCGAGGCCATCCCGACCGGCGCGCTGGCCCTCGATCTGGCCCTCGGCGTCGGGGGGCTTCCCCGCGGGCGGGTCGTCGAGATCTTCGGCCCGGAGTCCTCGGGTAAGTCGACCCTCGCCATGCACGTCGTGGCCGAAGCCCAGCGCAACGGGGGCATCTGTGCGTACATCGACGCTGAGCACGCCATGGATCCGGTCTATGCCCGGGCCATCGGCGTCGACGTCGACGAGCTGCTCATCTCCCAGCCCGACACCGGCGAGCAGGCCTTGGAGATCGCCGACATGCTCATCCGGTCGGGCGCGCTGGACGTCGTGGTCATCGACTCGGTGGCCGCGCTCACCCCCCGGGCCGAGATCGAGGGTGAGATGGGCGACTCGCACGTGGGGCTACAGGCCCGCTTGATGTCGCAGGCGCTGCGAAAGCTCACCGCGAACCTCAACAAGTCGAACACCATCTGCATCTTCATCAACCAGCTCCGCGAGAAGATCGGGGTGATGTTCGGGAGTCCCGAGACCACCCCGGGCGGGCGGGCGTTGAAGTTCTACGCCTCGGTCCGGCTCGACATTCGCCGTGTCGAGTCCATCAAGGACGGGGTCGAGGTCGTCGGCAACCGCACCCGGGTGAAGGTGGTCAAGAACAAGGTGGCCCCCCCGTTCCGGCAGTGTGAGTTCGACATCATGTACGGCAAGGGCATCAGCCGGGAGGGTTCGCTGCTCGACGTCGGGGTCGACCAGGGCATCATCAAGAAGTCCGGAGCCTGGTTCACCTACGAGGGCGAACAGCTCGGTCAGGGGCGTGAGAACGCCAAGCAGTTCCTGGCTGAGAACCCTGAGATCATGATGGAGATCTCCGATCGAGTGCTCAGCGCGGTGGGCATCGGCGTCACCGACGAGATGACCGAAGCCGACGACGTCCCGATCGTCATCGACGACTGATCTCCGCCAGCGAGCCGCCCCGGATCGGTCGTCGCCGCTTCCACCCCTCGGGTGTGGCGGCGGCCGCTCCGGTCCGGTGCGGCTGGCGTGCACGGCCTGCACCAGCAGGTCGCGCTCAGCGCTGACCACCGCCGTGAGCGGAGACCGGGTCGGCTGAGGGTCGTCTCGCCGCTCCCGGTGGGGCCCCGTAACCTTGGTCAAGTGGATCGCAGGTACTTCATCCGCACCTACGGGTGCCAGATGAACGAGCACGACTCGGAGCGCATCGCCGGACTCCTCGAGGCTGAAGGGTTCGTCGCGGTGGGCTCCGCCGACGAGGCCGATGTGGTGGTGCTCAACACCTGCTGCGTCCGAGAGAACGCCGACAACAAGCTCTACGGAGCGTTGGGTCACCTGAAGGCGGTCAAGGCCACGAGGCCGGACCTCGAGATCGTCGTCGCGGGCTGTCTGGCGCAGAAGGACCGTGAGCTGATCCGTCAGCGCGCCGAGCATGTCGACGTGGTGGTCGGCACCCACAACGTCCACCGCACTGTCGAGCTGCTCGCCCGCTCCCGCGAGTGCGGCCCCATCGTGGAGATCTGGGATGAGGCGCTCGATGAGGCGGAGGCGTACCCATCCGCCCTGCCAGTCAAGCGCGAGGTCGACTACGCGGCCTGGGTGACGATCCAGGTGGGGTGTGACAACAGCTGTGCCTTCTGCATCGTGCCCGCGGTCCGCGGTCGTGAGATCAGCCGCCCCATGGACGAGCTCCTCGCGGAGGTGGAGCGGCTCGCATCCGAAGGTGTGGTCGAGGTCACCCTGTTGGGCCAGAACGTCAACTCCTACGGCCGTGACCTCACCAAGCGTCGACCGCTGTTCGCTGAGCTGCTCAGCGCGGTGGCCAGCATCGACGGCATCGAGCGGGTCCGCTTCACCAGCCCCCACCCGAAGGACCTCCGCCCCGAGACCATCGAGGCGATGGCGTCGCATCCGGCGGTCTGCCCCCACCTGCACCTTCCCCTGCAGGCGGGCAGCGACCGGGTGCTTGCGGCCATGCACCGGGGCTACACCGCTGAACGCTACCTCGCCCGCCTCGAGGCGGCGCGGGCCGCGGTGCCCGATCTGGCGGTCACCACTGATCTGATCGTGGGCTTCCCGGGCGAGACCGACGAGGACTTCGAGCGGACCCTCGAGGTGGTGGCGGCCGCCGAGTACGACAGCGCCTACACGTTCATCTTCTCGCCCCGGCCCGGCACCGAGGCCGCAGCGCTCACCGACCGCTTCGTGGCCCCCGAGGTGGTGGCGGAGCGCTTCGAGCGTCTGCGGGTCGTGGTGGAGCGCTCCGCGCTGGCCAAGCACCGGGCCCGCGTCGGTCGGGAGGAGCTCGTCCTCGTCGAGGGGCCGAGCAAGAAGGACCCGACGGTCACGTCGGGTCGCACAGGCCAGAACAAGCTGGTGCACTTCCGCACCGCCGAGCGACTGCGACCCGGAACCTTCGCCCGGGTCAGGATCACCGACGCCGGCCCCCACTTCCTGCGCGGCGAGCTCGTCGAGGTGACTGCCACGCCCCGGCACCGCACCCGTATCCCGGTGGTGGCCGGCTGAGCAGCTCGTCGACCGCCCGCCACCTGGCGATCGTCGGTCCCACCGCGTCAGGCAAGTCCGCCGTGGCGCTCGCCATCGCCCGCGAGCGCCGGGACGTGGAGCTGGTCTCCATCGACTCGATGCAGGTCTACCGGGGGATGGACATCGGCACCGCCAAGCCGACGCCTGCCGAGCGCGCCGAGGTTCCCCACCACCTGATCGACCTCGTCGATCCCTGGGAGGAGTTCACCGTCGCCGAGTTCCAGCGGGCCTTCCGGGCCGTGCTGGCGGCGATCGAGGACCGAGGGCATCGGGCCCTGCTGGTCGGCGGCACCGGTCTGTACCTGCGGGCGGTGATCGACGGCTTGGAGATCCCGGGCCGCTTCCCGGCGGTGCGGGCGGACCTGGAGGCCGAGCCCGACACCAGTCTGCTCCACCGCCGGCTGGCGGAGCTGGACCCGGTGGCCGCCGGTCGCATGCAGCCCTCCAACCGCCGCAGGGTGCTCCGAGCGCTGGAGGTCACGCTCGGAAGCGGTCGCCCGTTCTCGTCGTACGGCCCCGGCCTGGACCGCTACCCGCCGTCGTCGTTCCTCCTCATCGGTCTGCGGATGCCCCGGGAGGAGCTCGACGTGCGGATCGCTGACCGGTACCGGCGTCAGCTCGAGCTCGGCTTCGTCGACGAGGTGCGCGCTCTCGCGGCCGATCCCCGTGGCCTGTCGCGCACCGCCCGCCAGGCGCTCGGCTACAAGGAGCTGCTCGAGCACCTCGAGGGGCGCTGCAGCCTCGAGGAGGCACTCCAGGCCGCGATCGCCCGCACCCGCCGGTTCGCCCGTCGACAGGAGCGGTGGTTCCGGCGCGACCCGCGCATCGTCTGGATCGACGCGTCCTCCGGGCACAATGCAGTAGGCGAGGTCCGCACCCTCCTGGGAGACTGACCCGCCTCACCGGACGATCCGACCACTCCGAGCGCGTCAAGCGGAGCACGCGTGCCACTCGAGCTCACCAAGCATCATGGACTGGCCAACGACTTCCTCGTCGCGCTCGACGAGGCGAACGGTCGTGACGTCCGCGTCGACGGGGAGCTGGCGAGCCGGCTCTGCCACCGGCGCACCGGCATCGGGGCGGATGGGCTCATCAGGGGCGCCAGACCGTCCGAGGATGAGCGGGCCAACGGCATCGATGTGGTGATGCACCTGTTCAACGCGGACGGCAGTCGGGCGGAGATGAGCGGCAACGGGATCCGCTGTCTGGCACAGGCCTACAGCCGGTGGCACGGGCGTGACGAAGCGACGATCGTGGTGCGCACCGATGGCGGCGTGCGCGAGGTGGTGGTCCGCGGCGGGGCGGCGACCGTCTCGGACGTGACGGTGGCGATGGGTCGGGCGACGGCCGGTCCGTCGGTGCCGGGGCCGTTGGCGGAGCAGCTCACCGGTCGCTACCGCACTGTCAACCTCGGCAACCCCCATCTGGTCATCGAGGTGTCGGACCCCTCCGGCGTCGATCTGGCCACCGAGGGTGCGTGGCTGGAGCAGCAGTTCCCCGGTGGGATCAACGTGGAGTACGTCGCCCGGGGGGCGGAACCGGATCTGCTGACCATGACGGTGTGGGAGCGTGGCGCCGGCATCACCCAGGCTTGCGGCACCGGCGCCTGCGCAGCCGCGATCGCGGCCCACGAGTGGGGGCTGGTGGGGACGCGTGTGCGGGTGCAGATGCCCGGTGGGATGGCGGAGGTGGAGCTGGGTGAGGAGATCTTCCTGACCGGCCCGGCGGTGTTCGTCGCTTCGATCGAGGTCGATGGTGGCTGACCGGTCCCGTCGCGCCCGGGTGGTCGATCACCGGCGGGCGGTGGAGCTCGACCGCACCCCGGAGCGCGAAACCCACCGCGGCGCGTTCGGGGAGTACGGCGGCGAGTCGACCGGGCTCATCGAGCGCACCTTCCGGGAGCGGATCGTCCTCGTCGGGGTCACGCTGCCGCCGAACACCGATGAGCAGACCGAGCGGTCCCTCGACGAGCTGGCGTTGCTGGTCGACACGGCAGGTGCCGACGCGGTGGACCGCGTGGTGCAGCAACGGGGTGCGCCGGACCCGGCGACCTACATCGGCAGGGGCAAGCTCGCCGAGCTGCGCGAGCGCTGTGAGGAGCTCGACGCGGACACCGTGGTCTTCGACGACGAGCTCACCCCAGCCCAGCAGCGCAACCTGGAGAGGGAGCTGGGTCGCACGGCGCTCGACCGCACGGCGGTGATCCTCGACATCTTCGCCCAGAACGCGCACAGCCAGGAGGGGAAGGCCCAGGTGGAGCTGGCTCAGCTCCGCTACCGGCTGCCCCGCTTGCGGGGCAAGGGCCGGACGCTCAGCCAGCAGGCTGCAGGCATCGGGACCCGGGGTCCCGGTGAGACCCAGCTGGAGGTCGATCGCCGGCGTCTCGAGCGGCGCATGCACAAGCTGGAGGCTGATCTGCGCCGGATCGACCAGATCCGTCGCACCCAGGCCAAGGCCCGCCGCCGGTCGAGCCTCGCGCTGGTGGCCATCGTGGGATATACGAACGCCGGCAAGTCGACGCTGCTCAACCGGCTGACTGACGCGGAGGTGCTCGTCGAGGACCGTCTCTTCGCCACGCTGGATGCGACCACCCGCCGGCTCCAGCTCCCCGGTGGTGAGACGGTCCTGCTGACCGACACGGTCGGTTTCATCACCAAGCTGCCCCACCAGCTCGTCCAGGCGTTCCGCTCCACCCTCGACGTCGTGGTGGACGCCGATCTGCTGGTCCACGTGGTCGACGCCTCGGCGCCTGATCCGGACGCCAACATCCTCGCCGTCCAGGGTGTGCTCGACGAGATCGGCGCCGGACAGATCCCCCAGCTGCTGGTTGTCAACAAGGCTGATGTCGAACGTGGGGCGGCGGCCGCCCTGGTGGAGGCGCATCCGGGGGCGGTCGCCATCTCGGCCCGCAGCGGCGAGGGTGTCGACGCGATGCTGCGAGCGGTGGGCGACCGGCTGCGTGCCCTCACGACCGTGCACGAGCTGCTCGTGCCTTACGAGCGCGGTGACGTGCTGGCCTCCCTGCACCGCGAGGGCGAAGTGCTCGTGGAGCGCGCGGCAGACGACGGCCTGCGGGTGCGGGTCCGCCTCGATGAGGTCTCCGCCAGCCGCTGGCGGCAGTTCGTAGTGGAATAGGGGTCCATGGGCTTCACCCCACCGCCGTATCCCTACGACCGGCTCACCGAGCTCCGCCAGCTCGCCGACGCCCACGATGGCGGCTGCGTCGATCTGTCGATCGGAACCCCGACGGACCCACCGCCACCGGAGGTGGTGCGTGCACTGGCCGGATCAGGGGCCGAGCGTGGGTACCCGCCGTCGATCGGCACCGCCGCCTACCGGGAGGCCGCGGCGGGTTGGCTCCGTCGGCGCCTGGGTGTCGAGATCGACCCATCCCACCTCGCGGCGTGCATCGGCACGAAGGAGCTGGTGGCTGGTCTTCCGCACTGGCTCCGGCTCCGCTCACCTGAGCGCGACACGGTGCTGTACCCGGCGGTGAGCTACCCGACCTATGAGATGGGTGCGGTGCTGGCGGGCGCCCGCCCGGTTCCCGTTCCTGTCGACGAGGGCTTCCGACTCGACCTCTCCTCCGTCGACCCGGCTGATGCGGCTCGAGCGCTCTGCCTCTGGGTGAACACACCGGGGAACCCCGCAGGGGGTCTCGACGACCTGGCTGCGGTGGCCGCCTGGGGGCGCGAGTACGGGGTCCCGGTGTTCAGCGACGAGTGCTACGTGGAGTTCACCTGGGACGGCCCGCCCCGCACCATCCTCGCTCACGGCGTCGAAGGGCTCGTCGCCGTGCACTCGCTGTCGAAGCGCTCGAACCTGGCGGGGGCCCGTGCCGGCTTCTACGCCGGGGATCCCGAGCTGGTCGGCTACCTGGCGGAGCTGCGAAAGCACGCCGGGTTCATGGTCGCGGGGCCGGTGCAGGCCGCCGCGGTCGCCGCCTGGAGCGATGATCGCCATGTGGACGAGCAGCGCGACCGCTACCGCCGGCGTCTGGAGCGCTTCGCGAAGCTCCTCGCCGGGATCGGCATCGAGGTGGCGTTGCCGGCGGGAGGCTTCTACCTGTGGGTGCCCGCACCCGGTGGGGATGCCTGGGGGCTCGCCCGGCGCTTGGCGCGCGAAGGGGGCGTACTCGTGAGCCCGGGCGAGTTCTACGGCCCAGCCGGCGCGGGCCACGTCCGCATCGCCATGGTGCAACCCGACGAACGGCTCGACCTGGTCGAGGCGCGGCTCGGGTTGTCTTGAGAGAGGATGGTGCCCGTGGAGTGGTTCCCGAGTCCGCCCGGCGTCGCTGAGCCCCACCGGGGACCGGGCGGTGGGGGGCCGATCGGTGGGGGAGCGATCGGCGGGGGGAGTCCGGCGGTGCCCCGGGTCTCGCCTGCCGGCTACTGGATCGGTGGCGTGCTGATCCTGGGGGGCCTCGCCGTGGCGGTGGTGTGGTTCGTGGTCACCGTCGTCGGTGTGCTCAACGCTCC
>JBBFLY010000005.1:0-65127 GCA_037478855.1 Acidimicrobiales bacterium | reverse complement strand
CCGCAGTAGCTGACCTCGATGAGGGCCTGCCCTGGGCCAGGTCGCGGGACGGGGCGGTCTTCGACCTCGATCGCACCCGGTCCGGCGAAGACCGCGGCCGGCATCGTCACAGGGAGGTCATCGGCCACCGACGCTCCCGGAGGTGTCGGCCCCCGTCACCCCGGAGAGCTGTCCGCCCGGTTCGCGCTCGCCCGGCTCGCGCTCGGGGGGCAGGAAGTACGGGGTCAGCTCCGGGATCGGCAGCACTGGTCCCTCGTAGGAGACCTCGCCGGTCGAGAGCACGACCACCCGCTGCGCGAGCGCCAGGGCGTGTTCGACGTGCTGCTCGACGACCAGCAGTGCAGTGCCCCGCTCCTTCAGGCGGCTCAGGACGCCGTACACCTCGTTGACCACGATCGGCGCCAGCCCGAGCGACAGCTCATCGACGATGAGCAGCTTCGGCGGGTCCACCAGCACCCGAGCCAGTGCGAGCATCCGCTGCTCTCCGCCCGACAGCGCGCCCGCCTGCAGGCCACGGCGCTCAGCCAGTCGGGGGAAGAGGATGTACGCCTGCTCGACCGCGCCTCGGAGCCCTCGTCGCCCGAACGTCCGGCGAAACGCCAGCTCGAGATTCTCCTCAACGGTGAGCGACGCGAACACCGATCGGCCCTCGGGAGCGTGGCTGATGCCGAGCCGGGCGAGCTCGAAGGGCCTGCGCCGGGAGATGTCTCGACCCTCGAACCGGATCGCACCCGAAGTCGGGTGGACCAGTCCGGAGATCACCCTGGCGACCGTGGTCTTCCCGGCGCCGTTGCTGCCCAGCAGGGCCACCGCTTCGCCCTCGTGCACGGTGAACGAGACCCCGAACAACGCCCGGAAAGGCCCGTACCCGGCGTCGACCCGTTCGAGCTCGAGCAGGGGAGCGGTCATGTCGCGACCCCCAGGTAGGCCTCGCGCACGGCGGGGTGGTCGAGCACCTCCCCGGTGGCTCCCGATGCGATCACCGAGCCCGCGTCGAGGACGTAGAGGCGATCGGTGAGCTCGCGAACCATGACCAGGTCGTGCTCGACCACCAGGATGGCGACCCCGCGCTCGTTGCGCGCCCGTATCAGCACCTTCATCACCTCGGCGGTCTCGATGCGGTCGAGCCCCGAGGACGGCTCGTCGAGGAACAGCAGCCTGGGTTCGGTCATCAGCGCCCGACCCAGCTCGACCAGACGACCCTGGCCGAGGGTCAGCGCCTCGATCGGGCGGTTCATGTGGTCCTCGAGGTCGAGGAGGCGGAGCACCTCGATGGCCCGACGACGCACAGCCTCGGAGGGTCGGCCGCGACCGAGCAGATCCCCGAGGACGCTCGGCGTCCGACCGGTGGATCGGTTCGCCACGACGAGGTGATCGAGTACCGACATGCCGGCGAACAGCTCCATCCGCTGGAAGGTGCGGGTGATCCCGAGACGGGCCCGCTGATGGGTGGCGAGGGTGGTCACGTCGCGCCCGTCGAAGCGCACCTGTCCGGCGTCGGGTCGGAGCAGTCCGTAGAGGCAGTTGAACAAGGTGGTCTTGCCCGCACCGTTCGGCCCGATCAGCCCGACCATCTCGCCCCGCTCGACCACCAGGTCGACGTTGTTGAGGGCCCGGATGCCCGAGAACCGCTTGGTGACCCCCCGGGCGTCCAGCAGCGGGACGGGCCCGTCGGTCATCGTCCCGCTCCCACGTGTGCCGACCGCACCGCGCGTTCCGGGGGTGGGTGCTCGCCGGCGAGCGGTCGTCGATCGGGCGCGAGCTTGCGCACCGCCCAGGCGAGCGAGGCTCGGGTGTGTGCCTCGACGATCCCCTCGGGGTGCTTCGCGTAGGTGACCGCACCGAGACCGAACAGGATGAACGCCACAGCCTGCGACATGGACTGATCGAGCCCGACCAGTCCGAGCAGGCGGGGGAAGGCCATGAAGGCCACCCCCGCGGTGATGGCGGCCGGGATGGAGCGGGAGCCGAGGGTGACGACCAGCACCACCCACACCAGGCCGAAGAAGAAGGTGTAGTTCGCGTCGTAGTTGACCCGCCCCTCGAAGGAGGCGAGCAGGCCCCCGCCGAGTCCCGCGATGCCCGCGGAGAGCGAGAAGGCGAGCACCTTGGAGCCGAACGGGTTGATGCCGACCGACGACGCGGCGATCTCGCTGCCTCGGACCGCGTCGAGCGTCCGCCCGGTGGCCCCTCGCTTCCAGGCCCAGACGAGCAGGGAGACGGTCGTGGCCAAGACGAGCGTGAGGACGAAGAAGACCCGGTCGTCGGTGAAGTCGATGCTGCCGATCTGTGGTCTCGGGACCCGAGGTGGGTGGAACCCGCCGCTCACCAAGTCGAGGGGGCGCACCACGTACTCGAACATCAGGGCGAGGGCGAGTGTGGCCAGCGCGAGGTGGATCCCGCCGAGGCGGATCGCGGGCAGGGCGATGAGCGCGCCGACCGCGGCGGAGACCGCGGCGCCGACGAGCAGCGCGGTGAGCACGCTCACGCCGGTCAGCTCCACCACTCGAGCGACCGTGAACGCGCCGACGGCGGCGAAGGTGGCCTGGCAGAGCGAGATCTGACCGCTGAGGCCGGTGAGGATCACGAAGGAGAGGAAGATCGTGCCGAGGATGACCCCCTTGGTGACCACCGAGGTCCAGAACGGGTCGAGGGTGGTGAGGGCCAGGACGCTGGCCCCGGCGACGAAGCCGATCACGACGCCGCGGGTGGCTAGGACGACGGTGCGGTTGCGGATCGCTGCCGGTGGGGCCGGTGGCGGCGGGTCGACGCCGCCGAGCGGGTCGCTGAGCTCGCGGGGTTGGCGGAGGCCGGGCCAGAACAGCAGGAGGAGGAACAGGGCGAGGAACGGCAGCGACGGCCGGAGGCCCTGGGCGAGGACGCTGTCGGAGGGCAGGTAGCCGGCGAGCGTCGCCTGGAGCACGCCAAGCGCCAGTCCGCCGGCGAGGGTGAGCGGGATGCTCGAGAGACGGCCGAAGGCGGCCGCGGCGAGCGCCGCGACGAGCAGGGTGAAGAAGTGCACCTCGCTGATCTGGGCGAACAGCGGTGCCAGGAGCACGCCGGCCAACGCGGCGAGCAGGCTCGAGAACATCCACGAGACGCTGCCCACACGGTCGGCGTTGACGCCGTTGAGCTCCGCCATCCGGGCGCTCTCCACCACCGCGCGCATCTGCAGGCCGAGGTTCGTCGAGCGGAACAGCACGGTGAGCACCGCGACCGACGCCGCGGTGATGGCGATGGTGACGAGCTGGTTGGTGTCGAGGCTGATCTCGCCGACGCGCAGCACGTAGTCGGAGCGGATCACACCCGGGGGGTTGAAGGCCGACCCGGACCCGAACCACAGCTTGACGGTCTGGGGGATCGCGACCAGCAGGCCGAGCGAGACGACCAGCTTCGGGAGGGTGCGCGCGGAGCGGAGGTGGCGGTAGAGGAGGCGGTCCAGCACGAGCCCGAGCATGGGACCCACGACGATGACCGCGACCACGAGCGCGGCGCCGGAGGGCCACGACCGGCGGATCACCAGCTCGTAGTAGACGGCAGCGGAGACGAAGGCCTGCGCGCCGAAGGCCAGGTTGAACACCCCTGACGTCTTGTAGGTGAGCACGATGCCGGTCGCCATGAGCGCGAAGACGCATCCGACCGGGATCCCTCGGATCACGGAGATGAGCAGCTCGGACATTGGTCCTTTGGGGCGCGCCGGTCGGGGCTCCGCTAGCGCGTCGCCCCCGCGGTGGGCTCGGGCCGGTCCGGGAGCTGATCGGCCTCGACGTCGAAGCAGATGAAGGGCCTGCCCGCTTCGCCGTAGAGGGGTACGAACCCACCGTTGTCGATCCTCGAGATGGCGCCGCAGGAGAGCGGCGGGCGCTGCTTGTGCGCGATCGTCCAGTCCACACCGGGGATCGAGCCATCCGCGGTCCAGTTGTCGAAGGTGTTGATGGCGTCGATCACCTTCTGCTGGGTGAACTCCGGTCCGGCTGCCACCAGGCCCCGGTAGAAGAGGTCGGCGGCGAGCCAGCCGGACATCGACAGCTCGCTGCGCGTCCCCCCGGTCCGGTCGATCCACTCGAAGTACCGCTTCGTCCCCTCAGGTGGGTCCGGTACCTCGAACGGCGCGAACCAGGTCAGCACGAGCGAGCCCTCGACGAGGTCGGCGAACCGCTTCGCGAAGTCGTGGTCGTACGCGTTGGGCATGTACTGCACGGCGGAGAGCTGTTGCTTGTCGAGCTCCCGGGCGAGGTTCGTCACCCCGTTGAGGTCCATGCAGGTGGTGACGAGCTCGACGCCGGCCTGCTTCATCTTGCCGACCTGTACGCTGAAGTCGGTGACCCCGTAGCTCAGGGCGAGGTCCTGGAAGGCCACCTCGGCGGTCGGCCACCTCCGGAACGAGGCGATGATGCCCTCGGCACACCTCTTGGACTGGGGGACGTTGTAGGCGAGCACCGCGACCTTCTTCGCGCCGGCGTCCTTGGCCAGCCAAGGGACGACCGGCGTCGGGCAGTCGAAGCACAGCTCGCCGCCACGGTCGCCGAACAGGTTGGGCGGACCGGCCCACTCTGGGTTGATCGTCCACCCGAAGGTCGGCGTGCCGGAGGTCGCCGCGAGGTCGGCTCCGGTGAACAGCAGGGTGGCCACCGGCAAGATCGCGAAGACCTTGTCCTGCGAGATGAGCGCCTGCACCTCCTGCTGGTTGTTCACCACCTGGTCGTCCCGCTCGGCGGCGAGCACGAGCCGGCGTCCGTAGATGCCGCCCTGTGCGTTGATCATCTCGAAGTACGCCCGGACCCCGTCGAAGGCGTCGTCGTAGTTCCCACCGAGCGGGTTGGTCTTCGAGACCACGCCGCCGACGCGGATCTCGGTGTCGGTCACCCCGGGTTGGTCGACCGGTACCTTCCTGGTCAGGTCCGTCGCCGTGGCGGTGCCGGTCGGGGCGTTCCCGCCGCCTCCCGTGGCGTTCGAGTCGGTCCCCGCGTTCCCGCACGCGGCTGCGAGGAGCGCGAGGAGTGCGACCAGCGTGGCGATCCGCTTGGACATCGGCGACCTCCCCCAGTCGGGCCGTGCTCTGCCCCCTGGGACCCACACAGTAGTCGCCAAATCTGACGTTTGTGTCAGCAACCGGTCGTCCCCCGGTGGGTGGTGACGTCTCCCTGCGTGTGGTCAGGGGGTGAACAGCACCCGGTGCACGACGCCGGCGAGCGTGTCCACCATCTGGTCGCGGTTCGCGTCGATCTGCCCGGAGAGCACGAAGTAGTTGAGCCGCTCGACCATCGCGATCAGGGCCATCGACGCGATGGTGGGGTCGAGCTCAGCTGCCCCGCCGGTGGTCGCCTCCGTCAGTGCGCCGGCCAGCTCACCGATCACGTCGGTTCCGAGCCGCCCGACATCGCTCGTGCCGACCTCGGCTTCGGTCCAGGTCCGGATGATCGGACCGTAGTGCTCATACATCGCGGCGAACCGGTCGAGCCATGCCCGCAGCTTCGCCAGACCGGCGTCGTCGGGCGTGACCGGGCCGAGCGAGTCGCGCAGGGCGGCGAGCTCCTCCGCGACATCGGCCACCAGTGCCTGGAAGAGGTCCTCCTTGTTGGCGAAGTAGAGGTAGAAGGTGCCGTGACTGGTCCTCGCGGCCTTCACGATGTCGTCGACTCGGGCCGCGTGGTAGCCCCGACGGGCGAAGACCTGGATGCCCGCGTCGAGGAGCTTGCGCATGGTTCGCTTGCCGCGGGCGCGCAGCTCCCGGCGTTGGGCCGGCGCGCCGGCGCGACCAGGTACGGGCGGTGCATCACCCTCGCGGGTCGGGCTGGCGGCTCGGGTGGTGGCGGCGGCCTTCTTGCGGGTTGGCACGGCCCACGAGGCTAAAGGAACGTGACGGAGGTGTCAGGCTGCGGGCCGGCCAGATCTGACATCAGTGTCATAGAATTGTCGACCGTGCCGGCTTCCCCGTCCCGATCGATCCCCGAGCCGGGTCAGGCCGTGCCGCCTGCGGAGAACGCCGCCGCCCTGCTGCGCCGCAACCGGCATGATCCCGGGATCGCAACCCGCCCCGCGGTGCTCTTCGGAGAGCAGGTCTGGACCCACGCCCAGTTCGTCGACGAGTCCCTCCGCTGGGCCGGTCTGCTGCGGGCGTGGCTGCCACAGGGGCGTCCACCGCACGTGGCGGTCCTGCTTGACAACACGCCCGACTACCTCTTCGCCTTCGGCGGCGCGGCGTTCGCCGGCGCGGCCGTCGTCGGCCTGAACCACACCCGCCAGGGGGAGCACCTGCTGCGCGACATGCTCCACACCGACGTGGCGATGCTCGTGACCGAGCCAGCGCACCTGCCCCGGATCGAACCTCTCCTCGGCGACCTGCCGTTCGGGCCCGACCGCATCCTGGTGTCCTCACGCTTCGCTTCCCCGGCCGAGCGCGCCCCGACGGTCGGAGTCGACCTCGACGACGCACTCGAGAGGTTTGAGGCGATCGACGACGGTGCGCAGCCCGACCCGGCGACGACCTGGGCGCTCATCTTCACCTCCGGGACGTCGTCCGCCCCCAAGGCGGTGATCTGCAGCCAGCGGCGTCTGCTGGTCACCGGGACCCGCCTCGGGCTGCTGCTCGGCCTCGGGCCGGACGACGTGGGCTACGTGAGCATGCCGCTGTTCCACTCCAACGCGGTGATGGTCGGTTGGATGCCGTCGCTCGTGTACGGCTGCGCGGTGGGGCTGGCCCGCAGGTTCACCGCGTCGGGGTGGCTCGAGGACGTCCGCCGGTACCGGGCCACCTACTTCAACTACACCGGCAAGCCCCTGTCCTACCTGGTAGCCACCCCCGAGCGGCCCGACGACGCGGAGAACACGTTGCGCATCGCGTTCGGCAACGAAGGATCATCCGAGGTCGTCGAGGCCTTCCGTCGACGCTTCGGGGTCGACGAGGTCATCGACGCCTTCGGGGCCACCGAGGGTGGGATCAGCCTCAACCGTGACGGGCCGGTCAAGCCCGGGGCGATGGGCATCGCACCAGCGCACATCAGGATCGTCGACGAGGAGGGCAACGAGCTGCCACCCGCCCGCTTCGACGAGCAGGGTCGTCTGCTGAACGCCGAGGAGTGCATCGGGGAGATCGTGAGCACCGCCGGAGCCGGGCCGTTCGAGGGGTACTACAACAACCCTGAGGCGACCGCGACCACCACCCGACGGGGCTGGTACTGGAGCGGTGACCTCGGCTACATGGACGAGGACCGCAACGTGTACTTCGCTGGTCGCAACACGGACTGGATCCGGGTCGACGGCGAGAACTTCCCCGCCGCTCCCATCGAGGCCGCGCTGAGCCGTCACCCCGATGTCGTCGTGGCCTGCGTGTACGGGGTGCCCGACGAGCAGGCGGGCGACCAGGTCATGGCGGCGTTGGTGCTACGGGAGGGCGCGACGCTCGACGGCGCGGCCTTCGCCGGATGGCTGGACTCCCTCGACGACATCGGCCCCAAGTGGCGTCCGCGCTACCTGCGGGTGGCGAGAGAGCTTCCCACCACCGGCACCAACAAGATCCTCAAGCGCAGCCTGGTGCACGAGAAGTTCCGGCACGATCGGGTCGGTGACGACCTGCTGCTCATCCGGGGTCGCGGCGAGGACCGCTACCGTCCCTTCACCCAGCGCGACGAACGGGAGCTGCACGAGCGGTTCGTGCGCGCTGGTCGGGAACGGTTCTGGGACCTCTGAGTCGAGCTGCGATGGATCTCGCCTTCACTGCTGAGGAGGCCGGGTTCGCGGCCGAGGTGCGGGCCTGGTTGGCCGCGAACCTTGACCTGCCCGGCTCGTTCTCCTCGCTTGAGGAGGAGTTCGAGTGGGGTCGGAGGTGGCAGGCCCGGTTGGCCGCCGACCGCTGGGTGGGGATCTGGTGGCCGGTCGAGTACGGCGGCCGAGGTGCCAGTCCCGTCCAGGTGGCGATCTTCAACATGGAGTACGCGCGGGCCGGCGCGCCGCAACCGGTGAACCGGGTGGGGATCAACCTGGCCGGGCCGACCCTGCTGGCACACGGCACGGAGGAGCAGAAGCGCCGTTGGTTGCCCCGGATCCTCGACGCGAGCGAGATCTGGTGCCAGTTGTTCTCCGAGCCCGACGCGGGCTCGGACCTGGCATCGCTGTCGACCCGTGCCCGCCGGGTCGACAGCGGCTGGCTGCTCACCGGTCAGAAGGTCTGGACCTCGTACGCGCAGTTCTCGCGGTGGGGCATCTGCTTGGCCCGCACCGACCCCGACGCCCCCCGGCACCGAGGCATCTCGTACCTCGTCGTGGACATGACCGCACCGGGGATCGAGATCCGCCCGCTGCGTCAGATCACCGGCGACGCCGAGTTCAACGAGGTCTTCCTCGACGAGGTGTTCGTCCCGGACGGTCATCTCGTCGGTGAGCTGCACGCGGGATGGTCAGTGGCCAACACCACCCTCGCACATGAACGGGGCACGAACTTCCCGTTCAAGGAGCAGGTCGTGCACGAGGTCCACCTCGAGGCCCTCTACCGGCAGGCTGCCTCGGCCGGGCTGCTCGACTCGGCCGAGGTCGCGGAGGCGCTGGCCCAGGTCTTCGTCGAGCTGCGAGTGCTCCGACTGCACAACTGGCGGACGTTGTCGCGCCTCGGCCGGGGGATCGATCCCGGGCCGGAGTCGAGCTGGGTGAAGCTGGCGTGGACGGAGATGACTCAGCACCTCTCGCAGACCGCGCTCGACGTGCTGCGCGACGCGTCGGTCCTCGAAGGGGCCTGGGCACGCCAGTGGCTCTGGAGCAAGGCCGCGTCGATCGCCGGCGGCACCTCGGAGATCCAGCGCACGATCATCGCCGAGCGCCTGCTTGGACTCCCGCACCCGTAGGCCCCGTACGCAGGGCCGGCATCACACCGGCGGTCAGTCTGCGACGAAGCCGACGGCCCGATGGGACCGGTCGCAGAAGGGCTTGCTCCCCGACGCGCCACACCGGCAGAGCACGACGTCCTCGCCGTCGACTGGGATCTCGTTGCCCTCGTGGTCGACGAGCACGAAGGGGCCGGTGACCTTGTAGGGCCCGTCTCTGCGGACCTTGATGACGACTCCGGCAGGTTCGAGGTCGGCCATGACCGGGACGCTAGGCGACAGGCGTGAGAGGCACGCGACGCGGGCCTCAGGTCGTGGTGAGCTCGTAGCCGAGATGCGGCGCGAGCCGGCAGGTGGAGCCCGGCGGCACGACCACGACGGTGAAGGGGTCCTCGATGAGGGCCGGCCCGCAGATGGTGGCCCCCACGCCGAGCACCGAACCGTCGTAGACCGGTGTGTCCAAGAAGCCTCCACCGAAGTAGGCAGGCCGACAGGCAATCATCGCCTCGGCCGGGTCGGTGACCGCGCCGGCCTCACCGAGGCGGTTGGGCTTGGGGGTGTAGCCCCTGGCCGTCAGGCGGATCCCGCGCACCAGCGGCTGCTGGTTGCGGAAGGCGAAGCCCCGGTCAGCCTCGTGGAGGTCGTGGAAGCGGTCGGCCAGGTCCAGCAGACCGGGCTCGTCGAGGTCGGTGCCTTCGGGCACGGGCACGCTCATGTCGAAGTTCTGTCCTGCGTAGGCCATCTGCACGAAGAGGTCGGTGTGGACCGCCTCTGCTGCCAGGCCCGCCGGCTCGAGCTCCCTGGCGACCTCATCGTCGACCTCGTGCATGAGGGTCCGGAGATGTGTCAGGTCAACCTGTGAGAGCGGCACGACGTAGGAGCGCATCACGTCGACGACGTAGTCGGCCACCAGCACCCCGAGCGCCGAGAACACCGGGGCGGTCTTCGGGATGATCACTCGTCGGATGTCGAGTTCGGCGGCGATGGCCCAGGCATGGACGGCGCCGTTGCCGCCGTAGGCGATCATCGCCAGCTCGCGCGGGTCGGCCCCGTACCCTGCGAGCACCTTGCGGGTGGCGTTGGCCATGTTGGCGTTCACGATGCGCTCGATCCCCCACGCAGCGGCCGTCACGTCCAGCCCGAGCGGCTCGGCGATGTCGCGGGCGATGGCCGCCCGGGCGGCCTCGACGTCGAGGGTCATGCGTCCGCCAGCGAAGCCCTCGGTGGGGAGGTAGCCGAGCACCACGTTGGCGTCGGTGACGGTCGGGCGGTCACCACCGCGGCCGTAGCAGACCGGTCCCGGGGTGGAGCCCGCCGACTCCGGCCCAACCAGCAGCGCCCCCTGGCGCACCCGGGCGATCGATCCGCCTCCGGCGCCGACGGACTGCACATCCACCATCGGCATCCCGATGTAGTAGCGATATCGCCAGTTCCAGTCGGTCTTGATCTGCGGGCGCCCGTTCCGCACCAGACAGAGGTCGAAGCTGGTGCCCCCCATGTCCACGGCCACGAAGTCCGGGGCGTCAGCGGCCCGGGCGGCGATGGCGGCCCCCATCACCCCGCCGGTCGGGCCCGAGCCGAGCAGGCTCACCGCCCGTCGGGAGACGTACTCGGGGGGCATCACCCCGCCGGTGGACTGTATGATCAGCAACGGACCTTCGTAGCCGGCCGTGCGCAGCTTCTCGGAGAGGTTCGTGATGTACCGGGCGATGCGCGGCGCGACGTAGGCGTTGACCAGCGTGGTCGACACCCGCTCGAACTCGGGGCCGCGGGCCATCACCTCGTGCGAGAGCGAGATGTGCTCGGCGTCGGGGTACTCCTCGCGGATGATCTCCCGGGTGCGCAGCTCATGCTCGGGGTTGACGAACGAGAACAGGTACATCACCGCGATGGAGGTGCAACCGAGCTTCTTCAGGCGGCGCACGCCTGCTCGCACCGCCTGCTCGTCGAGCGCGAGGAGCTCCTCGCCGTCGAAGGCGTGCCGCTGGGGGATCGGGATGCGGGCCCGTCGGCGGGCGATCGGAGGGGGAGCCGGATACGACGGGTCCCAGATCCGCTCCTTGTGCACCCGTCGCATCTCGATCTCGTCGCGGTGTCCCTCGGTGACCAGCAGTCCCACGGGTGCACCGTTCATCTCGATCATCGTGTTGTCAGCGACGGTGGTGCCGTGCACGAGGAGCTCGAGCTGCCGGCACAGCTCGCCGGTCGTGAGCCCAAACCTGGTCGCGAGCTGGGCCAGCCCGTTCATCACGCCGATGGACTGGTCCTCGACGGTGGTGGGCGTCTTGTCCAGCACCACCTGCCCCTCGGGGGAGATGCAGACCAAGTCGGTGAACGTGCCACCGACATCGACGCCGATGCGGTATCCCATCACCCTTCCCACTCGGTCTCGCCGAAGACCCCTCCGTCGGGCTGTCCCGGCGCTCGTACTCGTCGGGACGCCCGCAGCTCTGCCGTGGCGGCCTCGTCGATCTCGAGGGTGAGATCGGCGAGCGAGCCCCGTAGCACGACGCCGTAGTCGCGCTCGGCACCTTCGACGGAGACGTACTCGTCGAGCACGTCGTCGAGCACCGCCCGGGGGTCGCGATCGAGAGGATCACCCCAGCCGCCTCCGCCGCCGTAGTCGTAGTTGATCTTCTCCCCGGCGCTCATCGGCACCCAGTTCGCCGTGTGCTCGACCACGTAGGGGTCGTCGCTGCCCCAGCGGATCGTGAGCTTGTTGGGCGCACCCGGCTTGCCACCCGCGATGCCGGGCATCGGGTACTTCATGCCCACCACGTAGGTGTAGACCTTGGCGTCGACCCGGACCTCCTTCACGTAGTGGCTGCCGCACAGGCCCCGCCACTGGCCGGGGCCGCCGGAGTCGGTGCGGTAGTCGCGGCTCCACTGGATGTGCGGGTAGAGGCTCTCGTTGATCTCGGCGGTCGCCTTCCAGAGGTTCCCGAACGCGGCGGCCTGGCAGCCCCAGGCGTCCATGCCCTTCGCGGCGTTGCACCAGCCCGCGTACACCTCCGCCGAGTGGTCGGTGAAGGGTTGTCCGGTCCTCGGGTCGATGCCGGTGATGATCGTCGGGATGCCGGTCTTGTACACCTGCGGGACGGCCTTGTCCGGCAGCACATGCTGCATGGCGAGCGCGATGACCTCTCCGACCTCGGCTCCCGGATGGTGGGTGCCCGCGCTGACCGGTCTGCCCGGATGGGGGTTGAGCACGCAGCCCTGCGGCACGATGAGCTCGATCGAGTCGAAGAACCCCTCGTTCTTCGGGATCTCCGGATCCATCATCGCGGCGATCTGGCCGACCGTGTAGCCGCGGGTGTTGCCGAACGTCGACCAGGCCTGCAGCTCCTGACGGTCGTCGGAACCGGTGAAGTCGATCGTGAGCCGATCCCCGGCGACGGTGACCTTGACGTGCAGGTGCACGTCCGGGTGGCCGAGGGGGTCGTGGTCGACGTAGGTGTCGGCCTCGTACACCCCGTCGGGCCAGCTGCGCACCTCCTCACGGAAGCGCCTCGCCGCGTAGTCGATCATGTAGTCGACCGACTGCTCGACCGTGGCTGCGCCCCACCGGTCCAGCAGCTCACCGAGGCGCTTGGCGGCGAGCTGCGCGGCGCCGATCTGGGCCCGGAGGTCGCCGAGGTAGTCGGGCAGGCGGTTGTTCGCCTGCAGCGCGTAGAGCACGTCGCGCCGCTCGCGTCCCTGATCGACCACCTTCAGCACCGGCCAGCGGACGCCTTCGCCCCACACGTCGTTGGCGGTCACGTTGTAGCCCCCCGGCACCGCGCCGCCGGTGTCGCCGTGGTGGCACTGGATGCTGGCGATCAGCACCATTCTCCGGCCGCTCGGCGCAGCCGGGTCGTCGGCGAAGACGGGTGCGAACACGTTGTAGTCGGGGAGGTGGCCTCCGCCGTGGTAAGGGTCGTTGGCGGCGAAAACGTCACCCTCACGGAACTCGTCGACGCCGAGGAACTCGAGCGCGAAGCGCACCGGCAGCGTGGAGGTCAGCATGAACTGCGGGATCCCCACCGAGAGGGCGGCGAGCCTGCCCTGCGC
The DNA here is from genome assembly GCA_037478855.1 of Acidimicrobiales bacterium. Classification (GTDB taxonomy): domain Bacteria; phylum Actinomycetota; class Acidimicrobiia; order Acidimicrobiales; family Acidimicrobilacustridaceae; genus Rhabdothermincola. Next base: position 52,261 of record JBBFLY010000005.1, on the reverse strand, counting down.
GTCGAGGATGGTCGCGTTGCGCTCGTTGCTCTGGTTGAGGATCGGGGTGGTGGCGGTGCGCGAGACGTACGTGGCCATCTCGAAGCAGACGGTCTCCAGGTAGTCCCGGATGACCTCGGCGGTGACGGGGTCGACGGTGGTGTGCTCGACCAGGCGACCCCTGCTCCCTGCCAGCCTGACCAGGTCGACGTGCATCTGCGGCTCCCCCCTGGTTCGGGGCACCGGGCCGTCGCCCGTGCCCGACCCCTGACCTGCGAAGCTTGCCACGAAGCTGACGTTCGTGTCATAAAAGTCTAACACCGGGCCCGGGGGCGTCCTCCGGGCGATCGAGGAGGTCTCTTCCCATGAGCCAGGCCCGTGAGTTCAAGGACATCCGCAGGGGCGGCACGGCTGAGGCCTTGCCGGTGGACGAGTTCATGAACGAGCTCGAGAAGATCCAGGCCGAGATCTGCACCGAGCGCAACCGGGTGTGGGAGCACGTGGCCGACGGGACGCTGTCGCTCGAGTACCTTCGGCGGCTCTGCAAGGAGTACTACTACCTCGGCGTCTGGTACACCTCGGAGTTCGGGTCGCTGGTCTCCAACGCCCCGGACTTCGACGCCCTCGACATGGAGTCGAGCGAGCACTTCCACCACTGGTTGCAGAACCTGGCGGACGAGACGGGTTTCACCGGCGACCGCAACCACGTGGACATGAAGGTCGAATGGGCTCGGATGCTCGGCATCCCGGACGAGGAGCTGGTCAGCTTCGTGCCCATGCCCGAGACCATCGGGCTGGTGCTCGGCAGTCTCTACTACATGCGCCGCTCCTACGAGGAGGGTCTCGCAGCCTTCGGGTGGGCGGGCGAGCGCTTCGCCGCGTCGACGGGCTACGCCAAGCTGCTCTACGAGGGCATGCGCGACCACTACGGGCTCGACGTCGAGAACTTCCGGGTGCACGCGTACGCGGAGGAGGACCACGGCGACGCGGCCGACTACCTGCTGCGCAAGGTCGTCACCTCCGCACACGTCCAGCACCGCGTGCGCACTGCGGTCATCCAGTGCTTCACCCTGCGCAACGCCCGCACCCGCGCGCTCAACCGCTGGCTCGACGAGCCGGGCGCCCTGCGCTGAGGCGGCCAGCTCTGACCGCTTCTACGCTGTCGCGCATGGCACGCATCGCGTTTCCCGAGCGAGGCTTCGGCGAGCACGTCGACTGGGCACTTCTGCGCGCCGAGATGGCCGCAGGGATGGGCGCGTTCTCGGAGGCGGTCTACGGCAACAGCAAGCTGCCGGTCCGAGAGCGTGAAGCCGCGCGTTGGACGATCGCGCTCATCAACGACTGCGCCGTCTGCCAGGGCACCCGCGCTCGGGACGGTGAGGCGGTGGGCGCGGACGAGGGCTTCTACGCGGAGGTGGCCAACTGGCGGGAGAGCACCGCGCTCTCGCAGCGGGAGCGCCTGGCGGCGGAGTTCGCGCAGCGCTTCGCGCTTGACCACCTGGGCATGGACGAGGAGTTCTGGACTCGCATGCGGGCCGAGTTCGCCGATGACGAGCTGGCGGATCTCACCATCTGCTGTGGGCTGTTCCTGGGGCTCGGACGCACGCTGGCGGTCATCGGCGTGCGCGCTCCCGACGAGCGCATCCTGGTCTGAACCTGTCACCCCGAAGCTGTCAGCACCTGTCTCCTCGAACCTGTCAGCACCTGTCTCCTCGAACCTGTCAGCGTGGGTGTCGTTTTGCGTCGGTTGGGCTGACAGGTTTGGGTGGGGTGGGTGAACTTGTCAGCGTGGGTGTCGTTTTGCGCCGGTTGGGCTGACAGGTTTGGGTGGGGTGGGTGAACCTGTCAGCGTGGGTGTCGTTTTGCGCCGGTTGGGCTGACAGGTTCGGGTGGGGTGGGTGAAGCCGACAGGTTCGGGTCCCTCAGCGGGTGAGCACGCTCACCAGGCTGAGGACCGCGGGGATCAGCATCCCGGCCACCACCAGCACCACCACGGCTCGCATCCACGGCGGCTTGCGCCACATCGAGGAGGGGCTGAGCGGCGCCTCCCAGTCTCCGTCCTCGCCGCCAGGGCGGACGTCACCATCGTCGGGCGCGCTCGGCGCCGCCGCAGCCGGCGCGACCGGCAGGCCGAGCAGGACCCGGGCACGGTTCGCGTCAGCGGACGCGACGACCAGGTGCACGAAGGTGCCGTCGTCGACGATCCTGGCGTCGACGGCATCGTCGGCCAGGAATGCGACCGCCGCCTGGGCTTCGTCGATCGAGTCGTAGGCGGCGACCTCGACGAGGCGGTCGCGGGAGGTGGCCATCAGAGACGAGGCTAGGACCGCCAGAGGCTGCTTCGCACGAACCGGTAGACGTTGGCGAAGTCCGTGGTGGACCTCTCGGGGATCGGCCTGACCTGACCGAGCGCGCGGGCACCCCAGACGATCTGTGCGGTGCGCTCGACCACCAGGGAGGCGTGCAGAGCGTCGTCCGGGGACCTCCCGATGCAGACCAGCCCGTGGTTCGCCATCAGTGCCGCTGAGCGGTCGGCCAGACGTGAGGCCACCTCGACGCCGAGCTCGTCGGTGCCGGTCATCCGGTAGTCGCAGACGGGGACGTCGCCGCCGATGTAGGTGACCACCTCTTCGATGAGCGCGGGGATGGGCTGGTGTACGAGCGCGAACATCGAGGCGTAGGGCGCGTGGGAGTGGATGACCCCACCAACCTCCGGGTAGCGCCGGTAGCACTCCAGGTGGAGCGACCTCTCGCTGGTGGGGCTGCCGGCGCCGTCGAGCTTGTTCCCGTCGAGGTCGACGATCACCAGATCGTCGAGCGTCATCGTCTCGTAGGGCGTCGAGGACGGGGTCATGCAGATCGTGTCACCTCCGGGCATCCGACCGGAGACGTTCCCGGCCGTCCCCACGACGAGTCCCTTCTCGTGGAAGGCCTTCGCCACCGCGAGCACCTCGGCCCGGACGTCGTCGGCTGTCCTGTCGCTCGCGGGCTCGGGGTTCACGTCAGCACCTCCGGGTTGACGCAGTGCAGCGGGCGCTCGCCGGCGAGGAGGCGTGACAGATCGTCGGCGATCATCCGGGTGTGGTTGACCTCGGTGTCGTAGGTCGCCCCGCCGATGTGCGGGGTGAGCACCACGTTGCGCATGTCGGTGAGGGGGTGTCCGGGGGGGAGCATCTCCCCGTCGAAGTGGTCCAGACCCGCGCCGGCGAGGTGCCCGCTCGCGAGCGCTGCGCTGAGCGCATCGAGGTCGTGGAGGCCGGCCCGGGCGGTGTTGAGGTAGACCGCACCGTTCTTCATGCGGGCGAACTGTGCCGCGCCCATCATCCCGAGCGTCTCTGGCGTGGGCGCCGCGTGCATGGACACCACATCGGCTTCGGCGAGCAGCTGATCGAGCGACGTGTGGGTCGCTTCCTCATTGAAGGGATCGAACGAGATCACCCGCATGCCGAGACCCTCGAACCGCCAACGCGCCGCTCGCCCCACCGCGCCGAGGCCGACGATGCCGACGGTGCGTCCGGCCAGCTGCCAGGCCCGGAACCGCTGGTAGGGGATCGTGCCATCACGGAAGACCTCGCCCTCGCGTACGTCGCGGTCGGCGGGGATGATCAGCCGGGTGACGGCGAGGAGCAGCGCGACGGTGAGCTCGGCGACCGCGTCCGCGTTGCGGCCGGGCGCGTGGAGCACGGGGATGCCCCGAGCGGTGGCTCTGGCGACGTCGACGTTGGTCGGGTCGCCCCGGGTGGAGCAGACCGCCCGCAGGTCCAGGTCGAGGACCGGGCCCCGGCAGCTGTCGGCCTCGCAGATGACCACGTCGGCGTCGATCTCGGCGAGCCTCGCGGCGAGCTGCTCGTCGTTGTAGATCCGCACCGGCTCGTCGGGACCGAGGATCCACGGCTCGGCTACCAGCTCGCCGAGACGCTCGAGGGTCTCGATGCCCTCGCCGCGCAATGGGGCGGTGGCGAAGATGCGGAGGCGTTCGGCGTCGCGCACGCCCACAGCCTCGCAGAACCTGACGCTACTGTCATGTTCAGGTTGATCTGCGATACTGCCGCGATGCGCGTTGCGGCGCTCGTCAAGCAGGTTCCCCAGTTCGAGTCGATGCAGCTCGGTCCCGACGGGCGCCTCCGGCGCGAAGGGCTGCCGCTCGAGATGAGCGCGTACTGTCGCAGGGCCGTAGCCCAGGGGGTGCTGCTCGCGAGTCAGACCGGGGGCAGCTGTACCGTCATCACCCTCGGGCCACCGTCGGCCGAGGACGTGCTGCGGGAGGCCATCGCCTACGGCGCCGACGAGGGGATCCTGGTCTCCGACCCGGCGTTCGCCGGCTCCGACACCCTGGCGACCGCACGGGCGCTGGCGGCGGCGCTCGAACGCACCGGCCCCTACGACCTGGTGCTGGTGGGACGCAACTCGGTGGACGCCGACACCGGCCAGGTCGGTCCGCAGGTCGCCGAGCTGCTCGACCTGCCCTTCGCCACGGGGGTGAAGCGGTTGACGCTCGCCGCCGACGGACGCTCGGTCGACGTGGGGCTCGAGCTCGACGACGAGTGGGTCGAGGCCACCGTCACGCTCCCGGCGGTGCTCAGCGCAGCCGAGCGGCTCATCGACCCGTGCAAGATCAAGGACCCCGCCGTCTGGGCCGGTGTCGACCCGGCCCGCATCCGGCGTCTCACCGCCCGCGATCTCGGTGCAGGACCCTGGGGTCAAGAGGGGAGCCCGACGCGCGTTGGTGAGACCCGAACCGTGCAGGTCGAGCGTGCAGGCATCGTCTTGGAGGGCGACCCCCGCGAACAGGTCGCGAAGCTTCTCGCGTACCTGCGCGACCGGGGGGCGCTCGAGCCCGGTACCTTCTCCGCCGGCAGCGGCGGGATCGTCCCCGCGACTGGTGGCGACGGCCCCTCGGTGGCGGTGCTGGTCGAACCCCGCCGGGCGCGACTGGCCCGTGAGCTGCTCGGCGCCGCGGCGCGCCTCGCGGCGCAGCTCGCCGGTCGGGTCGTCGCCTTGGGTCCCGAGCCGGGTGAGCCGCCGACGCTCGCGAGTTGGGGCGCGGACGAGATCGTCACCATCCGAGGGGCGGCGGCCGAAGAGGACGTGGCCCGGGCTGTCGGCGCCTGGGCGAGCGAGGTCGGGCCGTGGGCCGTGCTCAGCGGGTCCACCTCGTGGGGTCGGGAGGTCGCGTCGCGCCTCGCAGCCCGACTGGGCGCCGGACTGACGGGTGACGCAGTGGATCTCGCGGTCGAGGAGGCGCGGCTGGTGGCGTGGAAGCCGGCCTTCGGTGGCAGCCTCGTCGCCGCGATCACCGCGTCGTCCTCGGTGCAGATGGCCACCGTTCGGCCGGGTGTTCTCGGTCTGGCGACGCCCCGTCCGGCAGGCAGGGTGCGGACCTCGACGATCGAGGTCGAGCCTCGGGGTCGGATCACGGTGAGAACCCGACGGCGGGAGGACGATCTCGACGCGCTCGCCGTCGCGGAGATGGTGATCGGCGTGGGCCAGGGTGTCGACCCCTCGGAGTACGGGAAGCTCGAGGGTCTGATGACCCTGCTCGGCGCCGAGCTGGCAGCGACCCGCAAGGTCACCGATCAGGGCTGGCTGCCCCACGCCCGTCAGGTCGGGATCACCGGTCACTCGATCGCGCCCCGGCTCTACCTCGCGCTCGGCACCAGCGGGAAGTACAACCACACCGTCGGGGTGCGCAACGCGGGGACGATCGTGGCCGTCAACCCCGATCGCGAAGCGCCGATCTTCAGCTTCGCCGACATCGGCCTGGTGGCCGACTGGCGCGACGTCGTGGCCGAGATGGAGCGTCAGCTGTCGGCCCAGACGCGCTGAGCGGTGCCGCGGTGAGGTCGCGGCTGGTTGCTGGGCTCGGCGTGGGGGCGTACATGGGCCTGGGGCTCCCCTCGGGGGCGCTCGGGGTGGCCTGGCCGTCCATGCGGGAGTCGTTCTCACAACCGCTCGGCGCGCTCGGGCAGATCCTCGTGCTCTTCACCGTCGGCTACCTGGTGGCGGCCATCGCGCACGGACGGATCGCCGAGCGGGTGAGCACCGGCACCTTCCTCACCGGGTCCTCCGCGATCGGCGCGACCGCGCTGCTCCTGGTGGCCGTCGTGCCGGTCTGGCCGCTCGTGCTGGTTGCCAGCGCGCTGCAGGGGATCTCCGCCGCCGGTGTCGACGCGGAGCTGAACGCGTACGTCGCGGTCCACCACCCGCCCAGGGTGCTGCAGCTCATGCACGGGGGCTTCGGCATCGGCGCCACCGCGGGACCGGTGCTGGTCACGGGCCTGCTCGAGCTCGGTGGCTCGTGGCGGCTGGCCTACGTGCTGATGGGATCCTGGTGGGTGGTCGCCGCGGTGGCGTTCGCGCTCACCCGCAGGTCGTGGGTGGACAGCTCCACCGTCGAGGTGCGTGCGCTCACCGGTGGTGAGCGGAGCGCCGCAGCGGTCAGCTCGATCGTGCCCGACCCGCCTCTCACCCCCCGGATGCGCCTCGCGGTCGTCGTCGGCCTTGGCGCGTTCTTCTTCTACAACGGCCTCGAGATCGCCACAGGGACCTGGGCCTTCAGCGCGCTCGTGGCGGACGGCATGACGGACGGGCCGGCCGCGCTGAGCGTCACCGCGTTCTGGGCGGCGTTGACGGCTGGTCGGCTCGGGCTGGGCTTGGCCGGGCACCGGGCCCCGCCGTCGCGGGTGCTCGGCGTTTCGATGGCCGGGATCCCGCTCTCGGCCGCATTGGTGCTCGTCGGGGGACCGGTCGCCGTGGTGGGCCTCGTGCTGCTCGGCACCGCGCTGGCGGGTGTGTTCCCCGCGCTGGTCGCGCTCACCCCCGGCCGGCTGGGCTCCGCCCGGGCCCGCCGGCTGATGGGGGTGCAGTTTGGCTCGGCCGTCGTCGGGGCGGCAGCGGTCTCGTCGCTGGTCGGTGTGATCGCCGAGTGGGTCGGCGCTGGTGCCATCGTCCCGACCCTGCTCGTCGCGGCCGTCGCACTGGTGTCCTGCGACCGCTTCCTCGCGCTGCTCGACCGACCGCGTCCTCTTGTCCCGTCCCCTCCATCGCCCTAGCCTTCGGCATCCACGTCCGGACGAGGGGGAACCGACCAGGTGAAGTCGACAACGACGCGTGCGCGCCTGTCCGTCATCGCAGCCCTGCTCGCCGTCACCGTGCTGGCGGCCGCGTGCGGTGGCAGTGGCGATTCGCAGGGCACGTCCGATCGCACCATCCCGGAGACGGAGCTGACGAAGACCGCTCCGACGCCGCCGCAGCGGGGTGGAACGCTCAAGTTCGGCCTCGACGCGGAGACGGCCACTGGGTGGGACCCGGCCAACAGCCAGTGGGCTGGTGCTGGCACCATCGTCAGCCGGGCGATCTTCGACCGGCTCGCTGAGCTCGACGCCGACGGGAACCCCCGTCCGAACCTCGCCGAGTCGATCGAGTCGAACGACAGCTTCACGTCGTGGACCATCAAGCTGCGCCCGGGCATCGTGTTCCACAACGGCGAGAAGCTCGACGCCAACGCGGTGCGGCTCAACCTGGAACGGGCAGCCACCTCGGTGCTGCTCGGCGCCGCCATTGGCTCGTTCCTCGGCTCGGTCGAGGTGGTCGATGATCTCACCGTCCGGGTGACGACGAAGCGGCCGTGGTCGACCTTCCCGAACTCGCTCACCACCCAGGCCGGTGTGGTCGCCGCTCCTGCCCAGATCGCCTCGTCGGCGCCGGCGCAGCAGCCGATCGGTACCGGTCCGTTCGTCTTCCAGAACTGGGTGCAGGACAGCAAGCTCACCGTCACCCGGAACCCCAACTACTGGCAGAAGGACGAGTCGGGAACGCAGCTGCCGTATCTCGACGGCATCGAGTTCACCGTGCTCGCCGATCCCACCGCCCGGGGCGCCGCGCTCGAGTCGGGGTCGGTCGACGCCTTCAACACGTTCGAGCCCGATCCGATCCAGCGGTTCCTCGAGAAGGCGCAAGCCGGGCAGGTCCAGCTCCTGTCGAACGCGAACGCAGAGGATCAGACCCAGTTCGTCGGCCTCAACACCGCCAAGCCGCCGTTCGATGATCCGCTGGCCCGCCAGATCGTGGTGACCGGTCTCGACACCAAGTCCATCTCGCAGGTGCAGTACTACGGCCTGTTCCCACCGTCGAACAGCCTCTTCAGCCCGAGCTCGCCGTACTACGCGGAGACGACGTATCCGACCTACGACCCTGCGAAGGCCCAGGCGCTGCATGAGGAGTACAAGAAGAAGACCGGCAAGCCGCTGTCGTTCAAGCTCACCCTCCCCGGCACCGCGCAGTTCAAGACGATCGGTGAGGCAGCACAGGCACAGGCCGCGAACCTGGGCGTGAGCATCGAGCTGAACCTGGTCGATCAGGCCACGCTCATCGTGGATGCACTCACCGGGAACTTCGAAGCCACCGGCTTCATCACCTTCGGTGAGCCCCCGATCGACTCGGTGCTGATCTCGTCCGAGACCGTCAAGCCGCTGGGACAGCTCGCGCTGAACTTCACCCGGCTCGCCGACCCGCAGATCCAGGCTGCCCTGGACGCGATCCAGCAGACGAGCTCGACCGAGAAGCGCATCGAGCAGTGGAAGATCATCCAGCAGCGGATGGCCGAGAACCTCAACTTCATGTTCGTCGTCCGCAACCGCGCCGCCGTGATCTTCGCGAACAACGTGTACGGCATGTCCGGGGCGAAGATCCCCGGCAACATCCCGGTCAAGGCGACGACGAGCCCGTTCCTCGGCTGGGCCTGGAAGGCCGCGTAGCGCGGGCCTGCCCGCCGGCTTCGTCGCCGTCGTCCGCGAGCGCCGCGACGAGGTCGGCGAGCGCCCGACGGTCGACCTTCTCCGCTGGCGTGAGGGGGAGGGCGTCGAGCGCCACCAGCCGCTCGGGGAGCTTGTGGTGGGCCAGGCGGTCCGCGGCGAAGCTGCGCAGCTCGGCGAGCGTGGGAGGTGGTGATCCGGGGCGGACCACTACCGCCGCCACCCCGATCTCCCCCATGACGGGGTCGGGGCGTGGCACCACCGCCACCTCGGCCACCGCTGGGTGCTCCGCCAGCACCGCCTCCACCTCGACCGGGTAGACGTTGTAGCCGCCCCGGACGTAGAGCTCCTTGCGGCGGCCGGCGAGGCGCAGCCGACCCTGGTCATCGATCCAGCCCAGGTCGCCGGTGCGGACGAACCCATCCGGGGTGAAGGCCTGGGCGGTTCCGGCCGGGTCGTTCCAGTAGCCGCTCATGGTGGCTCCGGAGCGCAGGCACACCTCGCCGACCGCGCCGGATGGAACCGGTTCGAGAGCCTCGTCGCGGATCGCCAGCTCGAGCCCCGGGTGCGGCCGTCCGACGCTGATCTCCGCATCCTCGTTGGGTGCGTCGAGGGCGGTGCCGAGCCCGATGCCGGCCTCGGTGCAGGAGTAGCGGATGGCTACCGGGGCGTTGAAGCGGGTGCGCGCGTCGCGCACCAGCGCCGGCGTCGCGGGACCACCACCCATGACGACGGCCCGGACGGATGAGTGGTCGAAGCGGCCGAGCTCGGGGTCGGCCAGCATGAGGGCGACCTGGGTGGGGATCCCCGCGATGGTCGTCAGCTGGTGGCGCTCCGTCAGCTCGAGCGCGAGGCGGGCGTGCCAGCGGTCGACCAGGTAGGTGGTTCCGCCACGCATGAGGTTGCCGGGCAGCTTCGTCATCGGTCCGAGCGACGCGAAGGACATGCCAGCCAGCTGCCCACCACCGCCTCCCCAGCGGCCGCCGGTGTCGATCCGGGTGATGACCTCGAGCTGCCGGATGCCGAAGACCGCGGCCTTCGGCCGCCCGGTGGTGCCCGAGGTGAACACGATCGCCACCGGGGTGTTCGATCCGGGGGCGTCGGCGGCAGCGGACCGCGGGAGGGGAGTGGGTGGGAGCTCGGTGGTCAGGTCCGGCACGTCGGCCGGCCGTACCGTCAGCATGGGATCCACGAGCTCGATCAGCGCCTGCTGCTCGTGCGGGGTCAGGCGCCAGTTCACGCCTGCGGTGACGGCGCCGATGCGGGCCGCACCCACGTAGAGCGCGAGGTACTCGACGGTCGCGGGCAGCACGAGGGCGACGACATCACCGGCCTGCACACCCTGCTCGTGCAACCAGTGGGCCGCCCGCTGCGTGCGATCTCGGAAGTCGGCGTAGCTGACGGTCTCACCGCCCGCTGAGACGTAGGCGGTACGATCGCCGAACCGTTCGGCGGCCTCGTCTACGACGGGTCCGAGCATCGCACCGGGCGTCGTTGCAGGAGGTGGCCATGGCGCGAAGCGGCAACTCGGGAACCGAGCAGGTCCGTGTCCGCCGTGGTGGCGGGGCGTCCGGCTCGCCCACGGCCGGGAGGGAGCTGCGCAGCCAGGGTCGGCGCACGATGGCCGCACTGCTCGCGGCCGGCATGCAGGTGCTGGCCGAGAAGGGGTATCACGCGGCCCGTGTCGACGATGTGGTGCGCGTGGCGAAGGTCTCCCACGGCACCTTCTACCTGTACTTCTCCAACAAGGAGGATCTGTTCCGGGCGCTCGCCGTGCAGTGTGCGGAGGAGATGACCGACCTGGCCTCGTCGCTCAGCCCGGTTCCACCGGGTGAGCCCGGCGTGGAGGTGCTGCGGGAGTGGCTGTCGGCCTTCATCGCCACCTACCGCCGCTACGGGGTGGTGATCCGGGCCTGGATGGAGGATCAGGTGACCAGTCGCGACCTGGCCCGGCTTGGCGCCAAGGCGTTCACGGAGATCACCGGCTCGCTGGTCACACGTCTGCGCGAGGTCCGAGGTGACCAGCCCGATCTCGAGCTGGCCGGAGCTGCACTGCTCGCGATGATCGAGCGCTCCACCTACTTCGTGACCTCCCGCGACCTTCCCTTCGGCGACGATGAGCTGGCCGACACGCTCGCTCGCATCGCGCAGCGGGGGTTCTTCCACCCCGCAGCATGAGCGGGAGGTCAGCGCAGGCGCCATTCGATGCGCTTCCCCGAGGCGAACAGTTCCTGGCCCTGGCGGATCGACTCCGCGCTGGTGCCGAGCCCGACGAAGGCGTAGCCGAGCCCGAGGGCCTGACTGCGGGAGTGCTCGAGCCCCGCCCAGATGGCGCGCAGGGTGCCTTCGATCGCGAGCGGTGGGGCGGAGGCGATCGCGTTCGCACACCAGGCGGCGGCGTCTCGCAGCTGCTCGGCGGGAACCACCTCGGAGACCAGGCCGATCTGATAGGCGCGCTGAGCCGACATGCGTTCGTGGTTGCCGAGCAGTGAGATCCGCATGATCTCGTGGAACGGCATCTTCTGGAGCATGTGGATCGGCTCGAACGCGGCGGTCATGCCGTAGGTGACGTGCGGGTCGAAGAAGGTGGCGTGCTCGGCGGCGATGATGAACTCCACCTCTCCGAGCATGTAGAAGGCACCGCCGCAGGCCATGCCGTTCACTGCGGCGATCACGGGCTTCCACAGGTCGTTGCTCTTGGGCCCGACGTACGCTCCGGGATCGTCGAAGTGGAACGGGGTCGACCCTGACCCGACCGTCTTGTGCTCGCCGTCCGGACGTGCCTCTTGACGTTCGGGGGAGCCGAGGGTCTCGGTGCGGTCGATGCCGGTGCAGAAGGCCTTGTCTCCGGCGCCGGTGAGCACCGCCACGCGCACCTCGTCGTCGTGGCGCATGGAGCGCCACACGTCGCGCAGCTCCTTCTGCATCTGCACGTTGAACGCGTTGTGGACCTCGGGTCGGTTGAGGGTGACCCAGGCAACACCGTCGTCCACCTCGTAGATCAGCGTCTCGTAGTCGGCCATGTGCACCGTCCTACCGGAGCGCTCGCTGGGGCGCCAGCGTGACCGGCCGGCTCAGCCGCCGCCCATCGCCAGCCCGGCGGGCTGGTAGCCGAAGATGCCGGAGGCCACGGCGTCGCCGATCTTGGCCGGATCCCACTTCTGCGGCTCTTTTCCGGCTTTGATCGTCTTGCCGAGGGTCCAGCCCACGTAGTGGGTGATCTCGTCACCGACGGCCCGGAACACCTGGCCTGAGACGTGCAGCGACTCGTCGGATGCCAGCCAGACGACCATCGGCGCGGAGTTGCCGGGGTTCAGCCGCTGGAACCCGTCTTCGGGCCTGACCTGGTCGGCTTCGACGATCGGGATCTGCGGCATGGCCTCGTGCACCATCCGGGTGGCGCCGCCGGGCGCGATGGCGTTGGCCCGCACCCCGTAGCGCTTGCCCTCGAGCGCGGTGATGATCGTCAGCGCGGCGATCCCGGCTTTGGCGGCGCCATAGTTGGCCTGCCCGAGGTTGCCTTGCAGGCCCGCGGAGGAGACGGTGTTGATGATCGACCCGCGGCGGGCCCTGCCGGCCTTGGACTCGTTCTGCCAGTAGAGGCAGGCGAAGTGGGTCATGGCGAAGGTGCCCTTGAGGTGCACGCGGATGACAGCGTCCCAGTCCTCCTCGGTCATCTTCGTGATCGACACGTCGCGCAGGATGCCCGCGTTGTTGACGAGGATGTCGAGGCTGCCGAACGTGTCGATGGCCTGTTGGACGAGTGCTTCGGCGTCGCGCCAGTCGCTGACGTCGCCGTAGTTGGCGACCGCTTCGCCACCTCGCTGCCGGATGAGGTCGACGACCTCGTCGGCAGGGCCCCGATCACCGCCTTCGCCCTTGGAGGTGCCGCCGAAGTCGTTGACCACGACCTTGGCGCCCTGCGCGGCGAGCTCGAGGGCCTCGCCTCGTCCCACCCCCCGTCCGGCGCCCGTCACGATGGCCACCTTCCCGTCGACCAGTCCCATTCGTGTCCCCCCTGCTGGTGTGCTTGAATGCAGAGAAACCTGACATCAGCGTCACGTTTGGCCAAGACCTTAGCGTCACGGCCTGTCGTGCCGCACCAGAACGGAGGACCGCACGCGATGAGCGAGCTGAAGGACGTCATCGGTCGCCCGACCGGGGCGGCGAAGGTGGTGGTCGAACGGGGGCCCGTGGCCAAGTTCGCCGAGGCCGTCAAGGACGACAGCCCCGTCTACCAGAGCACGGAGGCGGCTCGCGCGGCCGGTTTCGACCGGATCCCCGCTCCACCGACCTACGGGTTCTCAGCCCTGCAGTACTGGGGCAAGTTCCCCGAGGATCAGCCACCCGACCCGACCGGCGGCCGGAGCCCGATGATGGAGATCATCGGTGGCCTGATGGCCAAGGGGGGCATGGTGCTCCACGGCGAACAGGAGTTCGTGTACCACAAGCCCATCCAGGTCGGTGACGTGCTGACCAGCGAAGGCCGGGTGGTCGACTGCTATGCCAAGGAGAGCAACGGGCGCACGATGACCTTCCTGGTCATCGAGGACGTGTATCGCGACGAGGCCGGCGAGCCGGTGCTGACCTCTCGCATGAACCTCATCCATCGGTCGTGACGGGCTGCGTGTGATGAGCGGGCGTCTTGAGGGGCGGGTGGCCATCATCACCGGAGCCGGCCAGGGCATCGGTCTGGCATACGCGGAGCGCTTCCTCGCCGAGGGAGCCAGCGTGGTGGTGGCCGAGATCAGCGAGGAGCGGGGCGCTTCCGCCATGGCACACCTCGAGGGGAGGGGTGACGCGATCTTCGTCCGCACGGACATCTCCGACGAGGGCTCCGCCAACGACTGTGTGAGCGCCACGCTCGAGGCGTTCGGCACCGTTGACATCCTGGTGAACAACGCGGCGCTCTACTACGACATCGACAACGCCAACAACAGCTACGACTACCTGCAGACCGTGTTCCGGGTGAACCTGCACGGGGCGTGGCTCATGGCTCGGGCCGCTGCGCCGGTGATGGTCGAGAAGGGCAGGGGGCGCATCATCAACCAGTCATCCTCTGCGGCCTACCTCTACCTGATGCCTGATGCGGGCGAGTTCAAGGAGGTGGGCGCCTTCTCCTACTCGCAGACCAAGTGGGGGGTGATCGGGCTCACGAAGTTCCTCGCCGCCCAGCTCGGTCCGTACGGCGTGACCGTGAACTGCATCGCACCCGGCGTCACCATGACCGAGGCCACCAAGCGGATCGTGCCCGAGGAGTTCCTGCCGTTCGTCACCATGATGACCGCGATGAAGCGGGAGCTCACGCCGCAGGACCTCACCGGGACGGCGGTGTTCTTCGCCTCCGACGACGCCGCCCTCGTGACCGGCCAGGTGCTCTGCGTCGACGGGGGCCTGGCCATGCCGGGCTGACCGTCTCCCGGTCGGCACGCGCTCCGGTCAGCGAGGTGTCCGGGTGCGGTGAGCGCCCGTCCACGCCGGCAGCAGCTGGAAGGCCTGTGGGCGCGGTCAGGAAGTTGACGCTGATGTCAGGTTTTGCTGACATGGGTGTCAGCCATCTGGGGAGGTTCGGCTCATGGGCCACTACTCGATCATCTCGGCTGACGCCCACATCCTGGAACCGCCGGACATCTGGAAGAACTGGCTCGCCGACCGCTACCAGGACAAGGCGCCGAAGCTGGTGAAGGACGCCGACGGCGGCGATGCCTGGCTCTTCGCCGGTTCGACGACCCCCGACCCGATCGGCCTCACCGCCACGCCCGGCTTGCCGTTCGACAAGTTCCGCTGGACCGGCGTGACCTACGAGGAGGCCCGGCCCGGTTGCTACAACGGCGCCGCCCGACTCGAGGACATGACCTACGACGGCGTCGATGCGGAGATCCTCTTCCCGCCGCAGCGCACCATCGGTCACTTTCTCGGCGACGAAGACGACGACTTCGTGCTGGCAGGCGTCGACGCGTACAACCGCTTCCTCTTCGACGAGTTCTGCGCGCCGGATCCCAGCCGGCTCATCGGCGTCTACCAGATCCCGTCACTGGGCATCGACACCGCGGTCGACTACCTGCACAAGGCGAAGGATCGGGGTGCGAAGGCGGTGGTGATCTCCTGCTGGCCCGCGGGCGGAGACAGCATCTCGGAAGCCGACGACCGCTTCTGGGCCACCGCAGCTGAGCTCGAGCTCCCGGTGTGCATCCACATCCTGATGATCAGCCGACAGGCACGTCTGCGAGCCCGGAAGGCGGCGGAGCGGGCCGGTGGCCGTCAGCTCTACGGGGAGGGCCGGCACCAGGCCGGCGCGAAAGCGGCCGCGAGCCTCTCGGGGGTTTTCTCGAGCGTGCCCTCGACGATCGGCCAGCTGATCTTCACCGGGGTCTTCGAGCGGTTCCCGACGCTGCACGTGTCAATGGTGGAGATCGGCGTCGGCTGGCTCCCCCACTTCCTCGAGGCCATGGACGACAGGTACTGGCGCAACCGGTCCTGGGCTGACCTGCCGATCAGCCGCCCGCCCTCGACCTACTGGTTCGAGAACATGAGCGGCACGTTCGTCCGCGACGACTACGGCATCCGCAACCGGCACGAGGTCGGGGTGGCGAACATGATGTGGAGCACCGACTACCCCCACCACGGCAACGACTGGCCCTACTCGCGAAAGGTGATCAACGAGACCATGGCCGGAGTGCCACCCGATGAGCGGTACCAGATCCTGTGTGGCAACGCGGTGCGCATCTTCGGTCTCGAGAGCTGAGAGCAAGGAGGCTCCACGATGCGTGTGGAGGACCTGATCCTCGTGAGCGTGGACGACCACGTGGTCGAGCCGCCTGACCTGTTCGAAGGTCGCCTGCCGAAGAAGTACGAGCCGTTCGCGCCGCGGGTCATCACCACCGAGGACGGCTCCGACGTGTGGCTCTACGAGGGGCAGCAGCTTCCCAACATCGGGCTGAACGCGGTCTCCGGCCGACCGCCTGAGGAGTACGGGATCGAGCCGACGGCCTTCTCCGAGATGCGGGAAGGCTGCTACGACATCCGCAAGCGCATCGACGACATGAACGCGAACGGCGTGCTCGGGTCGATGTGCTTCCCCTCCTTCCCGCAGTTCTGTGGCCAGCTGTTCGCCCGTACCGAGGACAAGGACGTCGGGCTCGCCATGCTGCAGGCCTACAACGACTGGCACGTGGAGGAGTGGTGCGGCACGTTCCCCGGACGGTTCATCCCCCTGGCCCTACCGGTGCTGTGGGACCCTGAGCTCGCCGCCGCTGAGGTGCGGCGCATGGCGGCCAAGGGCTGTCATGCGGTGACCTTCTCCGAGAACCCTGAGAAGCTCGGCTACCCGTCGTTCCACAACCCGCACTGGGATCCCTTCTGGGCCGCGTGCGAGGAGACCGAGACGGTGATCTGCCTGCACATCGGCTCGTCCTCCCAGCTGGTGATCACCTCCGTCGAAGCGCCGATCAACGTGATGATCACGCTGCAACCCATGAACATCGTGCAGGCAGCTGCGGATCTGCTCTGGTCACGGGTGCTCCAGGAGTTCCCCCGTCTGCGGTTCGCGCTCTCGGAGGGCGGCATCGGTTGGATTCCCTACTTCCTGGAGCGGGTCGACTACGTCTACCAGCACCACCGACTCTGGACCGGCCATGACCTCGGCAAGCTGCCGAGCGAGCTGTTCGCCGAGCGCATCGTCACCTGCTTCATCGACGACGCCTTCGGGATCGAGAACCGCCACCACCTCAACCTTGACCTGATCACCTGGGAGTGCGACTACCCCCACTCCGACTCCACTTGGCCGCACTCACCGGAGACGCTCGCCAAGAGCCTGGCAGGTGTCCCCCAAGAGGAGGTCGACCGCATCACCCACCTCAACGCGATGCGGATCTTCCACTACGACCCGTTCTCGGTGCGACCGCGCGAGCGGTGCACGGTTGGGGCGCTGCGAGCCGAGGCCGAGGGAGTCGACGTCAGTCCGAGAAGCTCCGGAGCCCGCTACGAGCGGCCAAGCGAGCCCATCCGCATCATCGATCTGGCCAACCGCACCAGGGTGAGCCCCGCGGGGGCCGACTGACCCGACCGGGACGATCTCCGCTCAGCCCACCCGCCGCACCCAGCGGGGCAGCGCGACGTCCTCGGCCACCCGTTCGAAGACCACCTCCACCGGCTCGCCGATGCGGATGGTGGCCGGGTCGATCTCGCCGATCGGACCATCGGCACGGGCCACGAGGTTGCCGACCAGCCGGATGCTCGGATCGTCGTCGAGGGCCACCACGACCACGTTGTACGGCGCCTGCTCGGCGTACGCGGGCAGCAGCGGCGGATGGGCCACGACGAACGACCAGACGCTGCCCCGACCCGACATGGGCTCCCAGCGGGCGTCGAAGCTGCGGCACCAGGGGCACAGGGGACGCGGTGGCATGCGCCGGCGTCCACACCGGGCGCAGGCCTGCACCCGCAGCTCGCCCCGCAGGCACCCCTCCCAGAAGGGGGCGGAGTCCTCGTCGATCTCGGGCAGCAGCGGACCGGCGCTCACGTCTGTCCCTCCGTCATCGCCGACATCCCTGTCTCGCTCATCCGCGTCGCAGCAGCAGCGCGCTCGTCGGGACACCCTCACCGCTCGTCACCAGGCACGTCTCAGCACCGTCGACCTGGCAGTAGGACTCGCCGCGCAACTGCCGGACGCCTTCGACGATCAGGTTGAAGCCGTGCACGTAGGCCTCGCTCATGCCACCACCGGAGGTGTTCGTGGGGAGCGACCCCCGGTCCCACTCGAGGTTGCCGTCCTCGGTAAAGGCTGCTCCCTCGCCCCGGCCACAGAAGCCGTAGCCCTCGAGCGAGAGCGGGATGAGTGGCGAGAACGCGTCGTAGAGCTGGGCCACGTCGACGTCACCAGGCCCGAAGTCCGCGTGTCTCCAGAGCAGCTGCGCGCACGCCCACGAGGGGCCGAGCAGCGGGTCCTCACAGAAGTAGTTGGTCATGGTCTGGTGCTGTTTGGGGATGGACTGCGCGAAGCCGTGCACCAGGACGGGTGTCCGCCGGAGATCGCGGGCGCGGCGCGCACTCGTGATCACCACCGCGCCGGCGCCGTCGGACTCGAGGCAGTTGTCGAACAGGCAGAGCGGCTCCGAGATCCACCGGGCGGCGAAGTAGTCGTCGCGAGTCAACGGCTTGTCGTGCATCATCGCCGCTGGGTTGCGGTTCGCGTGCTTGCGGAACGCGATCGCGACGTTCGCCAGGTGGTCGCGGGTCGCGCCGTAGACGTGCAGGTAGCGACGGGCGAGCATGGCGATCTCGTCCACCGGGCGCAGCAGCCCCCATGGTCGCGACCACTGCTGGTTGCCCCGCACCCGCGTCGGGACGCCCGCCCACGGCCGCGCGGTCGCCGCTCCCCGCTTGCGCGAGCGCCAGGCCACCGCGACCGTGCACTGGCCGGTGGCGACCGCCATGGCCGCCTGGCCAACCACCGCGCAGCCGGCGCCGCCGCCGTAGCCAACCTGGCTGAAGAAGGTGATGTCGCCCGTGCCGAGGTTGCGGGCGATCTCGATCTCCTCGGTGGTCTCGAGCGTGTAGGACACGAGCCCGTCCACCTCCGACGGGTCGACGCCCGCGTCGTCGAGCGCCAGGAGGATGGCGTCGAGCGCGAGCCGCTTCTCGCTCTGGGGGAGGCTCTTGGCGAACGCGGTCTGACCGACTCCCACGATGGCAGTGGCGTCCTTGATCACCGAGGAGGCCATCGGCGTCTCCGTGCGGTCTCAGCCGACCGAGCGGGGGACCGCCAGCGCGTCGAGCGCCACCGCTCCCTGGCCCCTCGGCCTCACGACGAGCGGGTTGATGTCGAGCTCGACCAGGCAGTGCGCGTGGTCCACGGCCATCCGCTGCACCTTCATGATGACCTCGACCAGCGCGCGCACGTCAGCGGGCTTGTGTCCCCGTACCCCCTGGAGGAGCTTGAAGCCCTTGACCTCCCGCACCATCCGCAGCGCCTCATCCCGGTCGAAGGGCGGCACCCGGAAGGTGACGTCGTTGAAGACCTCCACGAACACCCCCCCGAGACCGAACATGATCACCGGCCCGAACAGCTCGTCCTGCGACACCCCGATGACGGTCTCGATGCCGCCGCTGATCAGCTCGGAGACCAGCACGCCGTCGATGATGGCCCTCCGGTCCGCCGCGCGGGCGGCGGCGACCAGCTCCGTGAACGCCCGTCTCACCTCGCTGGCGTTGCGCAGCCCGACGCGCACCAGCCCCAGGTCGGACTTGTGGAGGAGATCAGGTGAGCTGAGCTTCATGACCACCGGGAAGCCGATCAAGCGTGCCGCCCGGGCGGCTTCGGTCGCTGAGGTGGCGAGGAGGTCGCGGGTGACCGGGATGTCGTAGGCGGCGAGCAGCTGCTTGGACTCGTGCTCGCTCAGCGCCCGCCCCAGCTCCAACAGCGGTCGGGTCCTGGCTGCTGCGGGCGAGCGCCGGGTCACCGGCCTGGCGAACGGAGAGCGGTACCGGGTTCGGTGCTCGTGGTAGTCGAAGTAGGCGCGAGCTGCGAGCACGCAGTTGTGGAACGTGCGGTACACAGGCAGCCGTGAGCCGAGCAGCACCTCCGTGTAGACGGGGTCGGTGCTGTCGGGTGATCCCCACACGACCAGGATGGGCTTGTCAGTCCGTTCCGCCGCGTCCACCAGGCTCTGAGCCATGGGGCGGCTGATCGACTCCAGTGCTCCGGTGATGGGACAGATCAGCAGGTCCACGTTCGGGTCTTCGAGGATGGTCTGCACGATCTTCGGGCCACGGTCGTCGGCGGAGGGCGCGCCGCCGGTGTCGACGGGGTTCGAGACCCGCAGGTACCCGGGGATCCACTCCCGTAGCGCCTTCTGGCTCTTCGCGCTGAGCTCGGCCAGCTCGAGACCGGCTCCGGCGACGAGGTCGGCCATGTGCGCCCCGGTCCCACCGGAGATGGCGTAGATGCACACGTTGCGCCGACCCGGGTTCGCGGGCGGCCTGGTCCGGGCGAAGGTGGCAGCCACGTCGGTGAGCTCGTCGAGCCCATCGACCCGGACGATGCCGAACTGCCGGAACACCGCCGAGACCACCGCGTCGGAGCCGGTGAGATGCCCGGTGTGCGATCGGGCCATCGATCGACCCTCGTCGGTCCGACCGACCTTCACCATCACCATCGGCTTGCCGGCCCTGATCGCTCGGTCCGCGGCGAGCATGAGCGTGCGACCGTCCTTGAAGCCTTCGACGTAGGCGGCGACCACGCCCACCTCTGGCTGGTCGACGAAGTAGGCCGCGAAGTCCGCCAGCTCGAGGTCGGCTTCGTTGCCCGTGGGCGCCCAGTGCGAGAGCGCGATGCCCTGCTCCTGGGCCTGGAACACGGGTCGGCCCTGATGGCCGCTCTGGGTGATCAGCGCGATCTTCGGTGGCGGCAGGTCACGGAAGGTCTCGAAGGCGTTGAGGTTCGTGTTCGGGCCGAGCACGTGGGTGCTGCCGGTGGCGATCAGCTCCTCGAGCCGTCGCTGCAGTGCCTCACCCTCGGGGCCGACCTCGTTGAAGCCCGCGGCGAAGATCACCGCGAACCGGGGCTTCTTCTCGAGCACGGTCTCGAACATCTCGACCGCGTTGCCGACGAGGATCGCGGCCAGGTCCAGGTCGTCGGGGATGTCGAGCACCGACCGGTAGCAGCGAACCCCGTCGACCTCGTCCCGGTTCGGGTTGACGGGGTAGCAGGCCGCACCCGACTGCTCGGCCCACTGGCGGATCTTGCGCCACATCGCGCTGTTCGGCCGCCCGGGGGAGTCGCTGGCGCCGATGACGGCGACGGTCCTCGGCCGGAAGAAGGTGTCGAGGTCGAGCTGGCGGAGCGCGGTCGGCCGGCCCGTCACGTCGGTCGGTGCGTCGGTCATGGCCTGACCTTACCTGACGCTCATGTCAGTTAGCAGCGGCCTTCGCTACGCTGCGCGCATGACCCGGGAAGCCGTGATCGTCGACGCCGTCCGCACACCGATCGGTAAGCGCAAGGGCGCGCTCGCCGGCTGGCACCCCACCGACCTGTTGGCTCACACGCTGCAGGCACTGCTCGACCGTACCGGGGTCGATCCCGAGCGCATCGACGACGTCATCGGCGGCTGTGTGACGCAGGTCGGGGAGCAGGGCTGCAACGTCACCCGCAACGCGTGGGTCGCCGCCGGGCTTCCGCAGTCGGTGGCGGCCACCACCGTCGACCGCCAGTGCGGCTCGTCGCAGCAGGCGGTGCACTTCGCCGCTCAGGGGGTGATCGCTGGCGGCTACGACCTCGCCATCGCCTGCGGGGTGGAGTCGATGACCCGGGCGCCGATGGCCTCCAACGCCGCAGGTGGTCGCGGTCCGTTCTCCCCGGCCTTCCTCGACGCCTGCGACGGACAGCTGATGACCCAGTTCGAGGTGGCACAGATCCTGGCCCGCAGGTTCGGCATCAGCCGCGAGGAGATGGATGAGTACGCGGTGCGCAGCCACCAGCGGGCCCACGAGAGCACGGTGAGCGGACACTTCGAGCGGGAGATCATCCCGGTCCCCGTCAAGGACGAGGAGGGTCGGGAGACCGGCGAGCTGCTCACCGTCGACGAGGGCATCCGCCCCGGGACCACCCTGGAGGTCCTGGCCGGGCTCGAGAGCGCCGCCAGGTGGGACCCTTCGATCGCCCCTGACATCACTGCCGGGAACTCCTCGCAGATGAGCGACGGCGCGTCCGCCATGCTCATCGCCGACCGGTCCGTCGCGGAGGCTCTGGGGCTCCCGGTGCGGGCCCGCATCAGGCACATGGTGGTCGGCGCTGACGACGCGGTCCTGGTGCTCTCGGCACCCAACCCGGTCACCCGCAAGCTGCTCGACCGCACGGGCCTGTCGATCGGGGACTTCGACGCCATCGAGTGCAACGAGGCGTTCGCAGCCATCGCGCTCATGTGGGCCCGGGAGTTCCAGCCCGATCCCGAGCGGTACAACCCCCGTGGTGGGGCCATCGCGCTCGGCCACCCCCTGGGGGCGAGCGGCATCCGCCTCATGACCACCCTGCTCAACCACCTCGAGGTCACCGGCGGCCGACTGGGCTTCCAGACCATGTGCGAAGGTGGCGGCCAGGCGAACGCCACGGTGATCGAGCGCCTGGGGTGATCCCGAGCGGGGTCACCTGCGGGGGAGCTTGATCGCCTTGTCCGCGATGATGTTCTTCTGCACCTCGGTGGTGCCGGCGCCGATCGACGTGTAGCGCTGGAACACGTACAGCCGGTTCCAGGCCCCACCGTCGACCGCATCGGGGCCGCCCTTGGCCATCATCCCGTAGGGGCCGAGCAAGTCGACCGCAAGCTCCGCGAGGCTCTGCGCCAGGTGGCTCCACTGGAGCTTGGCGAGCGGCACCTCGGGCCAGTTCTTCTCGTTCTTCAGGATCTTCGAGAGGGCCCGGTAGTTGAGCAGCTTCGTGTACTCGATCTCGGTGTGAGCGCGGGCGATGCGTTGCCGGATCTCAGGATCATCGAGCGCCGCCGGGTTCACCGCCTTGGCAAGGTTGATCATGGCGTCCAGATCGGATCGCATGCCGATCGCCAGCCCCGCAGTGCCCACCCGCTCGGAGCCCAGGGTGCCCATGGCCACCAGCCAACCCTCCCCCTCGCCACCGAGGCGGTGGGCGACCGGCACCCGTGCGTCGTGGAAGAGCACCTCGCAGAACATCTCCTCGCCCGCGATGTCCCGGATGGGGTGCACCTCGATGCCGGGGGTCTGCAAGTCGACGATCAGCGCGGTGATCCCCTCATGCTTGCGTCCCTCGGCGATGGCGTTCGGATCGGTGCGAACCAGGAACAGGCCCCACTTGGCGATGTGGGCGCTGGAGATCCAGATCTTCTGCCCGTTCACCACGTAGTCGTCGCCGTCGCGCACCGCCAAGGTGCGGAGGTTCGCGAGGTCGCTGCCGGCCTCAGGCTCGGAGAAGCCCTGGCACCAGTGGTCGTCCGCGTTGAGGATGTTCGGGACCCAGCGCTGCTTCTGCTCCTCGGTGCCCCAGCGGATGATCATGGGGCCGATCTGCCACAGACCGTTGGCGTTGTAGATGCCAGGGGTTCGGTAGCGCGCCATGGTCTCGGCGTAGATGACGTTCTGGGTGACCGTGGCGTTCCGGCCCCCCCACTCCTCGGGCCAGCTGATCGCGGCCCAGCGGCCCTCGTTCAGCTTGCGCTGCCAGGCCCGCCGACGCTCCATGGCGGCCATGATCCCGCCCCCGCCCGGCCCGGCCGCGTCGTCACCGTCGTCGTGGGGATGTTCGGCGAGGAACTTCTCGAGGTTCTCGTCCAGCCAGCTGGTGAGCTCGGCCCGGAACGCCTCGTCCTCAGCCGTGTAGGCGAAGTCCATACCGAGAAAACTAACATCCGTGTCAGGTTTCTCCGTCGCCCGCGGCACGCGAGACCGCCACACCGCCCACCCGTGAGGTCGCCACCCATGGAGTTCACCTTCAGCGCCGAGCAGGACCAGCTGCGCGACGCGGTGAGATCGTTCCTCGCCGCGGAGAGCCCACCCGCCTACGTCCGCTCGATGATGGACGACGAGCGAGGCGTCACCGACGACGTCTGGCGGCAGCTCGTCGAGCTCGGTTGGACCGGCGTCCTGGTGCCCGAGGCACACGGTGGGCTCGGCCTCGGCATGGTCGACCTGGTGGTGCTGATGGAGGAGATGGGACGCGTGGTGTTCCCGGGCCCGTTCTTCTCGTCAGCGGTCCTCGCCACGCTCGCAGCCCGCCACCTCGGGCTCGGGGATCATCTGGCGTCGCTGGCGTCGGGCACCACCCTGGGGACGGTGGCCCTCGACGAGCCCGGTCACGGTGACGTCGTGGACCGGGTGCGGACCTGGGCCAGCCGCAAGACGGGGCGCTGGCTGCTCAACGGCACCAAACCGGTGGTGCTGGACGGGCACACGGCGGACTGGGTGCTCGTGGTCGCGCGCACGCAGGAGGGGATCGGCACCTTCGTCGTCGAGGCGCCGCAGGCGCAGCTGGTCCCCACCTGGGATCTCACCCGCAAGGTGGCTCGACTCGAGCTCCGCGACACGCCCGCGGAGCCGGTGGGGCCCGACGGCGATCAGACCGGCATCTGGCGGCGGGTGGTCGACGACGCCAGCGTGGCCCTGTGTGCGGAGCTGGTGGGCTCGATGGAAGCGGCGCACGATCTCGCGGTCGAGTACGCGAAGGTCCGGGTGCAGTTCGACCGGCCGATCGCCACCTTCCAGGTCATCAGGCACAAGGCGGTCGACATGCTGCACCGCATCGAGCTGTCGAGGGTGGGTACGCACTACGCGGCGTGGGCCTCCGACGCCGAGGATCCGGTGCGTGCCGAGGCGGCCGCCATGGCGAAGGCCTACGTGCCGGAGTCCGCGAACCTGGTGGCGGCGGAGTGCATCCAGATCCACGGCGGCGTGGGCTTCACCTGGGACTGCGACGCGCACCTGCACTACCGGCGGGCGAAGCAGAACGATCTGTTGTTCGGCTACCACGGCATCCACCGGGAACGGGTTGCCGATCTCGTGCTGAACCCCGCCTGAGCGGGCCCGCGTCAGCCCTGGACCTCGATGGTGCCGACGAACGCCTCGAGCGCGTCGGTGGTCCACGCGAACTGGCCGGCGGTCGGGAGCTCCACCACCACGGTGGCCCCCGGATCAACCCGTTCCTGTCGGATGGCGGTGCTGCTCGGCAGCGGGCCGGCTTTGATCGTGACGGTGTAGACGGCGTCGCCGGTGTTCCGCCAGGTGACGGGCGTGCCGAGCGCGACGGTCACGTACCCGGGGCAGACCTGCTGGCTGCTGAAGCGGATCACCGCCTCCTCGGCCGTCATCACCTCGCCGGGCATCTTGCTGTCGCAGGCGTTGGGCGGCGTGCCTGCGATGGCGCTCGTGGTGGCAGCAGTCGTCGAGGTGGTCCGCGCCGGTTCGGCACGGTCGCCACGGTCGTCCCCGGTCGAGCAGGCGGTGAGCGCGACGGCGACGGTGATGGCGACCACGGCGGTGGGAGCGGGGCGGGGGCGGGAGGGTATGGGGGAGGACATGGTCAGATGATGCCCGCAGTGACGGCTCGGTCGTACTCGTCGTCGCTCAGCCCCACCAGCCCGCACCACACCTCCCGGTTGTGCTCGCCGAGCCGCGGCGCGCTCGACGGCACGGGGATCTCCTCCCCGACGAAGCGGGGGAACGGGGCTTGTTGGAGCACCGGGCCGATCACCGAGTCGACCACCGTGATCAGATCGCCCCTGGCCCGCATGTGTGGGTCGCTCGCGATGTCGGCCGCCGTGTAGGCGGTCGCCACCGGTACGTCATGGTCGACGCAGCGGTTCTCGATCTCGCGGGCGGTGAGCGAGCGGGTCCACTCCTCGACGATCCCGTTGATCTCGTCAGCCCGCGCAGCCCGATCAGCGAGCCGGGCGAAGCGGGGGTCGGTAGCGAGCTCGGGGCGGCCCATCGCAGCGCAGAGGCGACGGAAGTTCGCGTCGGAGCCCGCGACGATGCAGACGTAGCGGCCGTCGGCGGTCGGATAGTTGTCGATCGGCGCCGAGTTGGCGAGCCGGTTGCCTTCACGCTCGCGGACGATGCCCAGACGGTCATAGCCGGCGATCGTCCACTCGAGGATGCGCAGCACGGAGCCGTACAGGCAGGCGTCGATCACCGCACCGGTTCCCGTCCCGCGCGCATCGCGTCGGTAGAGCGCCGCGAGCGCGGCCTGGGCGGCGAACACCCCGGTGAGGTAGTCGCTCACGGTGACGCCTGGTCGGACTGGCGGCCGGTCGGGATAGCCGGTGAGGTGGAGCAGGCCGCCGTAGCCGATGCCGAGCCGGTCGAGCCCCGGCCGTGACGACGAGGGCCCGTCCTGGCCGAACACCGAGATGCGCACCATGACCAGGCGCTCGTCGAGATCGGCTGGTCCGATGTTCCAGCGCTCCATGGTCCCCGGGCGGAAGTTCTCGCACACCACGTCAGCGTGGCGGCACAGCCGGCGGAACAGGTCTTGGCCGTCGGGGCTGCGCAGGTCGAGGGTCACGCCCTTGCGGCCCCGGCCTTCCACCGACCAGAAGAGCGAGTGGCCCGGACCGTCCTCGCCGTCGACGGGCACGAACGGCCCGATCTCGCGCATGAAGTCGCCGGTGCCCGGCTGCTCCACCTTGATCACCTCGGCCCCCATCTCGCCGAGCAGCCCCGCGCAGAACGGTGCGGAGATGCGGGTGCCGACGTCGATGACCCGCAGGCCTTCGAGCGGACCAGCCATCTAGACGTCGCCCCGATCGCGGGCCTCGAAGACCTCCTTCATCGAGCCCATCTGCTCTCGCTCGGCGAGCTTGCCCAGCGCCGTGGCGGTGCTGTGCGTGAAGTGGTGGGCCATGAAGTGGAAGTTCCACGAGTGGCGCTTGCCCATGAGCTCGAAGGTCTGGTTGATCGAGTCCTTGATTCGCTCGGCAGTGACCGGAGGGACGAGTGCGATCTTGGCGGCCATGGCCCGGGCTGCGGTCTCGAGCTCATCGCGTGGCACCACCTTGTTGACCATCCCGAGCCGCCAGGCTTCCTGCGCGTCGAGCTCGTCGCCGGTGAGCAGGAACTCCTTGGCCTTGCGGATGCCGAGCTCCCAGGGCTCCACCAGCAGCTCGACACCGGCGCCGCTCATGCGGGCCACCGGGTTCTGGAAGACGGCGTCGTCCGCCGCGATGATCAGGTCGCACATCGCCGCGAGCATCAGCCCCGCGGCGATGCACCGGCCCTGCACGGCGGCGATGGTGGGCTTGCGGAACTCGTAGAGCCGCACGCACCGGTCGAAGTACATCTGCCGCTCGTGGCGGAACTTGCCCTCCGGGGTGGCGCGTCGCGCCTGCAGCTCGGGGTCGGCCTCGGGTCCGACGAGCTCTTTGAGGTCGTGGCCGGAGGAGAAGTGTCTGCCCGCCGCGGCGAGGATGACGACCCGGACGCGATCGTCTGCGTCGGCGAGGTCGAGTGCCCGGTCGAGCTCGTCGATGAGCTGCATCGACTGCGCATTGGCCCGCTCCGGTCGGTTCAAGGTGATCTGCGCGACTGGTCCATCGACCTCGTAGAGCAGCGTCTCGAACCCGCTCACCGTGGCTTGGCCTCCTGCGGTTCGCGAGGCAGTCCGAGGACTCGCTCGCCGATGATGGTCCGTTGGATCTCGTTGGTCCCGGCGAAGATGGAGGCTGCGTGGTAGTAGAGCCAGCTGCGCTGCCACCTCCCGCCACCCGGGTTCTCCGCGGCACCCCACCACAGCGGCGATGCGTCACCGAGCACGGCCATCGCCGTGTCGTGCAGTCGCTTGCTCATCTCGCTCCAGTAGAGCTTGAGCGCGCTGCCCTCCGGCCCGAGCTCTCGGCCGTGCTCGAGGCGGGAGAGCGAGCGCCAGTTGTGCAGCTGGAACAGCCGTACCTCCACGTAGGCCTCGGCCAGGCGCTGCTGGAGGTGGTGGTCGTCGAACCGGCCCTCCTCGAGAGCCAGGCGGAGCAGCTCCTCGAGCAGCTGCGCGTGGATCACCAGCTGTCGAGGGTTGGTGCCGCGCTCGTGGGCCAGCGTGGACGATGACACCCGCCAGCCGTCGTTCTCCGCCCCGATGAGGTTCTCGTCGGGTACGAACGCGTCGGTGAAGAACACCTCGTTGAAGTCGTGCTCGTCGGTGATCTGGCGCAGCGGGCGGACCTCCACCCCGGGTTGGTGCATGTCGATGACGAAGGCCGAGATGCCGCGGTGCTTCGGTGCGGAGGGGTCGGTCCGGGCGAGCAGGAGCCCCCAGTCCGCGAACTGCGCGTAGGACGTCCACACCTTCTGCCCGTTGATCCGCCACCCACCCGCGACCCGTTCGGCTCGAGTGGAGAGCGCGGCGAGGTCGCTCCCTGCGCCGGGCTCGCTGAAGAGCTGGCAGAACAGCTGCTCAGCGTTGAGGATGCCGGGCAGCCAGCGGGCCCGCTGCTCGGCGGTTCCGTGGGCGAGCAGGGTGGGGCCGACCAGGTTCACGCCGATGCGGCCCACGAGCTCGGGGGCGCGCGCCCGGGCCAGCTCCTCTTGGACGATGTAGTGATGCAGCGGTCCGGCACCCCGACCGCCGTACTCCTCGGGCCAGGTCACCCCGACCCACCGGCCCGCGGCGAGCTTGGCCTGCCACGCACGCAGGAAGGCGACCTCCTCCGCGAGATCGTCGAAGTGCGGCGGGAGCCCCCTGCCGTACTCCCAGGGCAGGTTGGCTTCGAGCCACACCCGGCACTCGGCCCGGAACGCGTGCTGCTCCGGCGTGGGGCTCAGATCCATAGGCGGAGCAATCCTAGACCCGTCCACCCCGGGGCTGACATGAGCGTCAGGTATCGTCTGGTGGTGGACTTCGAGCTCTCGGACGAGCAGCTCGCGTTGCGCGACGCGGCCCGCGAGCTGCTCGGCGGCTACGCGTCGTCGACCAGGGTGCGGGCGGTCGTCGACGCCGGTGGCGGGTACGACCCCGAGCTGTGGGCGGCGATGGTCGAGCAGGGCTGGACCGCCGTTGCCCTCCCCGAGGCGCTCGGCGGGCTCGGCCTCGGGTTCGTCGAGGTCGCGGTGCTGCTCGAACAGGTCGGTGCCCACGTGGCACCAGCGCCCGTGCTCCAGCAGATCGTCGCCCTCGCGATGCTGTCGGAGGCGGCGCCGGAGTGGATCCAGCCGCTCGTCAGCGGAGCGTCGATCGCCACCATTGCGTGGTCGCCGGTCGCTGCGGAGCCGGCGGGCGACGGGTGGGTGCTGACCGGTCGCGCCGAGCCTGCGGTGTACGCGCCGTCGGCTGATGTGGCGGTCGTGCGTTCGCCGGACGCGGTGTTCGCAGTCGATCTCCGCGACGGTGTGCGACCGACCGCTGAGCCGGCGATGGACCGGACACGCGAGGTGGGGTGGTTGGTCTTCGATCGGACGCCCGCGCTGCGCATCGGGGGTGCCGATGCGCTGGAGCGCTTCGGCGACCTCGGGGCCACGGCGTATGCGGCCGAGCTGCTGGGCATCGCCGCGCGCTCGCTCGATCTCGCCGTCGCCTACGCCAAGCAGCGGGAGCAGTTCGGCCGCCCGATCGGCTCCTTCCAGGCGGTGAAGCACCGCTGCGCGGACATGCTGGTCGACGTGGAGGGGATGCGATCCTGCGTGTACTACGCGGCGTGGTGCGTGGCAGCCGACGACCCGGACCGGTCGATCGCCGCGTCGACTGCCAAGACGTGGTGCTCCGACGCGGCCCGCCGGGTCACTGCGTCGACCCTGCAGGTGCACGGGGGCATCGGCTTCACGTGGGAGTCCGATGTGCACCTGTTCCTCAAGCGCTCGCAGCTCGATGAGCGGGCGTTCGGCGACGCGGTCTTCCACCGGCGGCGGCTGGCCTCACTGCTGCGAGAGCGGATCGAGTCCGGCGGACGAGTGATCTGAACGTCGATTCCTGTTGGTGTCGCTTTGTGTGGCGCGGGTGCTGCGGGATGTGCCGAATGCGACCGATTTCCGATTGAGTGCACTGGATGTGGTTCGTAGCTTCCGGAGCCGCAACGGCGAAGGCGGAGTGACGGGAGGCGGGGATGCGTGGTGTGGCGGGCGTGGTGGTGCTCGGTGTGCTGGTTGCCGGGTGCGGTGGCGGGGGCAGGGAGGGGGAGTCGGTGGCGACTTCGATGCCGGCTCCTTCCTCTGCGGTTGAGCAGGTGGTCACGTCGTCGACGTCGAGCACTCGAGTCCCGTCTGAGGAGGAGGCGGTCCTAGCGGCGGTGCAGGGCTGCTGGGAGACCTTCCTCGCGGCGAACAACCCGCCCAACCCGGATCGTCTTGGGCTCGATCGCTACTTCACAGGTCCGGCGCGTGCCCGATCACGCGAGAACATCTAGAACACGGCTGCCCTCGGTCAGGCGATTCGCCTTCCAGCCGGGTCGGTGTCCGCGGCTCGGGCCTCACCACCGGAGGTCTCTGGGACCTCTGCGACGGTGGCTGTCTGTCGTGTCGACGACAGCGTCCTGTACGACGTTCCGTCCGGTCTGGTGCTGAACGATCGGGTCAGTACGTCTCGGTTGTTGATGAAGCTGTCGAAACAGGGTGGGTTCTGGAAGGTGGAGGAGCTTGGTCGGGAGCAGAAGTGGGACGGGGCGGTGGAGTGCTGAGCCGATACCGGGCAGTGGTTGCGGTTCGGGTGGTGGTCGCGGCGCTCGGTTGCGAGGCTGCCGCCGCGGACAACATCGAGAGAGCTGACCGCTGGGGGTTCTGTGTCGTCGGGGGCTCACTCGTCGTGCGACGATGCCGGTGCGGGTGGTCGAGGTGCAGGCCGTCGCCCGCTGAGACCGGCCACCACCATCAACCCACCAACCCTCGCAGCGCCTGCCGGTCGAGCTTGCCGGTGGGGGTCACTGGTAGTTCGTCGACGAGCACCACCCGTTCGGGGGTCTTGAAGCGGGCGACGCCGCGCTGGGCGAACCAGCCCTGGCAGGTGTGGAGATCGAAGCTGCGACGGGCCACCACGATGGCGACCACCCGCTCGCCCAGGCGGTCGTCGGGTTCGCCGAGCACCGCGGCGCGTACCACGTCGGGGTGCGCTTCGAGGACCTGCTCGACCTCGGTGATCGAGATGTTCTCCCCGCCACGGATGATCAGCTCCTTGGCGCGACCGGTGATGGTGAGCCACCCGTCGGAGCTGATGGTGGCGATGTCCCCGGTTTGGAACCAGCCGTCTGGGGTCATGGTGGCCCGGGTCTGCTCTGGTGAGAGGTAGCCGGCGAACAGTTCGGGACCGCGCACGAGGAGCTGACCGCGCTCATCGAGCTGGAGGCGAGCCTCACCGACGGCGTGACCGTCGTGGATGCGCGCCAGCGCGGGGTCGTCGCCGTCGACGGCGGTGGCGACCGTCGGCGCCTCAGTCGATCCGTAGGACCGTTTCACCACGGCACCGAGCTGCTCGGTCGCCCGGTCCACGAACGTGGGTGCCACGCCGGCACCGCCCGAGGAGATCAAGCGCAAGGACGCGACCCGATCCGCACCGAACCCGGGCACCTCCATCAGATCCACGAAGAACGTCGGCGGGCCGACCATGAACGACACCCGGTGACGCTCGATGAGATCCAGCGCCTCCGTGGCGGACCAGCGGGCCATGGGCACACTCGACATCCCAGCGGCACCGGGCACCAGGATGCCGTTGAGCAGGCCCGAGATGTGCGCCAGCGGCGCAGGCATGAGCACCACGTCCTCCGCCTGCAGACCGTGGACCGCCACCATCAGCCGCGCCTTGTAGACGAGCGAGCGATGCGTGTGGCGGACGCCCTTCGGGGTGCCCGTCGAGCCGGCGGTGAACAGCACGACCGCGTCGTCATCGGGTGCGGCATCGATCGTCGGGTGCCGGTCGCCCGACGTGGCGAGCGCTTCGACCTCGTCGAGTGAGGTCAGGACCACCGCGGGGGCGAGCTGGCTGATCAGCGCACCGATCTCCGCTCCCCCGGATCGTGGATGCAGGGGTGCGGCCACCGCGCCGAGCCGCCAGCAGGCTCGGTAGAGCGCGATGACCCGTTCGTCGTTCGGCAGTCGCCAGGCGACCCGGTCGCCGCGTCGCACCCCCCGCCGCCGAAGCCCGCCTGCCAGGGCGACCGCGAGCTCACGACCCTGTGGCCACGGCTCGAGCAGCTCTTCGAGGGTGGGATCGCTCACCGGAAGTCGAAGGCGACCTTGATGGCGCCGGTCGAGCCCTGGTCGATCAGCGTGCGGAACGCGTCACGCCACTGGTCGAGGCGGAACCGGTGGGTGAGCATGCCACTCAGGTCGATGCGACCTTCGGCGACCAGCTCCAGGTAGTGGACGATGGCGTGCTGGCGGCGTCCCGCCACCTCCTCGATCCCGAAGGCGTTGGAGCCGATGAGCTGCAGCTCCTGGAAGTACCACGGGGTCCACTCGAAGCGGGCCGGCGACGACACCCCCATCTGCACGAGCTTGCCGCCATGGGTCAGCACCCGGATCCCGACCTCCACCGTCTGGGGCGCGCCTCTGAGCACCGTGGCTCCCAGCCGCGAGGCCAGCGCCGCCTGTGCCGGCCAGCGGGCGATCGTGGCGACCTCGACCGAGGGATACAGCGCCTGGAGGATCGCGGTCGAGGTGATCCCGAGCGCGCCCGCGCCGTAGACCACGGCCCGTCCACCCTCGGGTGGCGGGTTGCGGGTGATGGCGTGCAACGACACCGAGAACGGGTCGGCGAGCACGGCTACCGCTCGGTCGTGGTCGGCGAGGTCGACCACCCACATCCGGGACCGTGGGGAGCGTGCCCGGCAGCGCTCGAGCACCTCACGCAGCCGGCGCTCCCGGCGTGCCACGAGCCCGACGACGGCGCCCCGCTCGGCGAGCTGCGTCGCAAGCGCGGCGCCGATCCCGCAGGACGCGCCCGTCACCAGGACCGTGGCACCCGCGATGCTCACCGGTCCGCCCTGGCGTCCTCGATGGCCTTGCGCACGGCGGCGAGCAGATCGTCGGTGGTCACCCCCATCGCCGCGTCGGCCTGGTGGACGTCGTCAGCTTCGAAAACCGAGGCGATGCGTGCGCGAAGATCCGCCTCGTCGTCCGAGCGGGCACCGAGGAGCGAGGACGCGATCCGGTCCAGCACGTCGCCAGGGGAGACGTGCATGTCCCCGGCCATCATCGCGTCGACGATCACACCCCGGGGGCCGATCGCCACCCCGGCGCGGCAGAGCTTGCGACCCTTGTGGTTGCCGAAGCCCACCCGGCTGCCTGCGGGGGCGGATCCACGGAAACGGTTCGAGGAGATCCGTCGGACGGCCTCGTCACTGCCCACCCGCGCGGAGATCTTCGACAGGCCGTACCGCTCGCCCTCGGTGAGATCGCTGGGCTCGAGGGTGATCCCCGCTGCGGTGAGCGCGGCGAGCAGCGCGTCGCGGAAGTCCTCGTAGGTGACGGCGCGCCCCGAGACCTCCTCGGCCGTGCACACGTACTCCCGCATGTCCTTGACCGCTTTGTCCTTGAACTTCTCATCGGGGATGCGCACCACCTGCAGGTACAGCTCGATGTCGGGCTTGGCCAGGTTCAGGAAGCCGCCGACGGAGGTGCACACCATCACGTCTTGCGCGGTGAGCGCACCCAGCTTGCGGCCCCGCCAGCGCAGGTCGCTGGAACCCTCGAACTGCACCTCGCCGAGCCCGAGGCGGTCCAGCGCATCGAGCAGCACCGGTTGGAATCGGCTGAGCAGGGCGTCGAGATCGGCCTTCACGTTCGGGTCCTTCGGCAGCAGGAAGCCCCACATCGCCGCGCACTCCGCGGCGTAGAACGCCGTGCCACCGCCGTAGAGCTGGCGGCGGATGACCTCAACGCCGAGCTCCCGGCAGCGCTCGAGGTCGAGGGTCGCGTCGACGTCGTCGAACCAGCCCACGTTGAGATGGGTGCTGCCCCAGACGCTCGTCTGCGCGATCGGCCGGGATCCCTCCGCTACCGAGCGGGCCAGCACCGGCATCAACGACGCATTCTCAGAGGGGCCCTGTCGACCCAGGTCGAGGTACCGCCAGGTCTGTGCGTCAGGTGTGCCGCTCACCAGTGGCGAACCTACCATGACATCGACGTCAGGTTTCTGGCAAGCCGCGACGGCAGCCGCTCACGCGCTGTTGTCGGTGCGCCGAGGTGGCCGTTCTAGAGTCGCCCCGTGGCTCTCACGCTCGACGCGTTCCGGCTCGACGACAGGGTGGCCGTGGTCTCCGGGGCCGCCCGGGGCATCGGCGCGGCCATCGCGGAGTGCTTCGCCGCGGCGGGCGCGCACGTTGCGCTCTGCGATCGCGACGCGGCGCGGATGGCCGAGGTGGCGCGGCGATGCGAACGTGAGGGTCGACGGGTCTGGTCGGCGGTGCTCGACGTGCGCGCGGCGGACGACGTGCGCGCCTGGGTCGACGAGGTGGCGAGAGCGGCGGGACACCTCGACGTGCTCGTGAACAATGCGGGGGGTGGCTTCGCCGCTGCCTTCCTCGACGTGAGCGACAAGGGCGAGGACACGCTCGTGCGGGAGAACTTCACCAGCGTCACCACCATGATCCGCGCCGTGGTGCCCCACATGCCGCCTCCGGTGACGGGAACCCGACGAGGGGGCGGCTCGATCATCAACATCACCTCGATCGAAGCGCACCGTGCCGCCCCCGGCTACGCGGTGTACGCGGCGATGAAGGCCGCGGCCGCGAACCTGACCATGAGCCTGGCGCTGGAGCTCGGCGATCGGCACGTCCGGGTGAATGCGATCGCCCCCGATGTGATCCCCACCCCCGGAGTCGGCGAGCTCGAGGTCCGCACCCCCCTGCCGTATCCGGGACAGGTCGATGACGTCGCCGCTGCGGCGCTGTACCTGGCCAGCGACGCCTCGTCGTTCGTGACCGGGTCGACCGTGCACGTCGACGGGGGTAACCGGGCTGCCGGTGGTTGGCAGCGGGTCGCCGACGGCAGCTTCGCGGTGTGACGGCGGTAACGCAGCATGAGGCGTTTCGGTAGGCTCCTGTGATCGGCAAGTGTCCGGACACCTGGAGGACGCGTGGTCGAGCTCGGAGGTGATCGGGCGCTCACGGGGGTCCGGCGGGTCACCCCTCTCGATGCGGAGGCAGAGCGGTTCATCACCGCGCTGAGCTCGATGGCCCGTGAAGCAATCGCCGATCCTGGTGGCAAGGCTGACCGGTGGCTCCGGGGACTCGTCGAGCGGCTCGAGATCGCGCTGATCGTCGTCGACCACGAGGGAACCTTCACCGAGGCCTTCGGGCGGGGACTGGACCGGGTCGGGCTCGGTGGTGACGCGCTCGTCGGTCAGCCGGTGTCGCTGTTCGGACCGTTGGCCGAGCAGATGCGCGACGAGATGCTCGGCGGGAGCCCAGCGGTCTACGAGATCGAGGGTGTCTCCGCGGGTTCCGAGTGGGCGGCGACGATCTACGCCCTTCCCCTGCCTGACGACCAGGGGATCGTGGTGGCCTCGGTCGACATCACCGAGAAGGTGCTCACGCAGAGGATGCTCGCCGCGAGCGAGCGCCAGATCCGCCGGTCCGAGGCGAGGTTCCGCCTGCTCACGGAGCACGCGCCGATCGGGATCTTCATCGTCGGCACGGAGAGTCAGATCGAGTTCGTGAACCCACAGCTGTCGGAGATGCTGCAGCTCCCCGCCGCCCAGATCGAGGGGCGGGTCTGGTTGGAGTTCGTCCATCCCGACGACCGCGAGCTCGCTGAGGAGATCGATCTGACCGCACCGTCCCTCGCCGGCACGCGACCGGCTCCCTTCGAGTTCCGGCTGTTGCGGGCGGACGGTTCTTGGCTGTGGGTGCGCGTCCGCTTCGCCGTCGTGAGGGACTGGGGTGACTACGAGATCGTCGCCGTGGGCACGGTGGCTGACGTGACCGACACGGTCCACGCGGCCAACCGGCTCCGTGAGAGCGAAGACCGCACCAGAGCCATCCTGGAAGCAGCCGCGGAGGGCATCATCACCTGTGATGAGCAGATGACGATCGTCGAGTTCAACGCGGCGGCCGAACGGATCAGCGGCTACGACTCCACCGAGGTCATCGGCTGCCACGTGTCGATGCTGATCGCCGATGACCAGAGGGCCGTCTTCGAGGAGGCGTTCAACGCGTACCTGCGTGACGGGCTCACGGGGATCGTGGGGCCGATCGAGGTGCACGTGCGGCGTGCGGACGGGGAGGTGGTCCCGGTCGAGCTGACGGTGACCGACGTCGAGACCGCATCAGGTCGCCTGTTCATCGGCATGGTGCACGACATCTCCGAGCGCAGGGCGTTCGAGCTCGAGCTCGAGCACCTGGCGACCCACGACCAGCTCACGGGTCTCCCGAACCGGGTGCTGTTGATGGCCCAGCTCGCGGCGACGCTCGATCGGGCTCGCCTCCACCGGCGTCCGGTCGCGGTGCTCTTCGTCGGTCTGGACCGCATGAAGCTGGTCACCGACGCCCTCGGCCACGCAGCGGGTGACGAGCTGCTGCGCGCCGCGGCCCAGCGCCTGGTCGAGACGGTCGGTCCGCGGGGAACGGTCGCCCGCTTCGGGAGCGACCAGTTCGTGGTCTTCAGCGACGAGCTTGACGACGTCGGCGACGCGGTGTGGTTGGCGTCGGAGCTGGTCGAGGCGATCCGGGCGCCGTTCGAGCTCGGAGAGGATGACGAGGCGTTCATCGCCGCGAACGTGGGCATCGCCTTCTCGCCGTACGGGTCGGGGACAGCCGAGACCCTGGTGAGCAACGCCGATGTCGCACACTTCCAGGCGAAGGACCGGCCGGATCAGGACTACGACGTCTTCGACGCCGAGATGCGCTCCTGGGTGGAGTCCCGCCGCAAGCTCGAGATCGCCCTGCGCTACGGGATCGAGCGGGACGAGTTCGAGCTGCACTACCAGCCGATCGTCGAGCTGGCCACGGGGCGGGTCGTCGGCCTGGAGGCGCTGGCCCGCTGGAACCATCCGAGGTTGGGTGTGCTGGCACCCAAGGAGTTCATCCCACTCGCCGAGGACACCGGGCTCATCGTCCCCCTGGGTGAGCGCCTGCTGAGCCAGGCCTGTGAGTGCCTCGCCACCTGGCAGCAGCAGCGGCCGGACCTGTTCGTGTCGGTGAACCTGTCAGGCCGGCAGCTGCCGTTGCCGGACCTGGTCCAAAGGGTGGAGAGCTGCCTGGATCAGGTCGGGGCTGACCCGTCGGGTCTGCACATCGAGCTGACCGAGACGATGCTGCTGCGAGACGTCGAGTCGGCTGCCACGTCGCTCGAAGCGCTCAAGCGCATCGGGGTGAAGCTCTGTCTCGACGATTTCGGCACCGGGTACTCGTCGCTCAGCTACCTGTGGAGGTTCCCCATCGACACCCTCAAGGTCGATCGGAGCTTCGTGTCGCGCCTGGGTAGTGGCGACCGGGAGGAGTCGATCGTGGCCATGATCATCGGCATGGCCGGCGCGCTCGATCTGGATGTGGTTGCCGAGGGGGTCGAGAGCCCGCTGCAGGCCGAGCGTCTCCTCGCGCTCGGGTGTCGGCTCGGCCAGGGCTTCCACCTCTCCCGACCGGAGCCGGCGAGCGAGATCGGCCGCCTCCTCGACGGTGCGACCGTGCCGGCCCCGGGGATGGTTGACTCGTGAGATGACACCCGAAGAAGGCATCCGCCGGACGCTCGCTCTGTACTGTCAGCTCTGCGACGACGGTCGGTTCGACGAGTGGGCGCAGCTCTACGTCGATGACGCTGAGCTCCACGTCCTGGGCACCACCCACCGTGGACGGCGGGCCATCCAGGCCTTCATCGAGCGGGCGCAGCCACCTGAGCGGCGTGGCAAGCACCTCTGCGCCAACCCCGTCATCGACCTCGACGACAGCGGCACCACGGCGCAGGCAGCGACCGACTTCGTGTTCGTGGCCCATCGCGCCGAGGGGTTCGCCATCAGCTCGGTCGGCCGCTACCTCGATCGGTTGGTGCTCGCGGATGGTCGCTGGCGCTTCGCCCGGCGCGAGATCGTGCTGCTGGGTGGAGCGGCGGCCGACTGACGGTCTCGCAGCCGGTCACTCAGCATCCGGCGCCCGGGTAGCCGCCTCCTCCGAACCGCTCGTCAAGCGCGTCGTAATCGACCGCCCAACCCT
Organism: Acidimicrobiales bacterium; assembly: GCA_037478855.1. Classification (GTDB taxonomy): domain Bacteria; phylum Actinomycetota; class Acidimicrobiia; order Acidimicrobiales; family Acidimicrobilacustridaceae; genus Rhabdothermincola. The sequence goes on along the minus strand of JBBFLY010000005.1, from coordinate 14,949 downwards.
TGCGGGGGAGGTCGTCGACGAACTCCACGGTGCGGGGCTTCTTGTAGCTGGCGATCTTCGAGCGGCAGTGCTCGATGATCTCCTCGGCGGTGACGGACTGGCCCTCGTGGAGCACCACGATCGCCTTCACGCTCTGATCCCACCGCGGGTCGGGCACCCCGATGACGGCCACGTCGCGCACCGCGGGGTGCTGCCGGATGCAGTTCTCGACCTCGGCGGGGTAGATGTTCTCCGCAGCGGACTTGATCAAGCGGCCCTTGGGTCCGATGAAGGTGATCGATCCGTCGGCCTCCCGCCGGCCGAGATCGTTCGTGTGGTGCCAGTCTCCGGCCAGCCGGGCCTGGTTGAGCTCCGGCCGTCGGTGGTAGCCGTTCATCACGGTGGGGCCTCGGGCGATGATCTCGCCGGTCTCCCCGGGCGGCACCTCGTTGCCGTCCGGATCGACGATGCGCACCCGGGCCATCGGAGTGGGGCGCCCGGCGTTGCCAGTGGCCTCGCCACCCCAAGCGTTGAGGGTCAGCATGCCCATCACCTCGGTCTGACCGAAGCCCGCTGGTCGACGGGCCCACGGGCTGGTGTCGATGGTGATCATCTCGTTCCACTCCGGTCGGCCGGCGAAGGTGCGGAGGCTCTTGAGGTCGTAGCGGCCGTCTGCGTTGACCTTCAGGATCTCCTCGATCGTGGGCCTCATGAGGAAGGCCCCCGTGCAGCGCTCCTCGTGGATGAGCCGGCAGAGCTCCTCGGCGTCGACCCGAGGGGTGAACACGTTGGTACCACCGAAGTGGAAGGTCGCCATCGTGGTCATGAAGGTGGCGACGTGGAACAGCGGGCCGCTGTTCAGGTACACGTAGCTGTTCGAGATCTCCTGCATCATGCCCATGACCAGGTCCTGCACCAGGATCGCGGTGTGGCTCAACAGCGCGCCGTTGGGGGTGCCGGTGAAGGCGGCGGTGTAGAGCATCAGCACCGGGGAGGCGGGATCGACGTCGATCAGGGGATCGTCGCTCGAGCCGGTGGCGAGGAAGGCCTCGTAGCTGTGGGGATCGGTGACGTCGGCGTCGTGGCGGATCCAGCGCGCCGTGGAGCTGCTGGCGAGGTCGCGACCGGCCCTGACGGTGTCTCCGATCTCCCGGTCCTGCCAGATGACGACCGCAGGATCGACGTCGTCGATCACGAAGGCCAGCTCCTGGGCGGACTGCCGCCAGTTCGCCGGGCAGAGCACTCCTCCCAGCTTGGCGGCCGCGCACAGCGCTTCGAGGATGCGGAACGAGTTCTGGCCGAGCCACAGGATGCGATCGCCGACCCCGAACCCGGTCGAGGCGAGCGCGTTCGACAGCTGGTTGACCCGGTCATCGAGCTCGGGCCAGGTGAGGCGGATGTCGCCGTCGACGACCGCGATCCGGCTCGGGTAGTTGCGGCGGTGCTCACGGGCGATGTCGCCGATCGTGAGGGAGTGCAGCAGGTCCATGGGGCCAGCTTGCCACGATCTCTGACGTAGACGTCAGGGTTCTGGGGCGGCTTGAATGGCCTCATGAGTGCCGCTCCGGTGCCAGGTCAGCACACGGCGCCCCGTCACGACGTGCCGCGCCTCGGTCGCAGCGGCTTCACCGTGCTCGAAGGTCGCCAGGTGCACTACCTCGAGTGGGGCCACGGTGGGCTCCCCGGCGTGCTCTGCCTGCACGGTGGCGGCCAGACCGCGTACATGTACGAGGAGCTCGGCGCGGCGATCGGTCACCGCTACCACCTGCTCGCTCCCGACCTACCCGACCACGGTGACTCCGATCCTCTGGTCGAGGGCATCGGGCCGGAGGACATCGCAGCGACCCTCCCCCCGCTGCTCGATAGCTTCGGCATGCACCGGGTCGCGCTGGTGGGAGCGTCGCTCGGAGGTCTGGCGTCGATCCGGTTCGCTGACGCACATCCTGATCGGGTCGTCGCGATCGCGCTGATCGACGTCGGGCACCGGCTGGAGCCGGAGGGCGTTCGCAGGATCATCGACTTCATGGCCGCGCACGAGTCCTTCGGCTCCCTGGAAGAGGCGGCTGAGGCGATCGCCGCGTATCTCCCTCAGCGCAGGAACGTCCGCCCGGAGAGCCTGACCCGAAACCTGCGTCAGCGCGCCGACGGCCGCTGGGAGTGGAAGCACGGGTTCGGCCGCCGCTTCCGCTCCCTCCCGCGAGATGCCCACCCCGCGGACAACCTCGACACGTTCCTCGCCGGGGTGGAGGAGGCTGCGGCACGTCTCCGCTGTCCGGTGCTCGTGCTGCGTGGGGATGCGAGCGACGTGCTCAGCCAGGAGGGTGCGCAGGCGGTGGCGGCGCTCATCCCGAACGCACGGCTCGAGACGGTCGAGAGGGCGGGGCATCTGGCCGCGGGCGACAACCCTCACTCGACGGTCAACCTCGTGTCGTCGTTCCTCGATGAGCTGGTCTGGTGACCGCTGGGGTGGCCGCCCGGTGAGGCGAGGCTCATGACCCGAAGCCCACGCGGGGCAGGCCCGGAGGGCGGTCACCGAACAGCTCAGCCTTGCGGGCGCGCAGCTCGTCGAGCGTCCAGCGTCCCTCGGTCTCGATCGTGCTGAACAGATCCCAGCCGTCCATCAGGTGGAGGCGGTTGGCGAACACGACGAACACCTGCCCGGTGACATCGGCGGCGTCGTCGGAGGCCAGCCAGGTGACCACCGGGGCGATGTTGGCCGGATCCCACTCGTCGAAGCGGCCCTCTTCGGGCTCGAGGCCCACCAGGACCGTCTCGGTCATGCGGGTGCGGGCCCGTGGCGCGATCGCGTTCACCGTGACCCCGTACTTGTTCAGCTCACGGGCGAGCACGATCGTCATCGCCGCGATGCCGGCCTTGGCGGTGGCGTAGTTCACCTGGCCCGCGAGGCCGTAGAGCCCCGATTCGCTCGCGGTGTTGATGATCCGTCCGGAGACGGGCTCCCCGCCGGCTTTAGCCCGGTTCCGCCAGTGCGCGCCGGCGAAGTGGGAGGGCGCGAAGTGGCCCTTGAGATGGACCCGGATGACGTCGTCCCAGTCGGCCTCGCTCATGCTGAAGCTCATGGCGTCGCGCAGGATGCCGGCGTTGTTGACGAGGATGTCGAGCCGGCCGTGCTCATCGATGGCCTGCTGCACCACGGCTTCGGCCCCAGCCCAGGTCGACACGTCGTCCGCGCTCACCGAGGCCCGACCTCCTGCGGCCTTGATCTGCTCGGCGACGGCGGCAGCCTGGTCGGCGTCGACGTCGTTGACGATGACCGCGGCACCCTCCGCGGCCAGGGCCAGCGCCTCGGCGCGACCGATACCTCGGCCCGATCCGGTGACGATGGCGCTCTTGCCTGCCAGTGCTCCCACGGTCGGCAGCATAGTGGCGGTTGCTGACATGAACGTCAGGAATGAGAATGGCGGACATGGGTGAAGCCGTCATCGTCTCCGCTGTCCGCACACCGATCGCCGACGCGTACAAGGGTGCGCTGGCCAACACCTCGATCTACGACATCGGCAAGGCGTCGGTGTCGGAGGCGCTCAAGCGCTCCGGCGTGCCCGCGGAGGAGGTCGACGACCTGATCCTGGGCGAGGTGCTCCAGGGGGGCGGGTGCATCGCCCGGTACCTGGCCAACGATCTCGGTCTCCCACCGGACACACCGGGGCTGGCGGTGAACCGGCAGTGCGCCACGGGGATGACCGCGGTGACGATCGGCGCGGCGAACATCCGGGCCGGGATGGACAAGGTCGTGATCGCCGGTGGCGTGGAGTCGATGACCCAGGCGCCGGTGACGTATCGCAAGTCGCCGGTTCCGTACGGCATCCCCGAGCAGTGGCTGTCGCCGAGCCACCCCGACAGCCCGGAAGCACCCAACATGAACATGATGATCACCGTGGGGGAGAACACCGCCCGCAAGGTGGGGGTGTCCCGCGAGGAGCAGGACGAGTGGTCGTACGGATCGCACGTGAAAGCGATCGCCGCCATCGACGACGGCCGCTTCGCCGAGGAGATCGTGCCGATGGAGGTCGTGTCGTGGGGAGGTGAGCTGAGGACGTTCGAAACCGACGAGCACCCCCGGCGGTCGACCTCGCTCGAGAAGCTGGCGTCGCTGCGAGTGCTGTCCGGGCTCCCCGATGGCACCATCACGGCGGGCAACTCCTCGTCGCTGAACGACGGATCGGCGGCTCTCGTCTTGGCCGATGGCGACTACGCCCGAGCCAACGGCCTCGAGGTGCTCGGGATCGTTCGTGCGTGGTGCGCGGTGGGTGTGCCGCCTGCGGACACCGGGCTGGCCCCGACCATTGCGATCCCCCGTGCGGTGCAGCGCGCGGGGCTCTCGATCGGCGACATCTCCCTGTTCGAGATCAACGAGGCGTTCGCGTCGATGACCGTCGGGACGATCAAGGTGCTCGACATCGACCCGTCGATCGTCAACGTGAACGGTGGGGCGGTCGCGCTGGGGCATCCAGTCGCCTGTTCGGGGGCTCGCATCCTCGTGACGCTGGTGCACGAGCTGCGCCGACGCGGTGGGGGCTACGGCGTGGCGTCCCTGTGCGCCGGTGGTGGGATGGGTGCGGCCACGGTGATCGAGGTCAGCTGACCGCTGCGTCACCGAGTGCACACCACCCCGCCGAGTGACCATGCGCGCGTGACCCCGAGCTGCCAGGCCCGGGATCGGGGTCGAGCCGGGGCAGGCGGTAGCCCGGGCGGCCTCCGGCAGGAAAGGGAGCGGGACGACACCGGGACGCTTCCGGGATCATCAATCACGCGGCCTCCACGAAACGGGGGAAGCCCAGAGCGACTTTTCGGCACCCTGCTAGCGGGCGACCGGGTTGAGCCAGGAGACCTCGCTGAACCGGGCGAAGTCGCTGTCGGCGCTCACCATCTCCAGCCCGTGCTCGATGCAGAGTGCTGCGAGCGCCGCGTCGGCCACCAGGTTCCCGCGAAGATCCAGCGTGGTGAGGAGCCGGCCCAGGATCTCCTGATGACCAGGCCCGGGGGACGGGATCCAGCTGACCGGCGCGTCGAGCCAGGCCTCGACCAGCGACCAAGCGTCGGCGGGACCCAGCGGCTCCCGCACGGCGCGGGGATGCGTGACGATGCGCACGAACGCGGTGAGCGACACCCATGGCAGACCGACACGCCTTGAGCCGTTGAGCACCGTCTCCAACCACCGGCGTGCGGGCTCGTGGAACGGGCTGTCTTCGTCGACGGCGTAGATGAGGATGTTGGCGTCGACCAGCATCAGCGCGACCGGGGCCCTTCGAGCACCTCGAGCGCCTCGGCCACGTTCGACACGTCGATGGTGAGCCCCAGCCGGCGTGTCTGCTGACGAAACGCCGCCCGTTGCGGACGCTGCACGAGGCCGCGGCGGATGAGCTCGTTGACCGCTTCCGACACCCCGACCCCCCGCTCGCGGCGCAGCTGCTCGACCGCTCGGGCGGTGTCGTCATCGAACGTCACCGTCGTACGCATGCTCAGATGCTAGCATCACTTGCAGACTCATCACGCATCATGATGCTGTTCCACCTGCATAGACATGCAGACGATCCGACCGCCGGCAGCGACGGACCCTGAGCCGGACCCGGTGTGGCCGAGTCTCCCGACCTGTTCGGTCGCATTCTCAGAGCCCCCGTGCCGCTCCCCGCGGATCCCCCTACGAGTTCAGAGCCCCGCTCGTCTCCGGACGCTGCCCGCGATCCTGGATGCTGCGCGTGATCGTGGGATGAGGGGCGTGTAGGGGTCCACCGGTGTGGATGGGGGCCTCGCTGGAGGTTGGTGTTGTCGAGGTCCATGACGAACTCCAGGGTCGCCTCACCCGCCGGAGCTGACGTCCATGTCAGGTTAGGATCGCAGGCGATGGGCCTCGACCCCGACGCCGTCGCCGCCGCCGACGCCTACCGGGCCGAGCTGCGGGCCTGGCTGGCGGATCACCTGACGGACCGCCACCGGGGACTCAGGTTCCACGGCGCGCCCGATCCGGATCACCTCGCTCGCCTCCGGGAGTGGAACGCCTCGCTCGCTGACGCCGGCCACGCTGCACCGGGCTGGCCACGGGCCTGGGGTGGGCGCGACGCCGGGGTCCTCGAGCAGATCGCGCACGCCGAGGAGCTGGCGGCCGCCGACGCGCCCGGACCCGTCAACGCCATCGGGATCCCGAACATCGCCCCCGCCATCATGGCCTTCGGGACCCCCGAGCAGCAGGCCCGGTACCTGCCGCCGATGCTGCGCGGGGACGAGATCTGGTGCCAGGGGTTCTCCGAGCCTGACGCCGGGTCGGACCTGGCTTCCCTGCGGTGCGAAGCCGTGCGCGACGGCGACCACTACGTCGTGACCGGCCGCAAGCTCTGGACGACGCTCGCGTCGGTGGCCGACTGGTGCGAGCTGCTCGTGCGCACCGATCCTTCCTCGGCGAACCGCCACGCCGGCATCACGGCGCTGCTGGTGGACATGCGCAGCCCTGGCATCGAGGTGCGGCCGCTGCGGACCATGGTCGGTACCGCCGAGTTCAACGAGCTGTTCTTCGACCACGTGCGTGTGCCCGTGAGCGCCCGGCTCGGCGAGGAGCACCAGGGCTGGCGGGTGGCCACGGCCACGCTCGCTAACGAACGGGTCGGGGTGGCCACCCTGCACCTTGCGCTGCGGCGACGCATCGCCCAGCTGCTCGAGGAGGCCCGGGCGGCCGGCGCCACGGCCGATCCGCTCGCCCGGGACCGGCTGGTGGCGCTGTGGTGCTCGGGTGAGCTGTTGCGTCTGCTGGGCGAGCGCACCATCGCCGCCGCTGCGTCGGGCGCAGCGCCGGGACCCGAGTCGAGCATCATCAAGCTCGCCTGGTCGGCCACCGGTCAGCTCCTCGGCGAGGTGGCGATCGACGTCCTCGGCATGGCTGCGCTCAGCGGCCCCTGGGCCGACGAGCTGGCCCAGTCGCGGTCGCTGTCGATCGCCGGGGGCACCAGCGAGGTGAACCGCAACATCGTGGCTGAGCGCGTGCTCGGCCTGCCCAGGAGGTGAGCGCCGGGGCTGGCGGGCAGCACCCCCCATCCGCCTGAATCTGACGTCTGTGTCAGGTATTCTCGCCAGCAGCGAGAGAGGGGGGGCGACATGGTCGTGACCGATCTGCGTGACAACCCGACGGCGCCGCCGCTTCCGGAGCTCACCCCGCAGGCCGAGCTGGCGCTGCTGTGCCGGACGCTGTTCCGCGAGGGCTACGACGACCACCTCGCCGGCCACATCACCTACCGTCAGCCCGACGGCACGCTGCTCGTGAACCCGTGGGGGCTGACCTGGGACGAGGTGCGGGCCTCGGACGTGCTGCGCATCGACGGTGACGGCACCCTCCTCGAGGGCCGTTGGACCGTCACCCCCGCCATCACGTTGCACCTCGAGCTGCACCGTGCCCGCGACGACATCCGGGTGGCGGTGCACAACCACCCGCGCTGGGGCACCCTCTGGGCCGACATGCGCCGGATCCCCCCGGTGTACGACCAGACCTCCGCCATGGTGCCCGGGGACCCGGCCCTCTACGCCGAGTTCGAGGGCTCCGTCGACGCCGTCGACAACGCCCGGGCCTGTGTCGAGGCCCTCGGTGACGGCCGGATGGCGCTGCTCGCCAACCACGGGGTGCTCGTCGTCGGCCGGGACATCGCCCAGGCGCACCACCGCTCGATCGTGCTGGAGTGGCGCTGCCGTCAGGCCTGGCACGTCGAGGCCGCCGGAGGTGGTGTCCCGCTCGATCCGGAGGTGCACCGCCGGTTCGCCGCACCCTTCGACCACGTGTCGTTCCCCGGGCTGTGGGAGGCGATGTGCCGCCGGGAGCTGCGCCTCGATCCCACGGTCCTGGACTGAGCCGGCCATGACCGCGACCGAGGAGCTGTTCCTGCCCGAGCCCGAGCCCCGGCCGGTGCGCTACACCGTCATCTCGGTCGACGACCACCTGGTCGAGCCGCCCCACATGTTCGAGGGCCGGCTGCCCGCCCGGCTGGCCGAGCGCGCCCCCCGGGTGGTGGAGGATGAGCACGGCCACCAGGTCTGGGCCTTCGACGGTCGCACCTACAGCCAGGTCGGCATGAACGCCGTCGCGGGCCGCCGGCCGGAGACGGTGCGGATCGAGCCGTTCCGCTTCGACGAGATGCGCCGCGGCTGCTGGGACGTCGACGCCCGGGTGCGGGACATGGACATCAACGGGGTGTGGGCGTCGCTCAACTTCCCGTCGATGATCACCGGCTTCTGCGGCCGGGTCTTCTCGCAGTGCTCGGACCCCGAGCTCGGCCTCGCGGTGACCCGCGCGTGGAACGACTGGCTCTACGAGGAGTGGTGGCAGCCCCATCCCGAGCGGATCATCCCGCTCGGGATCACGTTCCTCACCGACCCCGAGGCCGGCGCCGCCGAGATCCGCCGCAACGCCGAGCGGGGCTTCCGGTCGGTGACCCTGCCGGAGCGCCCGCACCGGCTCGGGCTGCCCTCGATCTTCGACCCCTACTGGGAGCCGATCCTGCGGGCCTGCGCCGAGACCGACACGGTGGTGAGCCTCCACGTCGGCTCCTCGGGGCTCGGGGACCTCCCCGACGGGTGCTGGGACGTGGCCGTGCCGCTCACCGCCACCCTGTTCGGGCAGCTGTCGCTCACTGCGTGCGCCGAGTGGCTGTGGTCGGGTTGGGCCCTGAAGCTGCCCGAGCTGCGCATCGCCATGTCGGAGGGTGGCATCGGCTGGGTGGCGATGCTCATCGATCGGCTCGACAACATCGTCGACCGCTCCGGCTACGCCGCCGACTGGCCCATGCGACCCGCGGACGTGCTGCGGCGCAACTTCTGGTTCTGCACCCTGGACGACCCCTCGACCATCGAGACCCGGCACACGATCGGGGTGGAGAACATCATGCTCGAGGCCGACTACCCCCACGGCGACGGCACCTGGCCCGACACCCAGGACGTGATCGAACGCTGCTGGGGCCACCTGCCCGCGCACGAGCTGCGGGCCATGTGCTGTGAGAACGCCGCTCGGCTGTACCGCCATCCCCTCCCCGAGGTCGTGCTGCCCGCCGACCCCTGAGCGCACGAGCTGCGGCGAAACCCTCAGCTCGGCGATCCGATCTGCCGATACCGCCTTCGTGCACGATCGAACCTGGTTGGCATGACGAGCGCGCTCGCGGACGCACCTGGTCGCAGAGACGACAGCTCGAAGCTCCCGCCTCTCCCCAACCGGGTAGGGGTGAGACCCCGCGGACTCGACACCGATCCGCTGGCGGTCGTGGACGAGCTGCTCGAGCGGGCCTCCCACCTGCTCGACACCCTCCACGCCGACGTGGCCGGTCTCGAGCGCGATCAGGCTGAGGAGCAGCAGCGCATCGAAGAGCGCTGGCGTGCCCAGCAGGCAGCTGTCGCGCAGGGCACCGAGCGCTTGGCTGCGCTCTTCCAGCAGGCCCGTGAGGTCGCGCTCCGCAAGGGCAAGTCCGACGTGCTCGAGACGGCGCTGGCCCGACCGGCCACGCTGGGCACCGAGGACCGGGATCGACCCGACGGCTTCGACCGGCTGATCGCCCGGCTCGAGGAGCAGCTGCGCCTGGCGCAGGGCATCACTGGCGCGATCCGCCTGCCTGAGATCGGCGTGTTGCTCAACTCGGCCGCGGCGCGCCTCGAGCTGATGGAGCAGGAGGCTGAGCGCACCCGCCAACGGCTGTTGTCGGAGACCGAGCAGGAGCTGGTGGCCGAGGGCACCGAGGCCCGAGCCAGCTTCGAGATCGGCACCATGATCCTCCAACGGGATCTCGACAGTCTCGCCCGGGCACTCCCCGTGGCAGGCGCTCCGTGGGACGACGAGCGGTGGGCCACCCTCGAGCCCGCCGAGGTGCCGAAGCCGTGGATCCGTCTCGGCGCGCTCGTCCACGACGAGCTGCCTGACGTCGCGCTTCCCTGGCTCGGTTCACTGCGGGACGGCCTCGGGATCCTGGTGGAGACCGGGGTGCGGCGCGACGAAGCGGTGGCCGGGATCCAGGGGGTCATCACCCGTGTGCTCACCGCGGTCCCCCCCGGTGGGGTGCACCTCTCGCTCGTCGACCCCAAAGGCCTCGGTGACACCTTCGCTCCGTTTCTGGCGCTGGCGGAGTTCGACCCGGCGCTGGTGTCGGGCGGCGTGCGAATCGAGGCCGATGAGATCGAGGAGTGCCTGGAAGAGCTGACCCGCCACGTCGAGCGGGTGATCGCAACCCACCTGCAGGGACGGTACCCGAGCATCACCGACGCCCACCTCGACCTGGGAGAGGTGATCGAGCCGTACCGCCTGCTGGTCATCGCCGACTACCCAACCGGGATGACGGAGCGGGCGCTGGAGCTGCTCGGCCCCCTCGCCGAGAACGGACCGCGCTGTGGGGTCCACACCATCGTCCTGCGCGATCCAGCCGCGTCCCGGGCCCGGGGCCGCCAGCCGGTACTACCAGGCCTGCGCATCTGCCGACATGACGCCGACGGCTTCACGGTCGAGACCCACCGGACCGGCTCATGGCGCCTCCGCTTCGAACCCGCCCCTCCCGCCGATGCGGAGGGACCGGCTGCGGCGATCACCGAGCGGGTGGTCACCATGGTCGGCAACCACGCCCGCCGACGGAACCGCACCCCGCTCGGCCTCGCCGAGGTGCTCACGCTGGTCGACCAGGCTCGCCAGCGCGCGGTGCGCGACGATCTTCCTCGCCTGCGCCACCCCGTGAACGCCTCAGATCCACGCACCTGGTGGTCCGGCGACACGCGGGAGGGGGTGTCCATCCCGCTTGGTCGGGTCGCGGGCCGTCAGCCGGCCACGCTGTGGCTGGACTCAGCTGATGCGCCGGGCGCGCTCGTGGTCGGCGGAGCCAGCAGGGAGCTCGACCACGCACTGGACCTGCTTCTCACCTCGGTCACCCTCCTCTACGAGCCGACCGAGCTGGAGCTGATCCTCGCCGACCTCTCGCACTCAATCGATCTCGGCACCTACGGGCGTGCTCGGCTGCCTCACGCCCGCTTGGTGGCGACGGAGGCTGAGGCCGAGCTGGGGTTGGCCGTGCTGGAGCTGGTGGAGGCGGAGATCGACCTGCGGGTCACGCTGCTGCGCGCCGCGGGGGTCGACCGTGGTGACCTCGAGGCCTTCCGCTGCGTCACCGGAGGCCCGCTGTCCCGACTGCTGCTGATCCTCGTGGGTGGCAGCAGGCTGCTGTGCGGGACGGGTCGCTCGGCACGGGACGCCCGCGAGCTGCTCGACCGGGTGCTGGTCGAGGGGCCGGCGTTGGGGGTGCACGTGATCGCCCTTGAGCGGATCGCCGACTCGCTCGATCCGATCTCCTGGGTACCTGACGCGCTCAGCACCTCGCTGATCCTGTCGGACGCGGAGGCGCTGGCGATGCCCGACAGCGATGCGGAGCTGACCGCCTCGATTCGTTCGATGGGCGATGGAGAGGCGCTGCTGATCCAGCCCGGCACGACCGATCCGCTCCGGCTCCGCCTGGGTCGCATCAGCCCGCGTGAACGGCTGTTGCACCTGCGTGACCTCGACGCGCTGGCGGACTCGCGCGGGTTCACCCGCCGCCCGGAGCTGGTCTCGAGCATCGCCCCTGCGGAGCTGGATCAACCCCTGGTGGAGCAGCTCCGAGGCTCGGGAGCAGGTCGCGACGTCGGGGACGGCCTCGTGCTGTGGCTGGGTGCGCCCGTCACGTTGGGCGGACCGACGGAGGTCGTCCTTCGGCGTGAGGCCGGTGCGAACCTGTTGGTGGTGACCGCCGACGAGCAGGCCGGCCAAGGGCTGCTGGCGAGCGCGCTGCTCTCCGCCGCGGTCGCACACGGTCACCACCTCGAGGTCCGAGCCATCGACTGCATGCCGTTGGAATCCGGCTTCGGGGAGGTGCTCGTGGCCCTCGGGGCGCTGACGCGGGTGCAGGTGTCTCGTCAGCGTGATCTCGTCTCCGGTCTGCAAGCGGCCGCCCGCGAGCTCACCCGGCGCCGGCAGGCTGCATCGGGCCGAGAGCCCCCTGCGCTGGTGGTGCTCAACGGGCTCGACGTCGCCCGTGCACTCGACCCGGACGGAGGCGAGGCCACCGCCTTGCTCGAGGTGCTCGTCAGCGAGGGTCCCGCATCCGGTCTCCACACGCTCGTGTGGGCCAGCTCCGCCGCCGCCGTCAGCGAGCGGCTCGCGCCGTCCCTGCAGAGCAGGTTCGCGCTGCGGGTCGTGGGTCCCATGTCCGGGGAGGAGGCGGTGCGGATCGTCGACAGCCCCGCCGCTGCGTCGCTGCAGCCCACCCAGGCGCTGCTCTATGACGAGCTGTCCGGGAAGGTGGTGCGCTTCCGGCCCTTCCAGGTGCCGTCGCCGGCGTGGATCCGGAACCTGGCCTCCGGGGCCGCGACCGAAGGTCGGACTCCGCGGGCTGGTTGATCGTGTCGCGGCTGCGGCCGGGCGGATGTCCGAGCGTCCGATGGTGCTGCTCAGCTCTCGACGAGCCGGATGGCTTTGTAGCCCGAGCGGCCGAGCGACCCGCGGGGCAGCACGTCGATCCGGGCTTCGACCCCGAGCTGCTCGCGGATCGCGGCGGCGCAGCGCTCGGCCACCGTGGGGGCGTGACCGTCGGCCAGCTCGACCCGCACGGAGAGCGGCGCGGCGGGATCCGTCGGTCTGACCACCACGTACTCGAGGGACGGTTCGACGACCTCGCGCACGGTGCGCAGGGCTCGCTCGACGTCGTTGATCGGGAAGTACCTGCCCTGGCAGTCGAGGAAGTCCTTGAACCGACCACCCCAGAAGCCCCGGATGGTGGTCTCACCGCAGGGGCAGGGCTCCCGGATGATCGCCGCGGCCTCTTCCAGGTCGTAGCGCAGCAGGCCGTTGTCGCGATCGAGGGTGGTGACCACCAGGTTTCCCCACTCCCCGTCGGGCACGTCGCGGCCGGTCCTGGGGTCGACGGCCTGAATGATCGCCCAGTCCTCGTGGATGTGGCCGCCGGGTGCGACGCCGCAGGGACCTGACGAGTAGGCGTAGCACTCGAGACCGGCGGTCATCAGCGGCAGGCCCCGCTCGCTCGCGCCCCGAAGTTGGAACGACGGCAGACCGACGTCCGCGTTCAGGTCGAGCCCCATCTTGGCAGCCACCTCCTGGAAGCGACCGAGGCTGAACGCCACCATCGACACGTCGGGCCGCACCCGCTGCCACATCCTGATGCCCTGCTCGGCGAGCTCGTCGGTGTCGGGTGGGGGAACCCACAGGTTCAGCGCCCCGAAGTACTCGAGGCTGCCGGAGAGCATCACGCCGCCGCCGTAGAGGTAGGCGGGGTGGGCGTGGGTGATGATCTGCCCTGGGCGCCAGCCGTTCCGCCACCACACCCGTGCCGCGGACTCGTACTCGATCCAGATGTCCTTGCGGGTGAACAGCGCGATGGTGGGTGTGCCGGTGGTGCCCGTGCTCTGGCCGAGCCGGACGCACTTCCGTGGGTTGGTGAAGCGGTAGTCGCCGAAGGGGGGATGCTCAGCTTCCGAGTCGCGAAGCTCCTGCTTGACCGTCGTGGGGATGAGGTTCACGTCTCCCACGCTGGTGAGGTCTGCACCGGATTCGATCCCCGCCTCGCGAAGCTTGCGGGCAAAGAGCGGCACGGGGGTGCTCAGCGCCCGGTCGACCAGCGTGCGGAGCCGCTCGAGCTGCAGCGCCTCGAGTTGCTCGCGTGGCATCGTCTGCATCTCGGGGTCCCAGAACTGCTGGTCGGGGTCGCGGGGGAGCGGACCGAGCACGCCCGGTTGGTAGGTCGGCACGGCCCTCTAGCGTACTCTCGAACCTGACATCTGTGTCAGGGATATGCGGTCGTGCCGCCACGGCCGGTCTGAGACCGACGCGACGGGAGAGACGGGACGGGAGAGGGGCGAGCGATGACGGTGACGGTGGGCCTGGACGTGGGCACGACCTCGGTGAAGGCCCTGGCGGTGGATGACGACGGCAACGTGCTGGCCCGTGCCCGGGTCCGTCACCGGGTGCGCGTCCCCGAGCCGGATCGATTCGAGCACGACGTCGATCGTGCCTGGCGACGCAACGTCCGAGCCGCCTACCGCGAGGTGAGCGATGGCCTCGAGGTGGCGGCGGTGAACGTGGCGGCGTTCGTGCCCTCGCTGTGTGCCGTTGATCGACGGGGGCGGGCGCTCACCCCCGGCTTGCTCTACGGCGACCGGCGGGGAGGGCCGGTCAACGGCAGGAGCCCGGCGGAGAGCGGCGAGCTGCTGGGGTTCCTGCGCTGGTGCGCCAGGGAAGCACCCGAGGCCAGCGGCTACTGGCCCGCGCAGGCGGTGGCGAACCACGCGTTGTGCGCCGTCGGAGCCATTGACACGGTCGTGGCCATCACCACCCACCCGCTCTACGACGGCACCAGGTGGGATCCGGCCGTCGCGGCCGGCGCCGGCGTGTCGGTCGAGCAGCTCCCCCAGGTGGTGCCGGGCAACGAGGCGATCGGGTCCGTCGACGGCGCGCTGGTCGGTCCGGGCACCGTCGACGCCCTCGCGGAGCAGATGGTGGCCGGCGCGGAGCACGACGGCGACGTGTTGGTGATCCTCGGCACCACGCTGATCACCTGGGCGGTCGTGTCCGACTGGCGGGAGGTGGAGGGCCTCTGGACCGTGCCGCACACCGCGCCTGGCAAGACCCTCATCGGCGGCCCGTCCAACGCGGGTGGTCTGTTCCTTGACTGGGTCGGTCGGCTCCTGCCACGCAGCGGACCGGCCTCGCACCCGGAGCGGATCCCCCTCTGGCTGCCCTATGTGCGCGGTGAGCGCACCCCCCTGCACGATCCGTCACTGCGGGCGTCGCTGCACCAGTTGGATGTCACCCATGGGCCGGCTGAGGTCCGCCGGGCCGCGTTCGAGGCTTCGGGGTTCGTCGTGCGCCACCACCTCGAGCTCGGGCAGGTGCGGGCGCGCCGGCTCGTCGCGACCGGTGGTGGCACCAGGGTCGACGAGTGGATCCGCGCGCTCGCCGAC
>JBBFLY010000004.1:68879-79134 GCA_037478855.1 Acidimicrobiales bacterium | reverse complement strand
GAGCTCGTCGCCGACGCGCTCAGGATGGCCGCCGGTGCCCGGGGCGGGGCCACCGAGGGGATCATCTTCCACGGCGACCGCGGCAGCCAGTACATGTCGCACGAGTACCGAGACCTCATCGCCGAGCTCGCCATGGTGCAGTCCGTCGGCCGCACCGGGGTGTGCTGGGACAACGCCGTGGCCGAGGCCGCCTGGTCATCGCTCAAACGAGAGCTCGTGCACCGCCACGTGTTCCCCGACCGGGCCAGCGCCCGACGGGCGATCTTCGCCTGGATCAACCGCTACAACACCCACCGGCGCCACTCCACCCTCGGCTACATCGCACCTCTCGAGTGGGAACACCAGCACCATCAACCCCAGGCCAACCCGGCCGCGTAACCAACGTGGCCGGTCAGCGGGGGGACGCCCAGTGGATGCGGCGATGATGGTCCACCCGGCGGGCGCCGACCTGCTCCGGATGCACGCCATCGCGGTACAGCAGCTCTGGGTGGAGTACCACGGCGAGGCCGCACACGCTGCGGCGTTCCCGCACAAGGGTCGCAACGCGCTCGACGCGGCGGTGCTCGGCTACGTGAACATCGCTGCGCTCCGCCAGCACATCCGGCCGGAGGAGCGGGTCCACGGGATCTTCACGAAGGCGGGTGACAAGCCCAACATCGTCCCCGCCCATACGAGTGCACAGTGGTACGTGCGGGCCGCGACCATGAAGCGGCTACGCCCGCTGGCTGCGCGGGTGCTCGCCTGTCTTCGCGCCGGGGCCGACGCCGCTGGCTGCACGATGGAGGCCGAGTGGAAGGATCCTCCCTACGCGGACATGCTCGACAATGGACCGATGCTCGAGCTGTACGTCGCCAACGCCCGACGTCTGGGTCGGACCGTGCGTGATCCCGACGAGCTCGACGTGCAGGTGGTGGGGAGCACCGACATGGGCAACGTGAGCTATCTGGTGCCGAGCATCCACCCGATGATCGCGGTCTCACCCCCGCACGTCGGCATCCACACTCCGGAGTTCGCCGAGCACACCGTGGGCGGTGAGGCGGACCGGGCGGTGCTCGACGGGGCGAAGGCGATGGCCATGACGATCGCCGACCTGTGGCTGGTTCCCGGTGCCCTCGAGGCGGCGCGGGCGGCCTTCCTCGAGGCAGGTGGCGGAGTCGATCCGGCCTCTGATCCGGTCTCCTGAGCCACCCGCCGGGGTGCGCGGTCCAGGGAGTGCCATGACCTACGCTGCCGGACCGTGACCGTCTACGTCGCTGAGGAGTTCACGCCCGAGGAGGCTGACATCCTGCGGCGGTACTTCACCAACCTCGACGGGCCGGTCTTCGCGCTGGTCAACCTGCCCGAGGTGGTGAAGGGCGCGCTCTTCGCCCGCTACTCGCGGTCGCCAAAGAGCCTGCGTCGCCTCTTCCTCGACGAGTTCGTCAACGACCTCGACATCAGCGGTGATGCCAGCATCGACGCCACGGTCGGCCTCCGCCGGGCCGAGGAACTCTACGACCGCGTGTTCTTCGACTACGGGGACGACTCGGTGGCGCAGCTGGGCGGGGTGCACCTGGCGTGCGAGCAAGCCTCGAACCTGCTCACGAAGGTGCTGGAGTGGGGCCGGCTGATGTCGTATCTCGAGCAGTCCACCCGCTACATCGCGTACGACGCGCGGATCGGCGGTCGCTACCGCTTCTACCGGCCGCCCGACATCCTGATGTCGTCGCTCGGCACGCGCTACGTGGGCGACATGGACCGGATCTTCGACACCTACGCTGCGCTGCTGCCACGCCTGCAGGAGTTCTTCCGGGAGCAGTTCCCGAAGCAGGAGGGCGACTCCGACTTCATCTACCGCCAGGCGATCCGGGCCAAGGCCTTCGACTCCCTGCGGGGCATCCTGCCTGCCGCGTCGCTCTCGAACGTGGGCATCTACGGCACTGGACAGGCCTACGAGATGCTGCTCCTGCGCATGCGCGCGCACCCCCTTCCCGAAGCGAGGAGCTACGCGGACCTGATGCTCACGGAGCTGCGCAAGGTCATCCCGTCGTTCCTCAAGCGCGTCGACCTCGACGACCGCGGCGTGGCCTGGAGCCGCTACCTGGAGTCGACCAGGCAGCGCATGGAGGAGCTCGCCCAGCGCCTGTTCCCCGCCCATGTCGAGCCCGAGCACGTGCCCACGGTGCAGCTCGTCGACTTCGACCCCGACGCGGAGCTCAAGCTGGTGACCAGCATGCTGGCGCCTTACACCCGCCTTCCCGAGCAGCAGGTCGAGCGTCAGGTTCGGGAGATGTCCGTCGAGGAGCGGCTCGAGGTCATCCGCACCTACACGGGTGCGCGCGCCAACCGCCGTCACAAGCCCGGCCGCGCCTTCGAGCGACCGAGCTACCGCTTCGAGGTGCTCGCTGACTACGGCGCCTTCCGGGACCTCCAGCGCCACCGCATGCTCACCATCGAGTGGCAGCAGCTCACCCCCCGACACGGCTACGCCCGCCCCGAGGCGGTCGACCTGGCCGGAGCTGCCGACGACTTCGATGCCGCTATGGCCCGCAGCGCGGACCTCTACGACGCGCTGGTCGAGCGGTTCCCGGCGGAGGCCTCCTACGCGGTCTGCCTCGCGTACAACGTGCGCTTCACGATGCAGATGAACGCCCGGGAGGCGATGCACCTGATCGAGCTGCGCTCCACCCCGCAAGGCCATCCGGCGTACCGCGTCGTGGCGCAGGAGATGCACCGTCTGATCGCCGAGGAAGCGGGACATCGGGCCATCGCCGAGGCGATGTCGTTCGTTGATCACTCAGCAGAGCCGGAGCTGGCGCGACTGGATGCCGAGCGGCGGGCGGAGGCCCGGCGGAACCGGGCCTGAGCTGGCCGCAGGCCTGCCTCGCACCCCGAGACCTCTGAAGGCGATGTGGCTCGGGACGACGTATAGTCCCCCCCGCGCGTGGAGCGCATCAGCCCTCGAACACGAAGGAAGCCATGGCTGACGACGACCTGATCGACGCCGACGACCTCGAAGATCTCGACGACGCGATCGACGTTGATGACCTCGAAGCGGAAGAGCTCGATGACAGTGTGCTCGTCGACGACGACCTCGGCGACGAGGAGCTGGTGCTCGACGAGGACGACGTCGAGGCCGACGTCGTCGACGAGGTCCCCCGCGCCCGCAAGAAGCGCGAGGAGGAGGAAGACGACGAGGAGGAGGTCGACCCCGACGACGTCGAGGCCGATCTGGACACCATCCTCAAGGATCGCATCGCAGCCGGCGACGACGAGGACGAAGACGAGGAGCTCGAGGACGAGGAGCCGCGCTCGACCGGTGAGGTCATCGACGGGGTCCAGCCCCGCAAGGCCAACGAGTTCACCTGCATGGGCTGCTTCCTGCTGGTGCATCCGGCCCAGTTCGGTCCACCCGACCACCTGGAATGCCCGGTGGGCGAGAGTGTCTGTCCTGCGATCGACCACCTGAAGAAGCAGTACGCCAAGGCCCGCAAGTAGGTCGTCGACGCTTCCGTGGGGCATCATCGATGCCCGTGAACGATCGCGAGCACGCCAAGTCACCGATCGAGACCGCGCTGGAGTACTGCGTCTACGCACCCCTCGGCTTCAGTCTCGAGGCTCGATCGCTGCTGCCCCGTTTCGTCGACCGCGGACGGAACCAGATCGTGCTGGCCCGCGTGGTGGGCAAGTACGCGATCCGCAAGGGGAGCGAGGCCGTTGAGGGGTTGCTGGGGCCGGTCGGGGCGCCGGCACTGAACGTGCTGCGCGGCCTCGGGCTGCTCCCCGAGCAGCAGTCGGCACCGACCGCGACCACAGCGGGTGTCGCCAGCAGCGGCGCCAGTCCGGCCCCGGGTGGTGCCCCGGCCTCGGATGGCGCCTCGAGTGGGGCCGCCACCAACGGCGAGCGTGGAGCGGCGGCCGACGGGTCGCCCTCGGCTCCGTCGGCGGGCCCCGCACGTCGTGAGCCGCCGTTCCCGGCCGAGACCCTCGCCATCCCGGACTACGACAGCCTGGCTGCCTCGCAGGTGGTGCCCCGGCTCGATGGGTTGACCGCCGAGGAGCTGGAGGCGGTCCGCTCCTACGAATCGGCGACCCGGGCCCGCAAGACGATCTTGAACAAGATCGCACAGCTCCAGTCCACCTGAGGGCGACCGTGGAGGCGGCTCGGCCGGCAGAGGCCAACGATCTGGACGCCGTGGCCGCACTGGCGCGACAGGCGATCGCCGAGCTGCGCGAGCAACGGGGCGGGGAGATCTGGTCGGTCCGGGAAGCCCGGGAGGAGCCGGTCGAGGACCTGCTGGCCACGGCCCTGCGCGACGACCAGCAAGAGGTCTTCGTCGGCACGATCGACGACGTGATCGTCGGCTACGCGGTGGTCCGCGTCGAGCCGCTCCGTGACGGTCGCCGCCTCGCCATGATCGACGACGTCTACGTCGAGCCGGATGCCCGTGGGGTCGGGGTGGGCGAAGCGCTCATGGAGCGGATCATCGACTGGGCGTCGAGCAGGGGATGCTCCGGGCTCGACGCGATGGTGCTACCGGGCAATCGCGACGCGAAGAACTTCTTCGAGCGGTTCGGTCTCACTGCCAGGGCGATCCTGGTGCACCGCTCGCTCACCCCGGAGCGCTGAGTGAGCGGGCCGGTGCTCTGCGTGGGTGCGGTGGCGGTCCTGGACGGCTCCCTGCTGTTGGTGCGCCGCGGGCACGGCCCGGCGGCGGGGGAGTGGTCGGTGCCGGGGGGCCGGGTGGAGCGGGGCGAGCTGCTGGCCGAGGCCGTGGTTCGCGAGGTCCGGGAGGAGACGGGCCTGGAGTGCGTGTGCGGCCCGCTCCTCGGATGGGTGGAACGCATCGACGATGAGCAGCACTTCGTGATCGCGGACTTCGAGGTCACCGTCCTCGACAACCGGGCGCCGGTGGCCGGCGACGACGCCGCGGAGGCGGCATGGGTGCCGCTCGACCGGCTGCTCGATCTGAACCTGGTCGACGGGCTCGCCGAGTTCCTCCACGAGCACGGCGTGCTCGACGCCTTCACCTGAGCGGGTCAGCGCCCCTTCCACTCGGGCTCGCGCTTTTCCAGGAAGGCCTTCGGGCCCTCCCAGAAGTCCTCGGTGCTGGCCAGGTTGATCATGGCTGCACCGGACTCACGGAAGCCGGTCTCGTCGTCGGCATCGACCAGCTCGAGCATGAGCCGTCGGGTCTCGCGCACCGCGAGCGGCGCGTTCTTCGCGATCCGCTCGGCGAGGGCGAGCGCCGTCTCGAGCGCCTCGCCGGGTTCGCACAGCTCGTTGACGAACCCGAAGTGGGCGGCCCGCTCGGCGCTGATCGGGTCACCGGTGAGCCCCAGCTCGAGGGCGATGTTCCGGGGCAGGAGACGGGGGAGGCGGAACAGGCCGCCTGCTGCCGCGACCAGGGAGCGCTTCACCTCGGGGATGCCGAAGCTTGCGGCACGGGACGCGACGACGAGGTCGCAGGCCAGGACGATCTCGGTGCCACCGGCGAGCGCTGGCCCATCGACCGCGGCGATGATCGGCTTGGTGCGCTTGCGGGCGACGATCCCTGCGAAGCCGCCGCGCTCGGTCTGCAGCTCACCAGCACGTCCTTCGTTGATCGCCTTGAGGTCAGCGCCGGCGCAGAAGACAGAGCCCGCGCCCTGCAGCACCCCAAGCCAGACCTCGGGGTCGTCCTCGAGCCGGTCGATCGCGGCTTCCATGCCTCGGGCGACCTCGCCGTTGACCGCATTCTTCTTGTCGGGCCGGTTGATCGTCAGGACCGCGACCCGTCCACGAACCTCGTAGTCCACCATGACCCCGCACCCTAGGCGGTGGGGCAGCGGTGATTCGAACCGGTGACCGATCGCTCGACCGGGCGAGCATCGGGTGGGTCACGGTGTGGGGTCCGACCATCGCAGCGCGCGGTTCGCTAGCCTCTCGGAACCGAGAGCCATGGACGTCGACGAGGGTTCCATCGGGCACCTGGGGTGCCCCTTCTGCGGGGAGTACGAGGTGGAGCGCCTCTATCTGGGCTCACTCCGGCTCGATACGTGCGTGTGCCGTTCCTGTGGCGCCCAGTGGGACGAGGAGATCGGCAGCGGCGAGTACCGGGGGCGGGCCAGTCGCGCGTCGGTGCTCGCCCCGCGGGAGACCTGAGCGTTTCGTGCGTCGGGTTCCGGTCTTCGATCTGGACGGGACGCTGCTCGACTCTGACGCCGCGTTGGTGGCACCGTTCGTCGCGCTCGGTGTGGCCGAGGCGGCGGTGACGTTCGGGCACGTGCTGGCCGAGGAGTGTGCACGGCTTGGGATCTCGGTCGAGGACTACCTCGATCTCTACGACCCGACGCTGGCCCAGCCGTTCCCCGGTGTGGAGGAGATGCTGGCCTCCCTCGATCGGTGGGCGGTCTGCTCCAACAAGCATCCCCGGTCCGGCCGGGACGAGCTGCGTCGGCTGGGCTGGGAACCGGAGGTCGCACTCTTCGCCGACGCGTTCGACGGGCCCAAGCGTCTCGAACCGGTGCTGGAGGCGTTGGGCCTCGGCCCGGATCGGATCGTCGTCATCGGGGACACCTCCCACGACCGCGCGCTCGCCCACGGCGCGGGAGTGCCCTTCGGGTTGGCAGGGTGGAACCCTCGGGCGAGACCCGAGACCGGTGATGTCGTGCTGCGCAGGCCCGCCGAGGTGGAGCGATTCGTGGCCGGACACTGACCAGCGCCGCCGGTACCACCACGGCGCCTCGGGCCGGCTTCGTGCTCAGCCCTCGATCGGTGCGAGCGGCGAGCCCGGCTCGGAGGCCTGCTCCGCCTGCGGTTCGCCTGCGCTCGGCGACCCGGCGTCGACCGCCGGCTCCGTGGCGGTCGCAGCTGGCGTCGTAGGAGGTGGAGGTGGGGGAGCGGCCCGCCTCGGCCGCGCCTGCTTGGTGGTCTCGCCGGGCTCGACGCCGAACTGGGCGGCGATCTGGGGGATGCGGCCGGCCAGCCGCTTGACCGTCGCCAGGAGCTCCTCGCCAGGCTCGGCGGGCAGCCCCTGGGCCGTGACCCGTGTCCGCACCGGCGAGTAGGCGAGCGCGTCCAGCACGGTCGCGAAGCGTTCCTGCGCGGTCTCGGGGGTGAGGCTCGCTCCGGTCGCCTCCGCCAGCCGGTTGGCCAGCTCCGCGGGGAGCGGCACTCCGGCCTTGGGCGGTCGGGAGCTGAGGCGCAGCGCCCGCACCACCCGACCGTCGCGGAGCATCTCGTCGAGCTCCGCGAGCCAGGCGGTGTGCTCGGCTTCGACCCGCTGGTTGAGCGCGGCTCGCAGCTGCTCGGCGAGTGCGCGCGCTTCGTCGTCTCGTGCTGCCTGTTCGGCAGCCACGACCACCGAGCGCAGGTCGCGCAGATCGACGTCCTGCGCGCTGGCCAGCGCGGCCTCGGCGCGGTCACGCCATTCGGCTGCCCGCAGGCGCGGGAGCAGGGACTCCGCGATCTCGAGGAGGGGCTCGGGGTTGATGAGCGGCTTCCCCTCGGCCCGGTTGGTCTCGTTCTGCTTCTCCACCGCCTGACGCACCGCGGGGATCCCGCCCCGCAGGATCTGCTCGGCGATCGGCTTCTGCTCCGCGGGGAGCGAGGCGAGCACCTCGTTGCGATGGGTGCGCTTGGGTCGCAGGCGGGGTGGCTTCGGTCGCGGTTCGGGAGCGGGACGTGTGGGGCGGGCTCGGCGTTCGCCACGGGGTGTGTCCCGTTCGACGCGCCGATCGCGCTCACGCCCCGGCCGCTCGCCACGCTCGCCGCGCTCGCGACGGGGCCGGCGCTCACCGAGCGTCGCCCGATCCTCTTGTCGCCCGGCCCGGCCGCCCCGGCCCACGAGCCGGGTGGTCACGAGGCGCTCGTCCCGGCGCGACCCGATGATCTCGATCCTCTCCGCTTCGCGGCGAGGCTTCTCCTTCGGAGGCAGCACGGCGGTGATCGTGATGCCGTCGACGTAGAACTCGGCGTCGGCACGGACGATGTCACCGACCTTGGCGCCCGGGTACAGCAGGGAGCTGTCGAGCTCGCCCTTGGGTTGCTTCGCGCCGGCGGCGCGCCACGTCCAGGTTCCGTCCTCGCGAGAGCTGGTGAGCTCCACCTCGATGCGGCGTGGCATAGGGCAGACAAGCTACCGGCCGGCCGCGCGGCGAAGCGAATGACCTAGCCTGCGATCCTCGTGGAGCGAGATGAGGGGACATCGTCTGTCGAGTACCGCCAGTTCCGCTTCCACCCGCCGCCCGGCTCCACGGAGCTGCTCCTGGTCCGCCACGGTGAATCCGCACCAGCCCGGGAGGGCGAGCCGTTCCCCCTCGTCGACGGGCACGGCGATCCGCCCCTCTCGCCTGAGGGACGCTGGCAGGCCGAGCAGCTCGGTCGGCGACTCAGTGGCGAGCGGGTGGATGCGATCTACGTGACGACGCTCCGCCGCACGGTCGAGACCGCTCAGCCGCTCGCGGAGCGCACGGGGCTGCGGCCGGTCGTAGAGCCCGACCTGCGCGAGGTGCACCTCGGGGAGTGGGAGGGAGGGCTGCTGCGGATCATGGCCGCGCGGGGTGATCCCCGCTTCCTCGCGGCGATGGAGGCGCAGGAGTGGGGGCTGATCCCCGGTGCGGAGAGCAACGAGCAGCTGCGGGACCGGGTGATGCCTGCGCTGGAGCGGATCGCACGGGCCCACCCGGATCAGCGGGTGGTCGTCGTGGCCCACGGCGGAGTGATCGCTTGTGCGCTGGCCACAGCGACCGGGAGCCGACCGTTCGCGTTCGCCGGCTGTGACAACGGGTCGATCAGCCATCTGGTGGCGCTGGGCGGTCGCTGGATCCTGCGCCGGTTCAACGACACCGGGCACCTGGCGGGCGAGCTCTCCGCCGGTGGTGAGCCGCTCACTTGACCGCGAGCCGCTCACCGGGCGCTGATCGGCTGCCTCTCGACGACTGTTGGGTGACCGGCTGGCCGCGGCGTCCCTGCGCCGGCCGGTCGGGCGCGCTGACCGGACCGCACCGCCCGCCCGCCAAGATCCGCCGATAATCCTCGTTACGTCAAGTAGCGGACCAGATGTCGGAGCGATGACCGGAAGGGATCGTCCGCACGGAGCTGGCCCTCGCTCCGGCTGCCGGGATCGACCGGTACGGCCCGTGGCCCGCTGCTGGGTGGGCCCGGCACCGACTCGACCACCCCTGGTCCGAGGCTGCTGAGGAGGTTCGCTCCGCGGCGATCGGCGCGGCTGCACGCACCCCTGGTCCACCGCGGCCCGCCTCTCGACGGCCGAACCCGGGTGGGCCGTCCGGTGAATGGAGGCACCCGGTGTGTCGATCTTCCGTCAATTGACGAAATGGTCAGGGGGTGGGCGAAGCCGTCCGAGGCTCGATCCAGACCGACGCCAGGGGCCGGGCGTTGTCGAGCAGCCACCGCAGCGCGTCGCGAACGTCGGCGCACCGGTTCGACGTCGCCAGGTCCCGGTCGACGTCCTCGATCGCGGCCTGCAGGCAGTACAGGAGGCTCTGCAGCTCCTCGAGATCGGCGCGGCGCACGATCACGTCATCATCCCGCAGCCCGTGTGTGTCAGCCAGCTTGCGAGCCAGATGAGCCTGCTGTCGGCATCCCTGCCGACAGTACAGGCGGGGTCGCCCCCGGCCGGTCTGGGTTACCGGCCGCCCGCACCACCGACACCGCTGCTGCTCCGCCCCGGTCGTCCTGCGCTCTCTTTTCGTCACGTGACAAAAGTAGCGAGGTCGGCGGGATGCGGCGGTGGACCTGTCAGCCCGCGTATCTCGGCGTCGCTGCCACCGCAGTGCCATCGGGCTGCTGTGCGCTGGTCGTGCTGGACGGCGCGGTCGTGGTGGTCGAAGGCTGGCACGGCTCGGGGCTCGGCCCGAAGACCACTGGGCCCGCGAAGGGGAAGGCCTGCCCGGACGCGCCCCAGACCGCCTGCGTGGTGGCGAGCAGATCGGGCGCACCGTCACTGAACGGGCTGGCGAAGGCCCCCTGGTCCGAGGCCGCCTGGTCGCAGCCGAGCTGCCAGGCGAGCAACGAGCTCATCGCAGACCCACCGGGTTGCACCCAGCGACCTGCGGCGGGGTCCTCTCCCCCGGCCACGATGGCCTGCACGACCAGCGCGGTCGAGTTCGGGTCGACGCCGGCACCGAGGAGGAACTCGAAGCCGCCGTCGGGCTGCTGCCACGACGCGAGCAGGTCGAGGACGTCGTGCGCGGGTGACTCCCCCGCGGCGACGAGGGCCTGGAACGCGAACGCGGTGGAGTTGGTGTCCGGCCCGGAGAAGGTTCCCGG
>JBBFLY010000004.1:0-68869 GCA_037478855.1 Acidimicrobiales bacterium | reverse complement strand
GGTCGGGAGCCTGGCACGGCTCGCTGGTGTCGGCCCGGTAGGCCTGCCACGCACCGACCGTCCCGGCCGCGGAGCCCGCTGGACACTGCTGGTCGAGAAGCCAGTCGATCGCCTCCTCAGGGGGCGTGTAGCCGTTGGCCACCAGACCGAGGATCGCGAGCGACTGGCGGATCACCCCGTCGTAGGTGGGGTCTGCGGCCCCGTACAGGCCGGGAGCGAAGTCGCCGAGCGTCTCCCCCAGCCGGCTGACCAGGTCGATCCCTGCGAAGGAGGTCGGATCCTCCCCCGCCGCGGCGCTCAACAGCAGCAGGTAGCCGATCGCGCCCGGGCTGTCGTCGCCGGAGGAGCTGATGTAGGACTCCGCCCCCGTCTCGATGAAGTGGAGCATCCGCTCGAAGGTCTCGCCTTCGACACGCGCGGCTGCCAGCGCCAGCGCACCGCCGACGGTCGGACCGACCGCGGGGTCGCCCCCGAAGTCGGGCAGCGCGCCACCCGCCGAGACCTGCCGGGCGATCCACCGTGCGCCGTAGGCCGCCGCGGTCGACGGATCGCTCGTCGGCGGAGCAGCCCCCGCCGGCGCGAGCCCGGCGCTGAGCGCGGCAGTGGCGACAAGCAACGCCACCAGGTGCAACCAGGACCTGCTTCTCGTCCTCACGTGGGTTCCTCCTCCTCGGGTGCCAGCCTGTCGGCTCGTCGTGACCGGGAACCTCACGCGAAACGCCCCTGCACGTTTCCGGGCAGGGGCGCTGAGCAGTGCTTCCAGGCTCAGCTCCGCAGATCCACGACGGGCTTGTCCAAGAGCCTCACCATCGGAGCCGGCATTCCGGCTCGCCGGGCGGGACCTCCGCCCGACCTACGGTTGCGGGTCAGCGCCGGACTTCGACCGGCTTCCCCGACTCCGACGTTCGATCTCGGTTGTCGGGCCGAGACAACCACGCGCCGGCAGGGTCGTCAACTCCACGGCACCTCCGAGTGGTCGGCGATCCGGGGGCGCCGGCTCTCCGATGGCGCGGAGGGTGACCGTAGACTGGTTCCTGTGACGGGGGGCACGTCTGCCTCGCAACCGCAGGAGGAACCACCGTGGGCAAGCCCATCCCCTACTCGATGCCGGTGTTCGACTCGGTGGAGGAGCAGCGGCTCCACATCAAGCAGCGGCTCGCTGCGAGCTTCCGACTCTTCGGCAAGTTCGGTTTCAGTGAGGGGGTGGCGGGGCACATCACCGCCCGAGACCCTGAGCTCACCGATCACTTCTGGGTCAATCCCTTCGCCATGCCGTTCCAGCACATCCGGGTGCGCGACCTCATCCTGTGCAACGACCGTGGGGAGATCGTCGAGGGCGACTGGGACATCAACCGGGCGGCGTTCGCCATTCACTCGCAGGTGCACGCAGCCCGACCGGACGTGATGGCCGCGGCGCACGCGCACTCCGTGCACGGCAAGGCGTTCTCCGCTCTCGGTCGGCTCCTCGAGCCGATCACGCAGGACGTGTGCGCGTTCTACGGGGATCACGCGCTCTTCGACGACTACACGGGGGTGGTGCTCGACGTCGAAGAAGGCAAGCGCATCGCACACGCGCTCGGTGACAACAAGGCGGTCATCCTGCGCAACCACGGGTTGCTCACGGTGGGCCGGTCCGTCGACGAGGCGGTCTGGTGGTTCATCACGATGGAGCGCAGCTGTCAGGCGCAGCTGCTCGCGCAGGCTGCCGGTCCGCTCGTGCCGATCGAGCCGGAGATGGCGGAGCTGACCTCCCGCCAGGTGGGGAGCAGCATGGCGGGCTGGCTCAGCTTCCAGCCGCTGTATGACACGATCGTGCGTGAGCAACCCGATCTCCTCGACTGACCGTGCCTGACGAACAGCTCCGCCGACGACGGGAAGCCACCATCGCTGCGCTCCTGGAGATCGAGCGCACGGGCGAGCTCGATCGCCTGCAGGAGGTCTTCCCGCACCCCCGCTACGAGCTGATCGGGAACAACCGGGTCTACGACGGCTTGGCGGTGTGCACTCGCTACCTGCGGGAGCGTCGCATCGCGTTCCCGGACTACGCCGCGGAGCTCATCGCGCTCTACCACGCGGACGACGCGGTGATCGCCGAGGCGTGGGTCACCGGTACCCACCTGGGCAGGATCGAGGACTTCGATCCGACCGGCAAGGGTTTCCGCTTCCGGGCGGCCGCGTTCTTCCTGTTCGACGGCGAGATCCTCACCTGCTTCCGGAACTACTTCGACCACGCCACGATCGCCCGACAGCTGGCCTGATCGCCCGACAGCTGCTTGACCGTCCGGTCAAGTTGAGGTCGAATAGCCGCCCATGGACTGGCCCCTGCGGTTCGGCACGTTCATGGCTCCGTTCCATCCCACGGGCCAGAACCCGACCCTCGCCCTCGAACGCGACCTCGAGCTGATCGTGCACCTCGACCGGCTGGGCTTCGACGAAGCCTGGATCGGCGAGCACCACTCCGGCGGCTACGAGATCATCGCCTCCCCCGAGGTGTTCATCGCCACCGCCGCGGAGCGCACCCGGCACATCCGACTGGGCACCGGGGTGGTGTCCCTCCCCTACCACCACCCGTTCATGGTGGCGCAGCGGATCGTCCTGCTCGACCACCTCACGCGGGGCCGGGTGATGCTCGGCGTGGGTCCGGGCGCACTCCCCTCGGACGCGTTCATGCTCGGCATCGACCCCGCCGTGCAGCGGGACCGCATGGAGGAGGCGCTCGAGGTCATCCTCCGCCTCCTCCGCTCGGACGAGCCGGTCACCCACGAGAGCGAGTGGTTCACCCTGAAGGACGCACGCCTCCACCTCAAGCCGTACACCTGGCCACACCCAGAGGTGGCGGTGGCCGCGATGATCTCCCCCTCGGGGCCGCGGGCCGCGGGCAAGTTCGGCTGCTCGCTGCTGTCGATCGGTGCCACCCAGCGAGCCGGCATCGATCTGCTCGGCCAGCACTGGGAGGTCTGCGAGGAGCGAGCCGCCGAGTTCGGCACGGTGGTCGACCGCCGGGCCTGGCGGCTGGTCAGCCAGGTGCACGTCGCGGAGACGAAGGAGCAGGCCTATCGCGACGTCGAGTACGGCCTCGGCGCGTACTTCGACTACTTCCGCAAGGTCGCCGCCCTCCCGATGGTCCCGGAGGGCCCACCGGAGGCCCTCGCGGATCAGATGAACAACAGCGGCGGCGGCGTGGTGGGCACCCCCGACGACCTGATCGCGTTCATCGAGAACCTGATCGAGCTCAGCAACGGTGGGTTCGGAACCTTCCTGATCCAGGCCCACGAGTGGGCGGATCCGCAGGCCACCCGACGGTCCTACGAGCTCATCGCGCAGTACGTCATGCCCCACTTCCAAGGGTCGGCGCGGCGACCGGCGCAGTCCAAGGAGTGGGTAGCCGCCAACCGCGACCAGCTCATCGGCGCCGCCGGAAACGCCATCATGTCCGCCATCCAGCGGCACGCCGAAGAGAAGGCGGCCAAGACCAGCGACTGAGTGCGACGGGCTAGGCTGGCCGCACAACCGAGGCCGATGACCGCCTGTGGGAGAGCCCCCGCTCGGCAGCGACACCGAACGGGGCGCCGAAGGAGCAACCACCCCGGAATCTCTCAGGCCACCGCACCGCAGGCGTAGGCAACGCTGGAGAGCAGCGACGCTCCGGTCCCACCGGGACGTCGCTCACCGAAGGGGCAGAAACTCTCAGGTACCGACGACAGCGGGGGGTGTCCGAAGCACCCCGCGCGTCCCCTGAGGAGCCCCGATGACGAGTGAGCACCGATCCCTCCACGAGCTCGAGGACCACGACGCCTTCGTCTGGCGCCACCTCGGTCCGAGCGCCGCCGATCGCGACGAGATGCTCGCGGTGCTCGACTGCGCCAGCCTGGACGAGCTGATCGACCGGGTGGTGCCCGCCTCGATCCGCTGGGACAAGCCCCTCGAGCTGCCGCCTGCCCGCAGCGAGTCGGAGACCCTGGAACGGTTGCGTGAGCTCGCCTCCCGCAACACCGTGGCCACCTCGCTCATCGGGATGGGATACGCGAGCTCGATCACCCCCCCGGTGATCCAGCGCAACGTGCTCGAGAACCCCGCCTGGTACACCGCCTACACCCCGTACCAACCGGAGATCTCGCAGGGGCGGCTCGAGGCACTGCTCAACTTCCAGACCATGGTCACGGACCTCACCGGCATGGAGCTGTCGAACGCGTCGCTGCTGGACGAGGCCACCGCCGCGGCGGAGGCGATGGCCCTCTGCCACCGCCAGAACGCGAAGACGGGATCGTGCTTCTTCATCGACCGGGACTGCCACCCCCAGACGATCGCGGTCGTCGCCACCCGGGCCCGGGCGCTCGGCCTCCGGACGCTCGTCGGTGACCCGAGGAGCGACCTGCCGTCCAGTGGCGTGTTCGGTGTCCTGCTCCAGTACCCGGGTTCCACCGGAGCCGTGCGTGACGACGCCGAGCTGATCGACCGGGCCCATGCCCAGGGCGCGTTGGTGGCCGTGGCCGCGGACCTCCTGGCGTTGGTGCTGCTGCGCCCGCCGGGCGAGATCGGCGCCGACGTGGTGGTGGGCTCCTCCCAGCGATTCGGGCTGCCGTTGGGCTTCGGCGGCCCGCACGCGGGGTTCATGGCCGTACGGGAGTCCGCCAAGCGCACCCTTCCCGGGCGGCTCGTGGGCGTCTCGGTCGACGCCGCAGGACGTCGCGCCTACCGGTTGACCCTGCAGACCCGCGAGCAGCACATCCGACGTGAGAAGGCGACCAGCAACATCTGCACGGCACAGGTCCTGCTGGCGGTGGTCTCGGGCTTCTACGCCGTCTATCACGGCCCCGGCGGTCTCACCCGCATCGCCGAGCGGGTGCACCGGCTGACCAGGATCCTCGCGGCGGGGCTGCGGGCCGGAGGCGTCGAGGTGGTCCACGAGCAGTTCTTCGACACGCTCCTGGTGCGGGTCGGCGCTGCCCGTGACGCCATCGCCGCGCGCGCGCAGGCCCTCGGGATCAACCTCCGGGTCCACGCACTCGGAGACGGTGAGCTCGGCATGACCCTCGACGAGACCAGCACCCGCCGAACGGTCGAGCTGGTCTGGGAGGCCTTCGGGGTGCAGGCCTCCGTCGACGACCTCGATCGCACGGTCGAGGAGGTGCTGCCGGCTGGGCTGCGGCGGAGCTCGCCGTTCCTCACGCACCCGGTCTTCAACAGCTACCACTCGGAGACGGAGATGCTGCGGTACCTGCGACGCCTGGCGGACCGCGACCTCGCGCTCGACCGGGCGATGATCCCTCTCGGGTCGTGCACGATGAAGCTCAACGCGACCGTCGAGATGATGCCGATCACGTGGCCCGAGCTCGCGCAGCTCCACCCCTTCGCCCCTGCCGGGCAGACCCGCGGGTACCGGGAGCTCATCGCTGAGCTCGAGCAGATGCTGGCCGAGGTGACCGGCTACGACGCGGTCTCGCTGCAACCCAACGCCGGCTCACAGGGTGAGCTCGCCGGGCTGCTCGCGATCCGCGCGTACCACGAGTCGAGAGGCGAGGGTCACCGCGACGTCTGCCTCATCCCGGCCTCGGCCCACGGGACCAACGCGGCGAGCGCCGCGATGGCGGGGCTGCGGGTGGTGGTCGTGGCCTGCGACGACCGGGGCAACGTCGATCTGGACGACCTGCGGGTCAAGGCCGCCGACCACGGCAGCGAGCTGGCCTGTGTGATGGTGACCTACCCGTCGACCCACGGTGTGTTCGAGGCGGGGATCACCGAGCTCTGCGAGATCGTCCATCGCCACGGCGGGCAGGTCTACCTCGACGGCGCGAACCTCAACGCGCTGGTGGGGGTGGCGAAGCCGGGTCAGTTCGGTGCGGATGTCTCGCACCTCAACCTCCACAAGACGTTCTGCATCCCCCACGGCGGTGGCGGGCCCGGCGTCGGGCCGGTAGCGGTGAGGTCGCACCTGGCTCCGTTCCTGCCGAACCACCCGGTCGTGGCCGATGCGGGGCCCGCCACGGGGGTCGGGCCGGTCGCCGGCGCGCCGTGGGGCTCGGCGAGCATCTTGCCGATCTCCTGGGCGTACATCACGCTGATGGGCCCGGAGGGGCTGCTGGCGGCGACGCAGCACGCGATCCTCAGCGCGAACTACGTGGCGACCCGTCTCGCGCCCCACTACCCGATCCTGTACACGGGACAGAACGGAATGGTGGCGCACGAGTGCATCATCGACATCCGTCCGCTCACGAAGGCCACCGGGGTGACCGTCGACGACATCGCCAAGCGTCTGGTGGATTACGGCTTCCATGCGCCAACCATGTCGTTCCCGGTCGCGGGCACCTTGATGATCGAGCCGACCGAGTCGGAGAGCCGGGCCGAGCTCGACCGCTTCTGCGACGCCATGATCGCCATCCGGGCGGAGATCGACCGGGTGGGCGCGGGTGAGTGGCCGCGCGACGACAACCCGCTTGCCAACGCCCCGCACCCCGCTGAGGACGTCCTGGCCGACGGGTGGTCGCACCCGTACAGCCGTGAGCTGGCGGCCTACCCAGTTGTAGGCCTGCGCGCGGCGAAGTACTGGCCGCCGGTGAGCCGGATCGACGGCGCCTACGGCGACCGCAACGTCATGTGCACCTGCCCTCCAGTCGAGGCCTACGCCACCTGAGTGATCCTGCGTGCCGAGCAGGCGCCCGGGCGGAGACGAGAGGACGGATCGGAACCGCCCGGCGTCAGCGGTTGATGGCGGGTGTCAGCGCCTGATGAAAGGGGTGGGCACGACCCGGGCCGGCAGCTCGGTGCCCCGGGCGTCGATGAGCAGCTCCTCGCCCTGCTCCACCTCCGGAGGGAGGAACGCGAGGGCGATCCCGCACTCGAGCTCCGGTGAGAAGTTCCCGCTCGTGACCACGCCCACCGGCTCGCCGGCCCGACGCACCTGCTGGCCAGCTCGCGGTGGGCGCCGCCCCTCGGTGATCAGCCCGCGCAGGCGCCGCCGGGGGCCAGCCTCCCGCTCGCGCTCGAGCGCGGCTCGGCCGCGGAAGTCACCCTTGTCCCAGCTCACCACCCAGTCGAGTCCGGCCTGCAGCGGCGTGATGCCCGGGCCGAGCTCATGGCCGTGCAACGGAAGGCCCGCTTCCAGCCGCAGGGTGTCGCGCGCGCCGAGGCCGGCGGGTGCGATCCCCGCCTCGAGGAGGGCAGTCCACAGATCGGGGGCCTGCTCGACGGGAACCGCGATCTCGACGCCGTCCTCGCCCGTGTAGCCGGTGCCGGCCACCGTCAGGGGCACCCCGCACCAGTCGATCTCCGCGACCCGGAACCGGCCGACCTCCGCGGCCGCCGTGCTCAGCGTGGCGAGCCGGGATCGGGCGTCCGGACCTTGGACGGCGAGCACGGCCCGGCTGGCCGTGACGTCCTCGACCCCGGCGGTCGGAGCGTCGAGCGCACCCGTGACCCGCTCCGTGTTCGAGGCGTTCGGCATCACATCGAAGCGCTCCGGCCCTACCCACCACACGATGATGTCGTCGACCACCGAGGCGTCGTCGGGGTCGAGCAGATGGGTGTACTGGGCTCGACCGGGACGGATCTTTCGCAGGTCGTTGGTGAACGCAGCCTGGAGCGCGGCGAACGCTCCCCCGCCGGTGACTCGGACGGTCCCCAGATGGCTCACGTCGAACACCACGGCCCCATGCCGACACGCACGGTGCTCGGCGATGGTGCCCGAGGGGTACTGCAGCGGCATCTCCCAGCCGCCGAAGGGCACCATCTTCGCGCCCAGCGCGCGGTGGTGCTGATCGAGGGGCGAGCGGCGTGGCGTCATAGGTGGCCAACACTACTGACGGTCAGTCGAAGCCCGGTCCGTCCGGGGGTGGGGCCAGCGGACCGATGGCGGCGAGCCGGTCGACATGGCTCGCCGCGACCTCCACGTCAGCCCGATCGGCACCCCAGCCCACGAGGAGGTCCGCGGTCAGCGCCCGTCCGTGGTGCTGAGCCCGAAAGAGGTGACGGTCCACCCCAGCCAGCTCGTCGAGGAGCAGCACGCCGTCGAGCGCGGCGATCCAGCGCACCACCCGCTCCAGGTTGTCGCCGGGCTCGAGCACCTCGAGCCCGACCGCTTCGTCGAGGAGCGTGCGTGGGATCTCGAAGAGCCGAGCGAGCACGCTCATCGGTCTGCGGAGATCGGCTGCGGAGGTTCCCGGCGGCCGCTGGGTGAGCAGGAGTCGCTGCAGGTGGAACTCGTCGGCGAACACCACCGATGCGGCGCAGAAGAACCCGCCGAACGCCTGCAGCTGCACGAGGCAGGCCAGGGTGGGCTCGAGCTCCTCCCGCTCGATGACCGTCTGCCACCCAGCGGCGGCGCTCCGGTGCGAGGCCAGCAGAGTGTCGACCGCGTTCGCCTGCAGGGCGGCCAGCAGGGCCGCCTTCGACTCGAAGTAGGTGTAGATGGTGCCGACCGCGCAGTCGAGGTGCTCGGCGATCGCCTGCATCGTCAGGCCGTCGAGCCCCCGCTCGTCGATGACTCGGGAGGCCGCTTCGAGGAACCGTCGGCGCTTCCGGTCACGAGCCCGCTCCCGACGGTCGTCCGCCACCACCTGAAGATGAACCATGTTCAAAGTATGAACCAAGTTCACGGGGAGGACGTGGATGGTCCAGGTCCGCCCCGGACGGGCGCGCAGGGAGGGGTTGCAGACTGGGCGTCGCCGAGGCGCGCGACGCGCGCTCGTGTGGCCGGGAGGGAGCGGGCCGTCGGCTCTGCGTCAGCCGCCGCTGGCCAGACGGGTGACCGTCGCCCCGTCCTCGGAGGTCGGACGCAGCTCCACGATGCGAGCGTCAACCTCCTCCTTCACCCCGGCGAGGGGGAGGATGTTCAGGACCCCCTGCCCCTTCTTCACCAGGTCGATCAGCTCACCGTCGGTCTGGATCAGCACCGAGCGGCTGCCCTGGATCACGAGGTTGGCGCGGGTGACATCCTCGCCGAGGTGGTCGCGGAGGTACGTGAAGATCTCGCGCACCGTCTCGAGCCGGATGCCGGCGTCGAGCAGGGTCTTGATCACCTTCAGCTCGAGCAGGTCACGGTAGCTGTAGCGCCGCCGGGTCCCGCTGCCCTTGGCGTCCTCGATCGACGGACGCACGAGGTCGGTGCGTGCCCAGTAGTCCAGCTGGCGGTACGTGATCCCGACGATCTCGGCTGCCTTCGCTCCGCTGTAACCGTGGTCCCCGACTCGAGCAGCCATCTCAGCCCCCAGATCGCATCGTCGTCCTCGGCGGCTCATGCACCGCCCCGCCCCCGACGTCCAACCGGCGCGAGAAGTGGCCCGGAACGTGACAGCGAGGGAATTACGCCGGTGTGAGCGAGAGCAGCGTAGGCACGTCCAGCCCGAACCGTCAACGACCGATCGCGAGTCGATGGTTGCAGAGCTGTCTCAGAACCGTCGATCTCGACTGGAGCTGGAGGCTGTGCTGGAACGCGCGAGTCACTTCAGGAGGCGAAGTCGTCGGGGTTGACCGACTCGATGAACTCCCGGAACCTCTCGACGACCTCCTCGCTCTCGTCTTCCGTCTCCTCGACGAGGCCAGCCTCAGCGAGCACGGGCTCCTCAGCGAAGATCGGGCACCCCACCCGCAGGGCGAGAGCGATGGCATCCGAGGGGCGACTCGAGACCTGATGACGGGCTGTGCCCTGGCTGAGATGGATCTCAGCGAAGAACGTTCCCTCGGAGAGGTCGGTGATCACGATCCGCTCGACGGTGACGCCAAGCTCGTCGAGCAGGTTCTTCATGAGGTCATGGGTCATCGGGCGGGGGGTGATCACCCCGTCGATGGCGAACGCGATCGCGGTGGCCTCGGGCTGGCCGATGAAGATCGGCAGGATGCGTCTCTCACCGGTCAGCTCCCGGAGCAGGACCACCGGGGTGTTGCCCGGCAGTTCGATCCGTACGGCGAGGAGCTCCATCTCGACCATCGGCGAGTCACCCTACCGTCCTGACCGCCGAGCGCGGCGACCGGCTGGCAGGTCCCGAGCTCGCGGCGGGCAACTGGTCGGAGCGGCTTCGGACCGACCGTGGCCGCACTCGTACCGAGGTGATCGCGTACCGCGGTGACCGCTCAGCTCGAACCCAGGTACTGCCGGAGCGCGTGGCGCAGCATCGCCACCCGAAGCTGTTCACCGAGATCCGCGAGCTCGTCGAGCACCTCGAGGGCCTGACGCCGGGCCTGCGGACTGCGCTGCTTGAGCAGCGGCAGGATCAGCTGCTCCAACACGCCCGCCTCGCGCTCGGCGGCCACCTTGTACATCCGCAGATGGCGGGGCTCCACGCCGTGGCGGAGGAAACCGGCCGCCAGACGGCCGACGACCAGCGCGTCCTCGTCGTAGTAGGTGCTGCTCCCGAGGCTCCGGCTGGTGAGCAACCCGAAGCGCTCGAGATCACCGATCATCCTGGGGGTGAGCCCGGTGGCCGCGGCGAGCTCGTCGAGCGACATGTTCACCGCGGTCTCACCGGCGTCGAGGAGCGTGCTCCTCGATCCGTTCCGGCCCCGACGAGCGACGCCTCGCCGCTGGTACGAGCCGCGGGCAGCGCTGCCGGCACCGTCCGCCTCGGCGTCAGCGCGCTCAGCCGCGCCAGCCTCCACCGGGGCCGGGGCCGGGGCGGGGGACGACGCGCGCGCGGAGCTGCGCCCTGTGCCACCCGGTGCAGTCGAGGCAGCCGAGACCGGCTCATCGAGCTCGCCCGCCGCCAGGCGGTCCTTGATGACCTTCAGCGGGAGGAAGTTCTCCTTCTGCTGACGGAGGATCCAGCGGAGCCGCTCGATGTCGGCGTCGTAGAACTTCCGGTAACCCGAGGGTGTGCGCTCTGGGTCGAGCAGACCCTGGCTCTCGAGAAAACGGATCTTCGAGATCGTGACGTCCGGGAACTCCTCCTGGAGCAGGTTCAGGACCTCGCCGATCGAGAGGTGCTTGCGCTCAGCCATGATCGCGATCGACCGGACCGGTTCCCTGGAAGAACACCAGCTTGAACTTGCCGATCTGCACCTCGTCGCCGTTGCGCAGAGGCACCGGACCGTCGATCCGCTCCCGGTTCACGTAGGTGCCGTTGAGGGAGCCCACGTCTCGCACGATGTAGCCCCCGGCTTCGCGGGTGATCTCCGCGTGGCGGCGCGAGACCGTGATGTCATCAAGGAAGATGTCGCTGTCGGGATGCCGTCCCGCGGTCACGAGGGCCTTGTCGAGGGCGAAGCGGGAGCCCGCAGCAGGCCCCCGCTTCACGACGAGCACGCCGACGTCGTCGGGGAACTCACCGAGCTCGACGGTGAGCTCCTCTTCGACGGGGTCGGCAGGCGTGGTCGGGTGGAAGGTGATGGTGGTGCTCTCCGCCGCGTGGGTCTCGAGCACCGCCCCGCAGGAGGAGCAGAAGTTGGAGCCGAGCGGATTCCGGTGCCCGCAGTTGTTGCAGAACACGTCGGTCACGGGGACCTCCTAGGCATCGATCAGAGCCCGGTACGACGCCGCGTCGAGCAGTCCGTCGAGCTCGGTCGGGTCGCTGGGCTCGATCACGCAGATCCAGCCGTCACCGTAGGGGTCGTGGTTGAGCCGCTCGGGCTCATCGGCGAGGTCCGCGTTGACCGCGGTGATGGTGCCAGAGACCGGGGCGTAGATGTCGCTCACGGACTTGGTGGACTCCACCTCGCTGATCTTCTCACCGGCTGAGACGCGGGTACCGACCTCAGGGATCTCGACGAAGACCACATCGCCCAGCGCATCCTGTGCGTAGTCGGTGATACCCACCCGGACGAGCCCATCCTCAGCCCGTGCCCACTCGTGATCCTTCGAGTAGCGGAGGTCCTCCGGAACGTCCATGGCTCCGCACGCTACCCGATCCCGTGAACCCTCAACATCCGCACGAGGGTTCCGGGCGGTCACCGCCGGAGGTGGCTGGCTCAGCGCACCAGCTGGCGGATGCGCCGTGCGTACTCCTGCGCCAGCCGCCGGGCGTCGGCGTCGCTGGCGCCCTCAGCCCATATGTGGGTGATCGGCTCCTCGGGGTCGGGCAGCGCAAGCGCCCAACCCTGGTCGTGGAGCACCTTCACTCCGTCGACGAGCACGACCTCGCGGTCCTTGCTCTGCTCCATGAGCGAGCGCATCACCGCCCCCTTCTGGTCCCAGGGGGTCACCACGGTCTCGTGGACGATGTGCACCCTCGGCAGAGCGGCGACCACCTCCGACAGGCGCCCATCGTGGAAGGCGAGCAGGTCAAGCACCTTGACGAAGGTCGCCGACGCGTCGAAGCCGGGCAGGAACCCGGGGAGGATGAAGTTGCCGTGCTCGTTCCCGGCGAACCCCACACCCGGTTCGCGGGCCGCATCCATCAGCGCGGGACTGGAGAGCTTCGTCCGGACGACCTCGATGCCGTGCGGGGCGAGGATCTCCTCGGCCCGCGAGGTGACCGAGACCGGGAGCGCGACGCGGTCACCATGCAGCTTCCCCGGGAGCAACCGCAGGATCGCGAGGAGGGCTTCGCTGTCGCTCAGGACGTGGCCCGAGTCGTCGATCAGGATGAGCCGCTCGCCGTCGGGGTCGAGCACCCCGCCCAGGTGTGAGCCCGACGAGCGCACCAGGTTCGCCACGTTCTGCGCGTGTCCCGCGAGGTCATCGCGCAGCACGCCTGCGGTGGACACGAAGGGGTTGACCGCGAGGACATCGAGGCCGAGCTTGGCGAGAACGTTCGGCATCGCGAACGAGGTCGAGCCGTACGCGTAGTCGATGACCACCTTGAACTGCGCGGCCCGGATGCGCTCGATGTCGACGGTGGACTCCAGTGCGGTCGAGTAGTGCTCGAGCGCCCGGGGAGCGAAGCCGATGTCACCGATCTCCCCGGGGAAGACGCGTCGGAAGTCCTCCCGGCTGAACAGCCGCTCGATCTTGCGCTGGGTGTCCTCGGTGATGTCGAGGCCGTCAGCGTCGAAGAACCTGATGATCACCGACTGCGGATCCGCGGGGAGGAGCCGGATGGTGATCCCGGCGCTGTCGTTGGGTCGGCGCAGCACGAAGCGGGTGACCGGCACCGATGCCACCTCCAGGTCCTCGACGTTGACGCCGACCGCGTTGAGGCCCGCCATCATCGCCCGCTTGAGCATGCGCGCCGACCGGCTCGAGTCGCGGGAGGTGATCACCCGGTCGCCCTTCTTGAGGATGCTCCCGAACGCCATCGCGACCCTCGTCGCCAGCTCCGGGGTGATGTCGACGTTCGCCAGGCCGGCGATGCCGTCACGTCCGAAGAGGCTGCGCGCCCCGCGGGACTCCCAGACGATCGAGGTGTTGACGACCGCGCCGGCCTCCACGGTCTTGAACGGGTACACCTTGACCCCGGAGGCGAGGAGTGCATCGTCGCCGATGAAGCACTCGTCGCCGAGCACCACGCCCTCCTCCGCCCGAACCCCGTTGCGCAGGTTGCAGGAGCGCCCCACCACGGTGCCGCGCAGGTGGACCCCCTCCCCCAGGTACGCGTTGTCGTGCACGACCGAGCGCTCCAGGACTGCGTCGTTGCGCACCCGGACGTTCGCCCCCAGGACGCTGTACTCACCGAGGCGCGCTCCCGCTTCGAGGCGACAGTTGTCGCCGATCACACCCGGGCCGACGATCCGCGCCTCCGGGTGGATCTCCGCCCCCTCACCGATCCACACCCCCGGCCGCATCTCAAATCCCGGGATGCTGACCCGCACCTTGCCGTCGAGGATGTCCCGGTGCGCCCGCACGTACGCCTCGAGTGTGCCGACGTCCTCCCAGTAGCCGTCGGCGATGGCCCCGAAGAGGGGTCGGCCCTTGTCCAGCAGCGTGGGGAACACCTCACCGGAGAAGTCCACCGGGCGGTCCGGGGGGATGTACTCGAAGATCTCGGGCTCGAGGACGAAGATCCCGGTGTTGATCGTGTCGCTGAACACCTGGCCCCACGTTGGCTTCTCGAGGAAGCGCTCGATCGCGCCGTCCTCCCGGGTGATGACGATGCCGAACTCGAGCGGGTTCTCGACGTGGGCCAGCCCAATCGTGGCCACCGCCTGACGCTCCTCGTGGAAGCGGACG
This sequence comes from Acidimicrobiales bacterium, assembly GCA_037478855.1. GTDB lineage: Bacteria > Actinomycetota > Acidimicrobiia > Acidimicrobiales > Acidimicrobilacustridaceae > Rhabdothermincola. The sequence goes on along the minus strand of JBBFLY010000004.1, from coordinate 54,834 downwards.
ATGGCACTGAGGTCGATGTCGGTGAGCACGTCACCGGAGATGACGAGGAACCGCTCCGTGAGGTGGTCCATCGCGTTCCGGACGGATCCCGCGGTGCCGAGCGGTGTCTCCTCGGTGGCGTAGACCATCCTGACACCGAACTCGGAGCCGTCACCGAAGTAGTTGCGGATCGCGTTCGCGAGGAAGGCGACCGTGACCACGATGTCATCGAAGCCGTGGCTCTTCAGGAGCTCGACGACGTGCTCCATCATCGGTCGGTTCACGAGCGGGAGCATCGGCTTCGGAGCGTTCGAGGTGAGAGGTCGGAGCCGGGTGCCCTCGCCGCCGGCCATGATCACTGCCTTCATCCCCCGCAACCTACTGGGTCGCTCAGCCGAGCTGGGTGCTGCCGCCTCGTGCGGCGCGGCCTTCGCGGAGGGCCCGCATCCCGATGGGGATGTAGAGCACGGCGGCATACAACGAGAGGGCTAGCCCGGGGATGGCGACCAGCCAGGCCAGGTTCTCGAACGCCGGGGCCCATCCGCTGTCGCTCGAGCCGGCGAGGAACAGCGGGAAGGCGAACATCAGGCAGAACGTGCCGGCCTTCCCGAACCAGGTCACGTCGATGCGCGCCGCGCCAAGGAGGGCGAGGAGCACCGCTGCGCCTCCGACGAGCGCCTCGCGCACCAGCACGACCACGCTGAACCAGAGGGGGGCACCCCCCACCGCCAGGATCCCTCCCACCCCGACGAAGAACAGCATCCGGTCCGCGACCGGATCGAGCACCCGCCCGAGATCCGAGCTCTGGTTGAAGTGTCGGGCGATGTAGCCATCGGCCCAGTCGGTCGCCCCGAGCCCACCGAGCAGGACGGCCGCTGCCACCCGGTCCTCGCGCCCCAGGAGCAGCCAGAGGTAGGCAGGCAGGCAAAGAAGCCGCACCACGGTCAGAAGGTTCGGCACCGTGAGGATCCGGTCGTCGCCCGGCAGAGTGCGGCGAGCGCGCGGGAGCGGCGGGGTCGGCGCCGACGTGCCCACCGGGCCACGGTCGCTGCGGGGCTGGTCGGGCATCGTCACGCGCTCCAGCCTACGATCCGGACCGGTCGGCGGATCGACCCCGACCCGGCCCGGAAGGGCTTCCCCACGACGAGGCAGTAGAGGCGATGGCGACGATCTTCACCCGCATCATCGAAGGTGAGCTCCCAGGACGGTTCGTCTGGCGCGACGAGCGCTGTGTGGCCTTCCTCTCCATCAACCCCCTGCGGGACGGCCACACCCTCGTGGTGCCGATCGAGGAGGTCGACCACTGGATCGACCTCGACGACGACCTTGCCGCCCACCTGCTGGTGGTCGCCAAGCGGATCGCGCGGGCCCAGCAGGCCGTCTTCCAGCCGGTGAAGGTCGGTCTCATGATCGCCGGTCTCGAGGTTCCCCATGTGCATCTGCACGTCGTGCCGATCAACGGGGTGCACGACCTCGACTTCTCGAACGCCGACCCGTCACCTGATCCCGCAGCCCTGGACGCAGCCGCAGCCCGCCTCCGAGCGCAGCTCGGCACCGAGCACCTCGGCTGACCCCGTTCAGCACCGCGGGTCCACCGCGCCGGCACGCCACGTCGTCACGGCGGTCGATCAGGGCGTGGCGCGTCGGCGGAACACCACGATCTGGTGATCGTCGAGCATGACCTCGAACCCGCTGGTCAGCATGCCCAGGCGGAAGACCTGCCGATCGACCGCGTCCCAACCGGGGGCCTCGCGCTCGTCGAGGACGACCACGTCGACCCCACGTGCGGCGGCGGCGGGATCGGGGCGGTCACCGAGCTCGAGCTGGTACAGCACCGGTCGCTCCGCGAGCACCTGCAACATCGATCGTGAGGCTCGCACCCGTGCGCTCCGTTCGATGCGCTCCTGTGCGTCGAGGCGTACCGCGTCGACCTCGTCCTGGCCACCCCAGTTCCACGGCTCCCGGTACGGCGAGCTGCTCGCGTCGCGGACGAAGAACACCGTGCCCGCGAGCAGCAGCGCCCCGAGAAGCCGGGGGTCGACGGTGACCTTCTCGAGTCCCATCCGGCCGAGGTGTCGAAGCGCCATCGCCGTGGCCAGGAAGATGAAGGCCGTGATCGCGATGGTCTGCTTGCCGTAGACCGCCTGCGAGGGAACCTCCCCCACCAGATACAGCACCTGCAGGGGAACGACCGGCAGCAGGAACCGTGGCGCGAGCACGGGAAGGAACACGACCGGCGCGAAGAGAGTGACCGCCAGGTCGAAGTTCTGCTCTCGCACCAGCCGGCTGAGCACCCCGAGGGGATGGGTGAGCATGCCCCAGACCACACCGGCAGGCGAGCTGCCGAACGGTGCGAAGGCCTCCAGGTGTGGGAACGAACCGTCGCCGAGCGAGGGTTGGATGACCAGCGCGGCGATCAGGAACCACCCGAGGGCCAGCGTCGCCGTCAGCAGGCCGGGACGGCGCTTCCCCTCGAGGACGAGCAGACCGCCGAGGCCGGCGACGGCGAGCGCCAGGTCCGCTCGGGCGGCCACGACCACGACGCAGCACGCGGCGAACCAGCGCCACCGGCCGGTCAGGCCGAAGTAGCACGCGGCGAGCAGCCCTGGGAGGGCCACGACGGCGGGATCGAATCCGGCCAGGTTCAGGTTGTGCATGGTCGGGTACAGCGCATATACGAAGGTGAGGGTGCCGGCCGCACCCACCCGGAGGTTCGCCAACCGCCGGGCGATGCGCCACAACGGGACGACCGCGACGGCGAGGGCGCCGGACTGGATGAGCAGCAGGCCCGGGATGATCGTGGTGAGATAGGTGACGGCGACCATCGGGTAGAAGAGCAGCGCCACCTGCTCGGCGAGCAGGTGCACGCCGCTGGTCACCGTCATCACGGGCTCGTGGCCCTCCCGGATGGCCCACGCCGCCTGCGTGTACGCAGCGAGGTCCACCGTGCCGTCGAGCGATCGGGCCTTCGCCAGCGCGAGCGCCGCCAGCCACACGAACAACCCGGTCGCCAGCAGCCACGGGAGGACGCGGTCGACCCACTCACTGTCCAACCGGGCCTGCCATCGAAGCACGACGTTGTCGAGACGCCGCCGGAGTGTCGCGGTCAAAGCAGCGTGCCTTGGGTCTCGATCGGTTCGATGAGCCGGCGGCCGTCGTTGCGCACGTTGTTGACGTCCGTGCTCACCGGATAGAGCTCGATCAGCGACGCTGGTGCCGGGACGAGGAGCCTTCCCAGCAGCTCGAGGTCGTCCTCGTTCGGGTCGAGCCAGGCGTCCCACGCGCTCGGCGGCAGGATGATCGGCATGCGGTCATGGACCGGCCTCACCTTCTCGTTCGCCTCACCGGTGATGATGCAGCAGGAGCGGAGCCCATCCTCGGGTGCACCCGCACTCCGCCAGAACTCCCAGAGGCCAGCGAAGGCCATCGGCTCGCCATCGCGGCGACGGATGAAGTACGGCTGCTTCGCCTTCTTGCCCGGCTCCCGGCGCCACTCGTAGAAGCCGTCTGCCGGGATGAGGCAGCGCCGTTTGCGGAAGGCGTCCTTGAAGGCGTTCTTCTCGGCGAGCGTCTCCGCCCGGGCGTTGATCAAGCGGTTGCCCACCGAGGGATCCCTGGCCCAGCGAGGGACCAGACCCCAGTGGAGCGGCTCGAGCCGCCGGTGCTCACCCTCTTCCAGCACGGCGTACACGTCGTTGCCTGGAGCCACGTTGTAGCTCGGCTCCAGACGCACCTCGGGTGTCTCTGCGTTGAAGAAGCGGGCGATCTCATCGGGCGGTGATGCCGCCACGAACCGGCCACACATGCAGCGAAACGCTACTTCGTCGATGCCGCCCCATCGCTGCCCGTGGGAGGCACACCCTCGTCCGGGCGGCCGTGGCGACCCGCACCGGCGACGAACCTGGTGGCACCCGCCAACGTCTCGCCGGACGCGATCACCCCAAGGCCGATCTCCGTCTCGTTCCGCAGTGCAGACGGGAGGTCCAGGTCCCACTGCTCGTAGCACGACCGTCGATCGCCACGGAGACACCCCTGCGGAAAGCGAGCGAGCTCCCGTGCCAGCTCCACGGCGTGCGCCAGCGCCTCACCCGGAGGGGTGAGACGGTTGACGAGCCCCATCATCCGGGCCTCCTCGCCCCCCACCGACCTGCCGGTCAGGATCAGGTCGAGCGCGTTCCCGTGCCCGACGAGGCGAGGAAGGCGAACCGTGCCGCCATCGACCAGCGGCACGCCCCAGCGACGACACGAGACAGCGAAGACCGCATCGACGGCAGCCACCCGTAGATCACACCAGATCGCCAGCTCCAAGCCGCCGGCGACCGCGTAGCCCTCCACCGCGGCGATCAACGGCTTGCCCGGCACGAAGTGGCGCAGCAGCGCCTTCCAGTGCAGGTCGGGATCCTGCGCGAAGCGCTTCGTGTACTCGTCCTCCGGGTGCCCTGCGGCCATGGCCTTCAGGTCGGCTCCCGAGCAGAAGTTCCCCCCGGCGCCGGTGACGATGGCCACCCGGATCTCTGGGTTGCGGTCGATCTCGAGCCATGCGTCGTACATCCGCACGAGCATCTCGCCGCTCAACGCGTTCTTCTTCTCAGGGCGGTTGAGGGTGATGATCGCGACGTGGCCGTCGCGCTCGAACAGCAGGTGGGGTTCCTCAGACATGTCGCGAGGCTAGAACCTGTTCTACGGACTGACCAGCGCTCCGCCGCCGGCACCGCCTTGCGGCAGCGGCTTCAGATCCGGGCTCTCAGCGCCGCGACCACGTCAGCGAAGTAGGCCGGATCGGGGTTGCGATTGTTCACCAGCGCCAGATCGACCCGCTCCAGCCCCGCGACCCGATCGACGATGCGATCCGCGATCTCGTCACGGGGTCCGACCACCGCCAGGGTCTCGAGCATCTCGTCGGGAACCAGCGCAGCCATCTCCTCCCAGGCTCCCCGCTTGGACAAGGCCCGCAGCGCCGGCTGCAGATCTGCCCAGCCGTGCAGCTCCATCGGCGGGCGGTACGCGGGGGTCGAACCGTAGAAGGCGAGCTGGGCGCGAGCCATGAGCAGGGCGTGCTCGCGTTCGGCGTCGTCGTCCCAGGTGACGACGTTGGTCACCCAGATCACCTCGACCTCCTCCCGGCGACGACCCGCCCGAGCCAGTCCCGCGTCAAGCGCCGGCAGCGTCGTCTCCTCAACCGAGCGCCGGCTGTTGAACGGGTGCACCACCAGGCCGTCGGCCACCTCGCCGGCCACGCCGACCATGGCCGGTCCGAAGCCGCCCACCAGGATCGGCGCGGTGCCGAACGGGTTGGGGCCGGGATCGAAGGCCGGGGTCATCAGCGTGTGCCGGTAGAACTCCCCCTCGAAGGCGAGCTCGCCGCCGGTCTGCCATGCGTCCCAGATCGCCCGGATGGCACGCACCATCTCACGCATCCGCGCCGCGGGGCGACCCCAGCGCTCACTGAAGCGGTTCTCGATGTGCGGCCGGATCTGGCTGCCCAGACCCAGCACGAAGCGCCCCTCGGTGAGCAGCTGCAGGTCGTAGCCGATGTTGGCGAGGATCATCGGGTTTCGGGCGAACCCGATGGCCACCGCGGTCCCCAACCGGATCGACGACGTGGCCCCAGCTGCGAGTGCGAGAGGGATGAACGGATCGTGGCTGGACTCGAATGAGAAGGCTGCGTCGTAGCCTGCCGCTTCGATCCCGGCGAACAACCCCGCCGCCTCCCGGGGATCACCCAGAGGTGTCGTGTAGCAGATGCGCATCCGCCGGGGAGCTTTCCGGGGAGCCGACGGCTCCGTCCGACCCTCAGACATGGTCGGGGCGCACCAGCGCGTCCGTGCCTCCGTCGACGAACAGGAGGCTGCCGTGCACGAACCCGGCGACCGGGGAGAGCAGCACGGCGACGAGCCCGGCGATCTCATCGGGTCGGGCTCGTCGCCCGAGCGGCACGGGCAGGGCGTCGACCAACGGCCCGAGGGTGGGATCGTCGAGCGACTGCTGCAACAGGGGGGTCAGCACCGGTCCCGGCGCGATGGCGTTGAGCCGCACGCCACGCTCACCCCAGCTCTGTGCCCTGCGGCGCACCGCACGGGCGAGGGCGTGCTTCGTCATGCCGTACACCGACGCACCGTCGAAGCGGGCGGCCAGCTCCAGCGCCGCCGGTTCGTCACCTGCGAGCATCGCATCGATGAGGGAGGTGTCGTCCATCGGCACCAGACCGATCGAGTTCGATGAGATGGCGACCGCTGCGGGCGACGAGCCGGCGGCGAGCATCGGGAGCAGCTCGTCGAGCAAGCGCACCGCGCCGAAGTAGTTGACCGCCACGATCCGCGAGGTGGGCCTGACGGTGGGGCCGAGTCCCGCGCAGGCCACGAACGCGTCGACCCGTCGCCCGCTCATCTCGGCTACCGCTTCCACCGCCGCGCCCCGACCATCGGGCGTGGAGAGGTCGGCGTCGATGTCCTCGCCCTGCAGGTCGATGCCGATCACCCGGTCCCCGTCCGCCTCGAGCCGGTGCCGGATGGCCGCCCCCATGCCCGACGCCGAACCGGTGATCACCACCGTCCTCATCACGCCCTCCTCATCTGGGTGCTCCGCACAGGCGGCAGCGTAGTGGAACGTGTTCTAGCCTGGTGCTGTGACCCTCACGGAACGAGCCACATCGACCGACCGCTTCGAACTCGATGGTGAGCAGATCGCGGTGCCGGTGGAGGTCCGCTCGGCCAAGATGGTGGCCGCGCAGTACCTCGTAGACGGCGACGCAGCGCAGGCGCTCATCGACTACTCAGGCCTACGGGTGGTCCGCCAACGCGGTGGCCGGGCCGTCTGCGCGCTGTCCGCGGTGCAGTACACCGACAACGACCTCGGTCCCTACCACGAGTTCGCAGTGGCCTTCGTGGTCGAACCCCACGATGCGGGTCCGGGTCACCGCCCGTCCCTCCGGCGGGTCACGACGTTCATCCACCGGCTGCCGGTCAACCAGGAGTTCACCTGCAGGGTCGGCCGCGGCCTGTGGGGGTTCCCGAAGTGGGTGACCGACATCGACTACGTGGAGCGCGCCGGCCACACCCACTGTCGGATCACCGAGAACGGCGAGCCCGTGCTGACCTTCGACGTGGCACCGGGATGGATCCCCCTGCCGGGTGGGGAGATGCAGATGGCCTGCTACTCCTGGTGCGACGGCGTACTGCGCCGCACCCCGTGGGTCACCCGCAGTCGCCGCCTGCGCGCCCGACCCGGAGGCGCCACCCTGCAGCTCGGCGGCGGCCACCCGATGGCCGAGGAGCTGCGGTCCCTCGGACTGCCCAAAGCCGCGCTCATGACCTCGGGCACGCCCATCATGTCGGCCAGCTTCGGCGCGCCCGAGATCGTCCCACGCTGATCAGGGAGCCTGCCGACAGCACGCCGCTCAAACGCCGCGGCCCTGCATCGACGGGCCCTGCGGGTCAACCGCTCACGATCGCTCGAGCGCGTCGATGCGCCTCCAGATGACGCTCGGCGCCAAGCGCCGCAGTCGCCACAGGGAGGTCGTGCCACGACCCGGGAACGCGAAGAGCCGGCCCTCGTCGAGCGCCTGTTCGATGCTGTCGAGCACCTCCTCCGGCCGGATGCGCCGGGTGCGTGCCAGCGCCCGGGGCCCCCGATCGCCGATGCGATCGAGCAGTGGCGTGTCGACCACCGGCGGACACACGCACACGATCCGCACCCCGGAACCCTGATGCTCGTGCCAGAGCGTCTCGGTGAGCGACACCACCGCCGCCTTGCTGGCGGAGTACGCCCCGAGCCGCTGGCTCGGCAGCCAGCCGGCCAGGGATCCGTACTGGATCAGATCACCCCGACCACGCTCGAGCATCCCCGGCAGCGTCAACCGGGTCACGTTCATCAGCCCGACCACGTTGACCGCGAAGACCTGCTCGATCTCTTCGATCGGCTGCTCCACCAACCGGCCTCCGGGCGCGACCGCCGCCGCGTTGACCACTCGGTCGAGCGGCCCGTGCTCGGCTTCGAAGTCACGTACGACACGTGCGACGGCGTCGTGGTCCCGCACGTCGCAGACGATCGGCACGATCTGCGGTGCGTGGCGAGCGGTGCGTTCCAACCCAGGCTCGTCGACGTCGATCGCCGCGACCTCGACTCCGGCCGCCGCCAACCGCCACGCTGACAACTGCCCCATGCCGCTACCCGCGCCCGTGATCAGCGCGGTGCGACCCGTGAAGGGCATGGCCTAGTCCGCCTTCTGACGGGGCCTGATCGCTGATCGCAGCAGCGCTTCGATGCTCTGAAGCGCCTCGACCGTTCGATCGGTCTGGGCCCGGTGCTCGTACACCAGACGGATCAGCCAGAACCGGAGGTAGCGGGTGAGCGAGTAGCGGACGAACAGGGCAGCACCAGCCGTGATCAGGCCCACGCCGAGCAGACCACCGGAGATCAGGTACGGAAACTGCTCGGCCGGATACACCGTGCCCGACGCGCCCCACCAGCCGATGAAGATGGCGACCAACCCGAGCAGCGGCAGCACCATCCCGGCGATCAGCCAGAGACGCTCCTGGGAGTCCTCCGGTGGGCGAAGGTCCATCGACGCCAGCTCCTGCTTGAACTCCTCGATCCGTTGCCGGTTGCTCTCCATCGCTCCTCCAATGTGCGCCCGTGACGGGCAGGTCTCCTCCGACCGATCAACCCCGAACCGCCGTCAGACCCCGAGGTACGCGGCGGACAGCTCCGCTTCCAGCTCGCGCGGGTCCCCCACCTTCACGACCTGACCGTGCAACATGATCGCCGCCAGGTCGGCGACGCCCAGGACCGTTCGCGCGAACTGCTCCACGACCAGGATCGAGACACCGGTCCGCGCGATCTGACGAACGGCGTCGTAGAGTTCCTCGACGATGAGGGGTGCGAGGCCCATCGACAGCTCGTCGAGCAGCAGCAGTGCCGGATCGCTCGCCAGTCCGCGTGCCAGCGCCAGCATCTGCTGCTCCCCACCCGAGAGCGTGCCCGCCAGCTGGCGGCGACGCTCCTTCAGCCGTGGAAAGCGTCCGTAGCTCTCGTCGAGCACCTCGGCGAACGATCGCCGCCCGGCGAGGGTCACCATCGCCAGGTTCTCCTCGACGGTCAGGTTCGGGAAGACGCTTCGCCCCTCCGGGATCGTGCACAGCCCCGCCCTCGCCAACTGATCGGCGGACGCTCCGTTGATCCGCCGGCCCGCGAGGTAGACCGCTCCCCTGGTGGGCGCCATGAGTCCACTGCAGACGTTGATCGTGGTCGTCTTGCCCGCACCGTTCGGCCCGAGCAGCGCCACGACCGCACCTTCCGGCACGGACAGGTTGACGCCGTGGAGCACCTCGATGCGCCCGTAGGCCGCGTGCACGTCGTGGAGCTCGAGGAGCGGGGTCTCCGGGACGGCGGCACGGGAGGTCATGCCTCGACCCCCATCGGACCCAGGTACGCCTCGATCACCGCAGGATCCCGCTGGATCTGCTCCGGGGGCCCGTCCGCGATCATGCGCCCATGATCGAGCACGAAGATGCGCTGGCAGGCGCGCATCACGAGAGGCATGTCGTGCTCGACCAGCAGGAGCGCAGTGCCGTTGCCCGTGAGCGTGCCGAGCAGGCGGGCGAACCCCTCCGTCTCGGAGGAGTCGAGACCTGACGCCGGCTCGTCGAGCAGCAGCACCTTCGGCCTGGTCACCAACGCCCGAGCCAGCTCGAGCAGCCGGGCCTGCCCGGTGGTGAGCACGTCGGCTCGGGTGTCGGCGAAGGACTGCATGCCCACCAGCTCGATCACCGCCTCCACCCGGGCGTCAGGACTCTCGGCAGAGGAGCCCCACCGCCGCGGGATCTCAGCGGCGACCTGGAGGTTCTCCCGCGCGGTGAGCGACCCAAACAGCTCCAAGCGCTGGAAGGTCCGGGCCAGGCCCCGCTGCGCCCGATCGTGCGGAGCCGACTCGGTGACATCGATGCCGTTGAGCAGCACCCGACCCGAGACGGGGCTCGCCAGGCCCGTGATGGCGTTGAACAGCGTCGTCTTGCCTGCGCCGTTCGGGCCGATCAGGCCGGTCACCCGCCCCGCGTCGACCTCGAGCGAGACGCGATCGAGCGCGCGCTGGCCCCCGTAGCTGACGCTGAGCTCCTTAACCTCGAGCAGCGCCACGGGCCAGCTCCTCCTCGTCGAGTCCGAGCATCTCGTCGATCAGGGCGAGATCGGCAGGGGTGAAGGGGCGGTCGACCCCCAGCAGCTCGATGTCGGCCACCGGATCGACAAGCCGTTTCGGGCGCTCCGACGCTCCCGCTGCCGCCCGCTCGTCCCGCCCGGCGCGGCCGAGCCGGCGACGGATCGCCTCCGCCTGGATCAGGATCTCGCTCACCGCGCCGTTCGGGTTGCGACCGAGGCTCATGCCGATCAGACCGGGAGCCACCTTCAAGAGGTTGGCGAGCGGCGGGACGGCCTCCGAGATGACCGGGAACGAGGCGTAGAGCACCCCGCCGAAGAGCGCGCCGCTCACCATCCCGATGCCACCGGCCACGGCCATCAGGAGCACGGGCAGGCTCTGCAAGGTGTCGTACTGGCTCACGGTGGCCGTCTTCTGCAGCCCTCCGAGCATGGCGCCGCCGAGGCCGGCGATCCCGGCCGACAGCATGAAGACCTGCAACTTGGTCACGGTCAGGTTCAAGCCGAGGGTGGCGCATGCGGCCGGGCTGTCCTTCATGGCCTGCAGCCGACGCCCGAACGGCCCGAGACGGAGGTGGACCACGCCGATGCCGACCGCCGCGAAGACGACCGCCAGCAGGATCATGTACGAGCGGTCGCTCTCGAAGCTGATCCCGAGGAACGAAAGCCGATCGATGGGCTTGGACCCGCCTCGGAACATCGCGTCCTGCGTGAAGACGACGCGGTCCATGAACACCGCGAAGGCCAGTGTGGCCAGTGCCAGGTAGATCCCTCTCAAACGGACCGCGGGCAATGCGACCAGCGCACCGACGAGCGCCGGCAGCACGCAGGCGCCGAGCAGGCCGAGGGGACTGCCGCCCGATCCCCAGGTCGCCATGGCGTAGGCACCGAGACCGGCGAAGCTCATCTGGGCCAGCGAGATCTGCCCCCCGTAGCCGGTGAGAGGCACGAGCGACACCATGATGATGGCGAACGCCAGTCCCTTGCTCCACGAGGCGATCTGCGACGCGTCGAGGAAGCTTGAGATGATCCCCACCCCGACGACCAGCACGGCACCGGCGATCAGGGCGCTCCGCATGCTGGGGCGGGCCACGACCTCCCTGCTCCGCACGATCCCGTGGGCGCGAAGGGGCGCCTGCGGCAGCACCAGCAGGACGATGAACAGCATCACCACCGGGATGGCCAGCCGCAGCGAGGTCACGATGTCGATGCCTTGGGGGAGCCAATCGGGGTTCTGTGGGAGGTACCCCACCGCGTAGGACTGTGCGAGTCCGAGGATCACCGCCCCGAGGAAGGTCATCGGCAGGCTCACGAGACGCCCGACGATCGCCGCTGCATAGGCGTTCACCACGAGCAGGGTGAGGGTCATCACCTCCAGCCCAACGCGGTCGGCGATGAGGATCCCAGCCAGCGCAGCGAGCGAGCAGCCGAGCGCCCAGCTCGTGGCCGATGCGCGGTCAGGCCTGCCGCCGGTGAGCCGCACGAGGTCGCGGTTCGAGACGACCGCCCGCATGGCGATTCCGGTCCTGGTCTCGTAGAGCAGCAACCGCAGGCCAACAGCCACCAAGCCCGCGATGACGACGACGACGATCTGGTGGTAGGAGACGAAGACGTCTCCGATCTGGAACTTGCTCCCGCCGAAGAACTCCCCGACGATCCGGTTGCGGTTCGGCGGCCAGATGATCGGCGCGAGTGCGATCAAGCCGAACAGCAGGCCGACCGTGACCACGGTCCTGGTGACCTCCGGGGTGCCCTCGAGCCCCCGCATGATCAACCGGTCGATCACCACACCGGCCAATGGCGCGATGACGAGGAGCACCAGAGCGATCGCCACCGCCGTGGGCAGACCCCAGTCGAGGAGCTGCCAGTACATGAAGGCACCCATCATCCCGATGGCGCCGTGGGCGAAGTTGAAGATGCCCGACGTGGTGTACGTGACCACCAGGCCGCTCGCAGCCACCGCGTACACCGACGCGGTGACCAGGCCGAGGATGGTGAAGGAGACGAAGTCGCTCATGGCGTCCCCTACCGCCTGGCCTTCGCTCCCGAGCCGTAGTTCCCCGTGAGCGCCACGACGTTCCTTGGATCACAGTCGAATCCCCGGCCCCGCTCGTAGACCTGCGCATCGGCGTCAGCCCTGGGGTACTCGCGGACGAACCCACCGCCCTCGACCTTCATCACGATGAAGCACGGCGCGGGCTTGCCGGCCCCGGGGTCGCTGGTGCCGTGCAGACCCCCGCCATCCCACTGGTGGATCTGGGAGAGCCGCTCGATCAGGGCGCTGCGGGTGACGTTGGAGCCGAGATCCTTCACCGCGGTCGCCCACAGCAGCGCCGCGGACCAGGCCTGCACGCCGAGCAGCTCCGGCTGCGCACCGGGCACTGCGGCATTCAGCGCCCGGAGGTACTCGGTCATCGCCGCGTTCTGGTCGGCCTCCTCGAACGGCCAGGTGGTCAGCCGAACGTAGGTGCCGTCCGCGACGGAGCCCGCCTCCTGCGGATACTTGAGGTTGTAGAAGTTCGCCTCCAGCTCCACGACTGGGTCGAAGCCCTGCTGGGCCATCGTGCGCTGGAGGGGGATGATCTCCTCGAACGATGACGTGAGGGTCATGAACGTGACGCCCTGGTTCTTCATCGAGAGCACCATCGGGGCCCAGTTCGACTCGCCGATGTTGGCCGAGTCCACGTAGGTGAAGTTGAACCCGGCGGTCCGGTAGGCCTCGATGAGCCGGTTGCTCTGCACCTCGGTGATGCTCAGCTTCGTGCGGAGGGCGGCAGCGTTCCTGATCGCATCGGGATGGGTCCTCGCCACCCAGAGCGCGGGACCCACGAGATAGGAGGTCACCGGGTTGGGCAGCGGCTGGAAGGTGAAGTCGGCGCCGGTCTGCTCGGGGCTCACTGCGGCGGCGACCACGTTCGGCAGGCCGCAGTCGACCTGGTCCTGAGCCCCGGTCTGGTCGAGCACACCCATGCTCCCCACCATCGCCAGCGCGTTGTCGCAGGCGTACTTCACCTGGGCCTGGTACTCGCTCAGCTTCGCGTCGCGCAGCTCGACCTTCAGCTTGCGACCGTTGATCCCACCCTGATCGTTGCACCACTTCTCGAACGCCTTCATGGTGTCGAAGACGCCCTGGTTCAAGCCTGGCTTGAGCCCACCGGGATCGGCGATCGTCACCACCTTGATCTCGGTGTCGGTGACCCCGACATCGGTGGCACCCGACGCGTCACCCGGCCCGCACGGGGAGGGCACGGTGCCGAACATGCCTGGCTGGCTGCTGCCTCCCGGCTGCGCGGAGGGCCCGCCGACTCCAGCCTGTGCACTGCCGGTCAACGCCGACTTCGCGTCGGCTGCCTGGATCTCCTGTCGGGAGGCCCGCGAGCCGCACGCGGCGGCGAGCACGGCGAACGCGAGCCCCACGACCAGCAGACGAAGTCTCACCGATCATCCCCCTCGGTGGTGAAGAGGCCGCACTGTAGTGCAGCGCGGTCCGTGGTGAATGGGTTCAGCCGGCATCGATACTGGACCGTCATCGCGGCTCCGATGCCAGCAGCGATCCGAGCGCGCGCAGGTGGTGGGTCGCTCCGCCAAGGGTCAGCTCGAGCTGCTTGGCCCACCGGAAGTAGCGGTGCAACGGGTAGTCGGTGTCGACGCCGATGCCGCCGTGGAGGTGCTGGGCGGCGTGTGCGACCCGCTGACCCGCGTCGGCAGCCCAGAACTTGGCGACGTGGATGGCCTCGGCTGCCGAGGGCCACTCGCCCGCGTCGGTGGCGGCGAGCTGCCACGCCGCATGCCACATGGTGAAGCGGATCCCTTGGGTGTCGATGTAGGCATCGGCCGCTCGGTGGGCGACCGCCTGGAAGGTGGCGATGGGGCTGCCGAACTGGTGGCGCTCGGAGGTGTAGCTGGCGGTCAGCCGCAGCGCAGCTTCGCTCACCCCCGCCTGGAGCGCGCACAACCCGACGGTCGTGTGGTCAACGAGGTGGTCGAGGACCTCGCGCCCTTGACCCGGATCGCCGAGGAGATCGGCTCCGGTCACCGGCACATCCCTGAACGACAGGTGCGTCTCGGGCAGCCCGGTGGTGGTGAGCAGCGGCTCCGCGGTGAGCCCCGCACGGTCGAGGTCGACCACGAACACGAGGACCTCTCCCGCCGAGCTGTGTGCCGGCACCAGCACGTGCCGGGCCTGCTCACCCCAGGGTACGAACCAGCTGTCGCCATCGAGGCGCCATCCGTCGCCGTCCGGTCGGGCGGTCACCGCGTGGTGTTCACCGAGGGCGGCCGTCACCACCACCGAGCCGTCGATCACCCCCGGGAGGATCCGAGCCCGCAGATCCTCCGAGCCGAAGCGGGCGACGGGCATGGCCCCGCTGACCACGGTGGCGAGGTACGGCACGGGGGCAACGGTGCGGCCGATCTGCTCGAGCACGAGACAGGCCTCGAGAATGCCGAAGCCGCTCCCTCCATCGGCCTCGGGGAGGCAGATGCCGAGCAGGTTCGCCTTGGCCAGCTCCTCCCAGGTACCAGCGTCGAAGGGCTCACCCGCGCGCTCGAGCTCCACGAGCCGCTCGTGGGTGACCCGGTCGCCGAGGATCTGCCCGGCGAGCTCGGCGATCGCGTGTTGCTCCTCGCTGAAGCTGAAGTCCATCCGGTGCTCCTACATGCGGGGGGTGCGGGGCATCCCGAGGCCGAACAGGGCGATCAGATCCCGCTGGATCTCGTTGGTGCCACCGCCGAAGGTCAGGATCAACGTCCCCTGATAGGCGCGCTCGAGATGGCCTTTGAGCACCGCGCCCGGCGAGTGCCGGCGCAGGTACCCCGCCTGACCGAGGATCTCGAGCAGCGCCCGGTAGACCTCGATGTACATCTCGGTGCCGTACACCTTGGTCGCCGACGCCAGTGCAGGATCGAGCTGCTCAGAGGTAGCGGCCTTCCAGTTCAGCAGCGTCAGGTAGTCGATCTGAGCCCGGCAGCGGGCGAGGGACATCTGCACCCACTCCTGGTCGATGACCCGCTGACCGTCCGGGGTCCGGTGCTCCTTGGCCCAGGCCACGACCTTCTCGAAGATGCGTCCCGCCCACGCGGGGATGGCGAGGGACACCCGCTCGTAGTTGAGCTGGTTCGTGATCAGGCTCCACCCGTTGTTCAACCCGCCGATGATGTTCGCGTCGGGCACCCGCACGTCCTCATAGAAGGTGTAGGTCGTGTCCGCCCCACCGAGGGTCTGGATCGGCTGCCAGGAGAACCCCGGCGTGTCGGTAGGTACGACGAAGATGGTGATGCCCTTGTGCTTGGGGGCATCGGGGTCGGTGCGAGCCGCGAGCCAGATGTAGTTCGCGAACCCTGCCAGGCTGGTGAAGATCTTCTGCCCGTTGATGACCCACTCGTCCCCATCCCGAACCGCCCGGGTCTGGAGTGAGGCGAGGTCGGTGCCCGAGCTTGGCTCCGTGTAGCCGATCGCGAAGTGGGTCTCGCCGCGCAGGATGCCTGGGAGCAGCCAGCGCTTCTGCTCCTCCGTCCCGTACTGGAGGATGGTCTGCCCGACGGTGTTCACGGTGAGGAAGGGGACCGGCGCGTTCGCGCCGTGGGCTTCCTCGAAGAAGATGAACTGCTCCACCAGCGAGAGGTTCCGGCCCCCGTACTCCTCGGGCCAGCTGACCGCCAGCCAGTTGTCGCGGCCCATCTGTCTGACCGCCTCGAGGCAATGCGGGCCGCCCATCTCACCGCGTGCCATCTCCTCCTCGACCTCGGGCGTGACGATCCGGGCGAAGTACTCCCGAAGCTCCTGACGTAGCGCCTCCTGCTCGGGCGTGTACGCGAGATGCACGCTTGGCTTCCCCTTCTCCCCTTGATCGGACCGCCGGCCCAGAACGTGACGGTCCGTCAGATTAGGCGAGGATGTGACGGGTCGTCAGGTCTGCTTCGGGCGCCGGCACGTCCGGCTCTTTCGCGCAGCCGCCGGCACTCCCCCGCGCGGCACCAGCGTGCCCAGTCGCCACGGCACACCCGGAAGCCAGCCGGGACCGCACGCCTCAGGCGGGGGTCAGGCGACGGCGCCCCGTTCGCGAAGCCCCGCGATCGCCCCCGCGTCGTAGCCGGCCTCAGCGAGGATCTCGTCGGTGTGATAGCCCGCCGGGGCAGGAGGCCGATCGAGGGAGGCGGGTGTGCGATCGAAGCGCGGCGCAGGACCGGGCTGCACGATGCCCTCCACATCGACATAGGTCGACCGGGCCTGCAGATGGGGGTGGCACACCGCCTCCGAGAAGGTGAGCACTGGGGCCACGCACGCGTCGAGACCCTCGAAGATCTCCATCCACTCCTCGCGCGTCCGGGTGCGGAAGATCGCGGCGAACCGCTCCTTCATCGCCGGCCACTGCGATGCGTCCTGCTGGTCGGGGAGCTCCTCGCCGGCGAGGCCGAGCCCTTCGAGGAGCGCGGCGTAGAACTGCGGCTCCACCGCGGCGACCGACACCCATCCCCCGTCAGCGGTCTCGTAGACCTCGTAGAAGTGCGCACCCGAGTCGAGCCAGTTGGTCCCCCGCTCGGGGTTGAAGTACCCGAGCAGGTACGCGGTCGCGATCGGTGCAGCGAGCAGCGCCACCCCGTCCACCATCGCCGCATCCACGACCTGACCCTGACCGGAGCCCGACCGCTCGACGAGAGCTGCGCAGACGCCGAGGGCCAGCAGCATCCCGCCGCCGCCGAAGTCGGCTACGAGGTTCAGCGGTGGGGTCGGGGGCTGACCCCGACGGCCGATGTGGGCGAGGGGGCCGGCGACTGCGAGGTAGTTGAGATCGTGTCCCGCCCGCTGCGCGAGCGGACCGTCCTGACCCCAACCCGTCATCCGTGCGTAGATCAGTCGGGGGTTGTCGGCTCGGAGCACCTCCGGTCCGAGTCCGAGCCGTTCGATGACGCCCGGACGGAAGCCCTCGATGAAGACATCGGCCCGACGGCTCAGACGGCGGACGACGTCGACCCCCTCCGGGTGCTTCAGGTCGACCGCGATCGAGCGCCGACCCCGCGCGTAGACGTTGCCCTTCGCAGACTCGAGCGGTGCGCCGAAGGCATGGTCGGCGCGGTCCACGACCACGACGTCCGCGCCGAGATCGGCCAGGACCATGGCGCCGAACGGCGCTGGCCCGAGACCGGCGATCTCGATGACCCGTACCCCCTCGAGCGGCCCACCCATGGTCGTCGTCTCCTTGCGGTTGCGTCCCGGCGTGCCCCGGCGTGCCCCAGTGGTCGCGCTGCCCCCACGCCGCGCGGCGCGCTCCTGCAGGCGGCGCATCGTAGCGACCACACCCTCGAGCACGGACGGTCCCGCTCCGCAGTGGTGGTGACGAGACAGGTCGAGAGACGACCGGCAAGCAGGCGAGGGCCGGTTCGGACTCAATGACCGGGCGGAGTCCGCCGATGAAAAAGTAGAATCCGTTCTACTTCTTCCAGCGCTGAAGGGGGCCTCGCCGTGGAGCTCAGCGACGTCAACCTGCTCGATCCCGACGTGTTCCGCGAGGGCAGGCACCACGAGATGTTCAAGGTCCTCCGCCGCGAGGACCCTGTCTACTTCCACCCCGAACCAGACGGGCCTGGCTTCTGGTGCATCACCCGGCACGCGGACCTGGTGACGGTCAACCGCGACTACGAGGCGTTCTCGTCCGCCGAGAAGGGCATCAGCATCCCTGACATCACCCCGGAGGGCGAGATGGTGCGGGAGATGATGCTCTACATGGATCCCCCCCGTCACACGAGGTACCGGCTCCTCGTGAACAAAGGCTTCACCCCGCGCATGATCGGCCTGCTGGAGACCGGCCTGCGAACGAAAGCCCGACTGATCGTCGACAACGTCATCGAGCGCGGCGAGTGCGACTTCGTGACCGACCTGGCCTCCGAGCTCCCTCTGCAGGCGATCGCCGAGCTGATGGGCGTCCCGCAGGAAGACCGCCACAAGCTGTTCGACTGGACGAACCGGATGATCGGCATCGACGACCCCGAGTTCGAAGGCGACCGCGAGTCGGCCGGTGAGGCGGCCGCCGAGCTGTACCTGTACGCCAACACGCTGGCGGCCGAGAAGCGAAAGGACCCCCGTGACGACATCGTCTCGCGCCTGCTCGGCGCGGAGATCGACGGCGACAAGCTGAGCGAGACCGAGTTCGACATGTTCTTCCTGCTGCTGGCAGTCGCGGGCAACGAGACCACCCGAAACGCGACCTCGCACGGCATGAAGGCGCTGATCGAGAACCCTGACCAGTTTGAGAAGCTCAAGGCCAACCCGGACCTGCTGCCATCGGCGGTCGAGGAGATCGTGCGCTGGGCGACGCCGGTGCTCCACTTCCGCCGCACCGCGATGCGCGACTACGAGCTCGGCGGCAAGCTGATCAAGAAGGGCGACAAGGTCGTGATGTGGCACATCTCCGCCAACCGCGACGAGACGGTGTTCGAGGATCCCTTCCGCTTCGACATCGAACGCTCCCCCAACGATCACGTCGGCTTCGGCGGTGGCGGACCCCACTTCTGCCTGGGCGCCAACCTGGCCCGCCTCGAGCTGCGGATCATCTTCGAGGAGATCATCACCCGCATGCCCGACATCGAGCTCGCCGGGGAGCCCGAGTACCTGCGCTCGAACTTCATCGGAGGCATCAAGCACATGCCGGTGAGGTTCACGCCCGGGCGACGGCTCGAGCCGGTTCCGGCGCACAGCTGAGCCTGATCTGACGACCGACGACCCGCGACGACCGACGGCGACCCACGCCGACCGACCTGTTGAGGCTTCCATCGATCCCACCGGTCGACCCCACCGGTCGACCCCACCGGTCGACCCCACCGGTCGATCCCACCTGAACCTGTCAGCCAAGCTGTCGGATTCCGCCCATCCGGCTGACAGGTTCGGAGGAAGTGGTCAGCCAAGCTGTCGGATTCCGCCCATCCGGCTGACAGGTTCGGAGGAAGTGGTCAGCGCGGGTGCGAAGCACGCGATCAACAGGAGGCGGCGTCCGCAGCGGCGCGAAGCTCCTCGAAGGCCTCCTCGATGCCCTCGGCGAGGATCCACGGCTGGGGCACCACCTCCCGACACACCATGAAGCCGAAGTCCACCCGGTCGCGGTAGCTGAAGACCGTCACGTTCACACCCGTGCCGTACAGCAGCGGGCCCATCGGATACAACGACTCGATCTCCGCGCCCGCCACGTAGAGGGGGAAGGGTGGGCCGGGGACGTTGGAGATGATCAAGTTCATGATCGGCGGCGTCCGCCGGTCGAGCTGCGCCGCGGTGTACATCCGGGCCGCCAGCGAGATCAGCGCCGGTGGAGCCGCCTCCGTGATGCCCATGATCTTCTCGACGGCCAGCGCCCGTTGCATCTCCTTGGCGCTCCTCGTGCTCTCGTGGATCGAGAGCAGCCGGAGCACGGGATCGGAGACGTTGGTGGCCAGGGAGGCAAACATGGCGCCGACCTTGGTCCCAACCTCGGTGCGGTCCTCGTCGGCCCGCATCGAGACGGGGATCTGGGCGATGAGCGGCTGATCGGGCAGCTCGTCGTTCTTGAGGAGGTACCGGCGCAGGGAACCCGCGCACAAGGCCAGCACGACGTCGTTCACCTTGACGTCGAAGACCCTCTTGATCCGGCGGACCTCGTCGAGAGGCACGGTGGCGAAGGCGAACCGGCGGTGGGGGGTGAGCTCGGTGTTGAACGAGGTACGGGGCGCCTGGAACGGCGCCACCGGAGCGTTGCCTTCACGCTGGAAACCGAGGAACTTCAACCCCTGCCGGATGCTCTGCTCAGCCAGCCGCACCACCCGCCATGGCATGAGCATCGTCTCGGCCACACCCTGAAGCAGCAGCTCGAACGGACCCGGTAGCTCCTCGAACACCCGTGGAGGTGCCGCTCCGTCCTCGGGCGGGTCGGGCTCGAGGTCGAACAGCACCGATGCCAGCTCGCTGCCGGAGACCCCGTCGATGATCGAGTGGTGCACCTTGGCCAGAATCGCGAGCCGCCCGCCCTCGAGTCCCTCGATCACCCAGAACTCCCACAGGGGCTTGCGGCGATCGAGCTTCAGGCTCACCAGGTCCCCGATGAGGTTGCCGAGCTGCTCGGGGCCACCTGGTGCGGGCAGGCCGATGCGACGGATGTGCTGGTCGATGTCGAAGTCCGGGTCCTCGACCCAGCCCGGGCGGCCCAGCCCGAAGGGCACCTCTACCAGCCGCCAGCGGAACTGCGGCGCTAGGTGCAGCCGGTTGCTGATCCGCCGCTTCAGCTCATCGATCGAGAAGCCACCCGGCGCGGTGCTCGGATCGGCGATGAGCACCGCTGAGACGTGCATGTGCCAGGCCGGTGTCTCACCGTAGAGGAACGCTGCATCGACACTTCCCATCCGCCTCATCCGCCGCAGTCTCCCATCTAGCCGGGCGGCGGGGGGTGTCCGGAAGGTGAAGATTCCGCGTCGGTCGCGCCCTCTGCGGTCTTCCTGGCCCAGCGGTAGTCGGCTTTGCCCGCTGGCGACCGGAGCACCTCGTCGACGAGCACGACGCTCTTCGGAAGCTTGTACCCGGCCAGATGGCCACGAGCATGCTCGACCAGCTCCTCGAGCGTCGGGCTGGCACCCGGCGTGGGCTGCACCACCGCGACCACCCGCTGCCCCCACCGCTCGTCGGGGACCCCGACGACCAGTACGTCGTAGACCGCAGGGTGGGTCTTCAACACCGCTTCAACCTCTTCCGGGAAGACCTTCTCGCCGCCGGTGTTGATGCACTGCGAGCCCCGCCCCAGGAGCTGGATGGATCCGTCGGCCTCCACGGTGGCCAGGTCCCCGGTGAGCACCCAACGCCTGCCGTCGACCTCGACGAAGGTCTCCGCTGTCTTCTGCGGGTCGTTGTGGTAGCGCAACGGGATGTGTCCCGTCCTGGCCACCCGACCCTGCTGACCGGACCCCGGCTCGACCGGCCTGAGCGTCGCCTCATCGAGCACCATGGTCGTGTCGTCCATGGGCGTGAAGACCACGGACCCCGATCCGCTCCCGCCGCCCGGCCCTGTGCTGCGGGAGGTTCCCTGTGCTCCCGTCTCCGACGAGCCGAACCCGTTGGCGATCATGACGTTGGGCAACGCCTGGGCGAAGCGCTCCCGCAGGCCGGGCGAGAGAGGGGCACCTCCGGAGCCGACCGAGAAGAGCGAGGAGACGTCGAAGGGGCCGTGCTCGTCCCACGCATCGAGCAGGGGGCGTACGACCGCATCCCCGACGACGGTGATCAGGTTGACCCGCTCACGCTCGACGGTGCGCCAGACCTTCAACGCATCGAGCGAGCCGGGGAGCAGCAGCACCGTGCCGCCGGCGAAGAGCCAGGACAGCACTGTCCACTGGCCCGCGGCGTGCATCAGGGGTGCGACCGGCAAGTACACGAAGGTGCCGTCGATGATGCGCTCGAGGATCTCCGCGGGCTCCCGGACCGGCCCGTGCAGGCGCATCGGATCACCACCGCCGATGCACGCGAAGAAGGCGTCCTCCTGGCGCCACACCACGCCCTTCGGCATTCCCGTGGTACCGCCGGTGTAGATGACGTAGAGGTCGTCGCCACTGCGGGGCCCGAAGTCGCCGGTGTCGGGCTGCCCGGCGAGCGCCTGCTCGTAGTCCCCGCCGGTCGCCAGCGTCCAGCGCAGGCCGGGCAGGTCACCCCGCACCGCCTTGACCCGCTCGGCGAAGTCGGCATCGTGGATCACGCCGACGAGGGCGGCGTCGGCGAACAGGTACCGCAGCTCGTCCTCGACGTAGCGATAGTTGACGTTGATGGGCGCGGCCCGCAGCTTGTAGGCCGCGAGCATCGCCTCCAGGTACTCGTTGCCGTTCGTGAGATAGAGGCCGACGTGATCGCCCGCGCGGACGCCCTGGGAAGCCAGCCAGTTCGCCAGGCGGTTCGCCCGTCGCTCCAGCTCCGCGTAGGTGAGGCGGACATCCGAGCCGTCCGGGTGCCCGCCGACGACGACGAGCGCCTCGCGGGTGGCCACGCGAGGCACGACCGCCTCCCAGATGTCGGCGAAGTTGAAGGTGCTGAGCTCGGTCACAGCGCTCAGCCGAGCGTATACCCGGCCTTCTCGCGCATGCGGGTGCTGCGATGCACCGGATCCTTGTCGAACTGAGGGATGACCTCCTTGCCGAACAGCTCCATGGACTCGATCACCACCTCAGCGGGGAGGTTGTTCGTGGTCGGACTGAAGCAGAGCTGATCGGCGCCGATGTCGACCCAGCGCTGGACCGCCTTGGCGCAGTCGTCGGGGTCACCGACCACGACCATGCCGATCTCCACCGCCTTCTTCAGCTGCTCGATGGTCGGCTCGGGCACGAGCTCGGGCCACTCGGGGAAGCCGGGAGGCTTGGGGATGTTGTCGAGCCAGTGCATCTGGAGGCTCGTGTAGTAGTTCATCCCCATGTTGACGGCGGTCTCGAACGCCTTCTCACGGTCCTCCATGCAGAGCATGTTGGTGACCACCATGATGTTGTCGTTCACGTAGTCGCCCACGGGGGTCGCGTTGGCAACTGCGTCCTTGTAGGACTTGATGAGCGGCTCGATCTTGCTCGGGGTGCCGTGGGTGAAGCAGAAGGCGCCGAGCCCCATGCTCCCGGCCTTGGAGAAGGTGCCGGGGCTGCCTGCGGCGACCCACATCGGCGGGTGCGCTGCGCCGTAGGGCTTGGGGAAGATCTCCCGCTCGGGCATCCGGAAGTACTTGCCCTCGTAGGAGTACTTGCCGGGCTTCCACATCTTCGGGATCTCCCGGACCGCCTCGTCCCACATGGCGGTGGTCTCGTCGATGTCGTCGATGTCGAAGCCGTACACCTCGGTGGTCGACGAGCCGCGACCCGTACCGAACTCGAAGCGCCCGTTCGTGACGTGGTCGAGCAGTGCGACCGTCTCAGCCACGCGAGCTGGATGGTTGACCTTCGGTGTGATGTTGAAGATCGCCGACCCGACGTGCACCCGCTCGGTCTGAGCGGCGATGTACGAGAGGTATACCTCAGGCCCGGGCATGTGGCTGTACTCGTCGAGGAAGTGGTGCTCCGGGCACCACACGTACTTGATGCCGGTGCGGTCGGCGGCGATGCCGACCTCGATGTTGCGCATGATGCGCTTGTGCTCCGCCATCGGGTCGACGTCGCGCTCGTAGCGGGGGACGAACAGCTGGGCGAACACGCCGAATTCCATGCCAGATCCTTTCCGTGGGGACCCGCTGCCGGTCTCGGCCGCGATCCGGGAACGACCAGAACTATAACACGTTCTCGTTTTTTGGTCGAGTCCCGGTACGACTGACGCGGCTCGCGACCACCCTCGGCGATCCGAGCCTCCGGAAGGCTCTCACGACGTCCAGGCGACGACCTCGCCGGCCACCTCGACGAGCGTACGGGTGTGCGCGAAGTCCACCGGGACCGGCAGCACCTTCACCCCCGGCTCTCCGAAGGATCCCGCCAGGCGATCGGCGTGCGCGGCGGCTGAGGGCAGTGGGACATCAGCTCCCCAGACCTCAAGGCTCAACGCAACGCCCCAGTGGTCGGCGAGCGCGAGCAGCTCGAGGGTGGAGTCGTCGGGGGGATCGGTCACGACGGCGACGACCGGTCGGCGGTCGAGGCCCGCCACCGCGGCCGCTGCGGCAGCGAAGCCACGAACGAACACCGCGGGCACCACCACACTGCCCGGCTCCGTCGTCGGAAACGCCCGCGCCACCCAAAGCCCCGCCGGACCCGGGTCGGCGACGACGAGACCGCCCGCCGGTCGGGCCGCCCCCAGGCCCGCCGCGGCCCTCGCCGGGGTCAGCGGGATCGCGTCGGACTGATACAGAGGGGCGAGTGCCGCCGCGAGCTCGGTGTAGAGCGCCGGGCGCGGCGGTGTCGGGCGCGGCTCCTCCCAACGCCAGGCCAGCGCGGCGAGCTGCCAGGGCTCGACCTCGAGCACCTGGGGCGGCCCCGACCAGCGATGCTCAGGCGCCTCCAGCGGATCGACACCTGAGACGACGAGGAGCTCCACCTCCGCGAGACCGGCCAGCTCGAAGTCCCGGGCCTGCAGACCGACGGTGCCCAGGTGGAACGGGTCCTCCCAAGGGAACACCCCCTTCGCGCCCCAGGTGTTGAGCACCCCGACACCCGCCTGCCCGGCGAAGGTCCGCAGCGCCTCGACCTGTCCGGCGCGCACCACCCCCGGCCCGACCAGCACCATCAGCTGGAGCTCCGCCAGGCTCGGTGAGAGCGTCAGGACCTCACCCGCCGTCTCGTCGAGCCTGATCGGATCCAACGCGGGAGCGGGCGCGTCCAGATCGAGTGCCAGCTCGATCTCCACCGAAGCGTGGACCCGACCGAAGCTCCACGCCGCGATCACCGAGGGGATCGCCGACGGCTCCTGCAGCACCAGACGCTCACCGGGCAGTCCGGGCTGCGAGCCGAGGTGGAGCCGCCGGTCCGGCAGCACCGCCACGCCAGGGCCGGTACCGATCCGACCGTCGGCGTCGGCCAGCAGGACCGCGAGCGCGGGGTCGGAGACGTGGACGTGGCTCAGCCCCGGGAGCCGCCTGATCCCGGACTCCGTCGAGCCGAAGACCCGGCGCGCTCCCGCCGCGAGCAGACAGCGCCCGAGCAGATCACCGACCGTCTGCGTGGTCACGATCGCTCGGTTCGCCGCCAGTCGCTCAGTAGCGCAGGCCGGGCGCTCGACACTTGAAGATGTCGGCGTTCATGAGGGCGGTGAGCTCGGACGCTTCCCAGCGCTTGCCGGGCTTGCGGATGCTGTTGCCGTTGCTCCAGCCGTTCATCAGCACGATCTCGTCCTTCACGGCCCGGATGACCTGGCCGGTCACGTGTGCCGCGTAGTCGCTGGCCAGCCACGCGACCAGTGGCGACGAGAGCGACGGGTCCATCGGGTCCCACTCATCGAACTCGTCCGGCTCGCGCGCTTCGATGCCCGCGCCCGGGATCGAGGCAGCCATGCGGGTGGCGCCCGCCGGCCCGATGGCGTTCACGGTGATGCCCATCTTGAACACCTCGAGGCTGACCGTCTGCGTGAACGCAGCGATGCCTGCCTTGGCCGCGGTGTAGTTCGCCTGACCGAAGTTGCCGACGAGGCCCGCACCGCTGGTCGTGTTGATGATGCGACCCGTGCTCACGTCCTCGCCCGCCTTGCTCAGCCGGCGCCAGTGGTTCACCGCGTGGTGGGTGGGGGCGAAGGTGCCCTTGAGGTGGACCCGGATGACCTTGTCCCAGTCCTCCTCGGTCATGCTCCAGATGGTGGCGTCCCGCGCGATGCCGGCGTTGTTGACCAGGATGTCCAGCCGGCCGAACTCGTCGACCGCCTGCTGGATCAGACGGCGGGCGCCTTCGAAGTCGGCCACGTCCTCGTAGTTCGCGACCGCCCTGCCTCCACGCTCCTCGATGAGCTTGACCGTCAGGTCGGCGTCGCGCCCCTGCCCTTCACCCTTCAGTGAGACGCCGAGGTCGTTCACCACGACGTAGGCGCCCTCCTTCGACAGCTCCAGCGCGTGTCCCCTGCCGATCCCGTGACCGGCACCTGTCACGATCGCAACTCTGCCGTCGAGCAGTCCCATGGTCCCTCCGCAGTTCTGATGAGTCGTCAGATCCTAGCGATGCGGCCACGATCCCCTGCAATCCAGAGACCTCATGCTTGCACTCGGTGTGAAACTCGGCGAGCCTGGTTACGTTTGTGGTGACCGGGGGCACACCCCGCTCGACGACCGATGCTCCAAGGGGGAAGGCAGATGGCCGCCACCGTCCAGGCCACACCGTCATCCGAGCGCGAGATGGCGCAGTACAGCGTGCCGGCGCGAATCGTGCTCGCCGTGCTCTCACTCTGCGCGGGCGTCGTGCACCTCGTGATGATCCCGCAGCACGCGCAGCAGGGGGCACTCGAAGGATGGGCCTTCGCCATCATGGGCTGGGCGCAGGTGCTCGCCGCCATCGCGCTCATCGTCCGCCCGAGCCGCCGGCTCCTCGAAGCGGTGATGGTCGTGAACCTGGCCATCATCGCCATCTGGGTCTGGAGCCGCACCAGTGGGCTTCCCGTCGGTGCCCATGCGGGCCAGCCGGAGGAAGCCCGAACCGTCGATCAGCTGACGACCACCTTCGAAGCGCTGCTGGTGCTCGGATCCGCCGCACTGCTGTGGAAGCCACGTCTCGGCGCCAAGCTCACCGATTCCACGCTCGCGGCCGCGTCGGTGATCCCCGTGCTGGCACTGGTGGCGACCTCCTTCGCCCTGGCTGATCCCGAGACGGCCAACCACGTCCACGGCGTAGGCGAGCTCGGAGCCGGCCACGTCCACGGCTCGGGCGGGGCGACCGATGCCGAGCTGGCGTCGATCGCTGCAGCGCGCTGCGACCTCGACATCAACCCCGCGTCCTACTGGCAGGAGACCACGACCGCCGGCATCGACAACATCATGGGGGGCACCCACTCCGACACCAGCGGCCACAGCCACGCCTCGACCTCGCCGATCAAGGGATCACCGGAGCTGGACCGGCTGATCGCCAAGACCACCCAGCCCGGCGGCGAGGTGAAAGACGCGGCGGTGATCGTGGCGTTGGCCGGCGTCAGCGACGAGGTGTACACGGAGTGGCTGAGGTGGCTGCCGCAGTACTCGGGCAGCGGGGCGCACGCGCACACCACGGGTGGTAGCGGGGACGACAACCACGGCATGGGCGGTCACCTCGGCCCACAGCCCTGGATCGCCATGACTGACCCGGCCCAATGCGATCAGCTGAAGGCCGAGCTCGCGCTGGCCCGCGAGACCGCTCTGCGCTACCCGACCGCCGCTGACGCCATGGCCGCCGGATGGGTGAAGGTCACCCCCTACGTGCCCGGCATCGCCGCCCACTACATGAACTTCAAGTACGTCGACGGCACCTTCGAGATCGACAAGCCGGAGATGATCCTCTACGACGGCGACGGGCCCGATGCGTCCGTGGTCGGGCTCTCCTACTACGTCCTGCACGACAGCGAGGTCGAGCCCACACAGGGCTTCACCGGTCCGAACGACCACTTCCACCGCCACGTCGGTCTCTGCATCGGAGCCGGAGGCGTCATCGGCGACTCCACCACGACCCCCGAGCAGTGTGCAGCCATGGGCGGACGCAAAGCCGACGGCACCGCTGGCTGGATGAACCACGTGTGGATCGTGCCCGGCTGTGAGAGCCCGTGGGGCATGTTCTCAGGCGCCACACCGCTGCTTGACCAGACCATGGCCCGGAACTCGGGCAAGGACGGCGGCGGCTGTGCCGGGAGCGGGGTGCGCAACCGCTACGACCTGTCACCAGGGTCGCAGACCAACACCCCGACGACGGTCTGGGGCGGCAGCGAGAAGGCGGCAGGGCGCTGAGCTCCCACCCGACCCGGCGCGCGACTGCTGGCCGGCGGCTGCCGGTCAGCGGCGGTTGGGTTGGCTGTCGCGGAAGCGGTCCTGCAGCTCGCGCTTGAGGATCTTGCCTGCGGGGTTGCGGGGGATCGCCTCGACGATCTCGAGCTGCTCGGGCACCTTGATCATCATCAAGCCCTGCCCCTTCAAGAACTCGACCATCTCGTCGAAGCCGAGCGGCTCGGACCCCTCAGCGGTGACGACCACGGCACAGACCCGCTCCCCGCTCACCGGATCAGGCAGGCCGATCACCGCCACGTCAGCCACCTTCGGGTGTTTGTAGAGGTGGTCCTCCACCTCCTTGGCTGAGATGTTCTCACCCTTGCGGATGATGATGTCCTTGAGGCGGCCGGTGATCATCAGCATGTTGCGCTCGTTGAGCACGCCGAGGTCACCGGTACGGAAGAACCCCTCCTCGTCGAAGGCCTCCTCGTTGAGGGAGGCATCCAGGTAGCCGAGCATCAGCTGGGGGGCCTTTGCCCGCACCTCACCCTCCTCACCGACCGAGGCGATGGTGCCGTCGGTCTTCACCAGCTTCAGCACCACGCCCGGCATCGGGGAGCCTTCCGTGTTGGCGAGATCTTCATCACGGTCGTGGATGGAGGCCATCGTGAGGATCGGCGCCTCGGTCAGGCCGTAGCCCGAGAGGATGCCCGCGGACTGCGGGAACGCCTCCTTCATCTCGTAGTGCAGCGCCGGCGGCTTGGGAGCGCCGCCCCCCGGGAAGCCTCTGACGTGGGGGAAGATCGGGGTGTCACTCGCTCGCTGAGCCGCCAGATACACCTGGTGGAACACCGTGCCCGAGCCAGCCAACGTGACACCCTCCTTGCCGAGCACCTCGACCACCTGGTCCGGCACGAACGCCTGGAAGAGGATGTTCTGACAACCGGTCATCAGGCTCGTGAACAGCCAGGTGATCCCGCCGATGTGCGGGAAGGGGAAGGCCAGCGCGTTGCGGTCAGCCTCCGTCACGGCCAGGCGCTCGGCCATACCCCGGGCAACGGCATGGATCGTCTGGTCGGTGTGCCGGGCCCCTTTAGGGTCGGCGGTGGTGCCGGATGTGTAGAACAGCCAGCGCACCTCCTCGCCGCTGGTGGGGGGAGCCGGCAGCGAGGTGGGGTCGGCCTCAGGCAGCGAGCGGTCGCACAGCAACACCTCGAGACCGGGGTTCTGTTCGGCGATGCCCGTCGCCATGGCCTGGAAGTCGAAGCCACCGAAGGTGGTGGGCACCACGAGCAGCTTCGCGCCCGCCTGGCGGACGCAGAAGCCCACCTCCCGCTCCCGGTAGATGTGCAGGATCGGGTTCTGCGTGGCGCCGAGCCGGGAGATCGCAGCGACGAGCACCATCGACTCGAGCCAGGTCGGCAGCTGCCATGTGACGACGTCCCCGGCGGAGATGCCCCGATCGGCCAGCGCGGCGGCCGTGCGCTCGGCTCGGTTTCTGAACTCGGCGAAGGTGAGCTCGCGCCCGCTCTCGTCGACAGCCATACGAGCGTCCGGGGTGAGCTCAGCCCTGGCCTCGACCAGCTCCCACAGCGTGCGACCTTCGAGCATCAGCGCCCCTCCTCCGACTCCGGTGACCGGCCCCGCGGGCCCGTTTCTGATGGAGCGTCAGTTTACGCAGACCAGATCAGGTGCGCCCTGACGTGGGTGTCGGTCTCGTCGGTCCAGCCCTTGGAGCGAGCGTAGGCGAGCATCCCCTCGAACCCGCTGCTCCACCCGTCGCCTCGCGCCCCGGCCAAGCGGCGTACCACCTCGATCGACACCCAGATGTGGTCGCTGGAGCCTTCCACGGCCCGACCGACCTGTTCGCGCTCGAACAGGTCGACGATCTCGGGGAAGGAGGCCCCGCTGGGTACGGTCACGTGGAAGCGGTCGAAGTCGTCGGCTTCCATCAACGAGAGCTGCCCCGTGGAGGGGTCGACGAGCACGAACACGCGGGGCAACGTACTGCGCTCAGCCATGATGGTCCGCATGAGCGCGATCGTCCGTCGGCACGTCGTGGTCTCCGGTCGAGTACAGGGCGTCTGGTTCCGGGACACCTGCCGGCAGGAGGCACGTCTGCGGGACGTGCACGGCTGGGTGCGCAATCTGCCCGACGGTCGGGTCGAGGCGGTCTTCGAGGGGGAGCCTGAGGCGGTGGACACCCTCGTCGCGTGGTGCCACCAGGGTTCACGGGGTGCGGTCGTCCGACACGTCGAGGTCTCACCCGAGGAGCCCGAGGGCCTGCAGGGGTTCGAGGTCCTCCGCTGAAGACCACGACCCGGTCGAGCGACGACCCCGACAGCGCCCCTACCTGGTGGCCACCGCGGCCACTGGTGCGCTGCACCCGCCGGTGAACGGCTCCGGCGTGGCCGTGAAGAGGAACTCGTAGACCCCGTCCTCCGCGCAGGCTGCGGCCAGGTCCTCCAGGTCGAAGTTCTGCCCCTGCACCTGGCCGATGTCTCGTAGGTGGATCATGTGGACCGGCATCATCGAGGCCCAGTCCTCCGGGGGCCACACCTCGAACACGTACGTGTCGTCGACGATCACCCCGATGTCGTGGTCGCGCACCCACTCGATCGTCATCGTGGACAGCCCAGGGCAGTCGTGGTTGTAGCCCCACACGTCGCCCTGCCGGTACAGCTGCATGTGACCGGTCCGCACGAGCACCGCGTCGCCGGGTTGGATCTCCACCCTGGCCAGCTCGACGGCGGCATCGAGGTCGTCCGGGGTGATCGCGTACCCGGGCTCTAGCCGCTCGACCCCCTTCACCGTCGCGACATCGAGCAGCACACCGCGGGTGACCACCGGCCCGATCTTGTCGACGCCGCATCTGGTTGCGCCAGCGGCGGCGGTCACGCACTCAGCGGGGAACCCGTTGTACATCTGCCCCCCGTAGGTGACGTGCGCCAGGGCATCCAGGTGCGTCGCGGCGGACAGAGGGAGCACCACCATGTCGTCGTTGAAGCAGGCGTCATGGACGCTTCCGGTGTAGGTCTCGTTCAACGTCAGCATGGAGTGCACCGGGTTGAATCGACGGGGCGCGCCGCCCTCCTGCGGTGAGCCCGTGCCCAGCGGGAGAACCAGGCTGATGGACTGCCCCGTCCGCACCGCAGCCACGCCCCGTCGGGCGGCCTCGGCGTCGATCAGGTTCGCCGTGCCCCGCTCGTCTCGGTCACCCCAGCGTCCCCAGTTGGTGACCCGGGCGGCCAGCTCCTGCAGCTCTGCGGAGAGTGGCATCAGAGCGTGAGCACACCACGCGCCAGCTCGCCGTGGTGCAGGTCGTCGATGGTGCGCTGGAGGTCCTCGAGCGGGTACGTACGGGTAACCAGCTCGTCGAGCTTGAGCCGTCCCGCGAGGTAGAGGTCGACGAACAGCGGGATGTCCTTGTGGGGGCGACCCGCACCATAGCGGCAGCCCATGATGGTCTTGTCGTTGTAGAGGGTGCTGACCTGGAAGGTGGCCTCGGTGCCAAACCTCGGCACCCCGAGGATCACGCAGGTCCCGCCCCAGTCGAGTAGGTCGATCGCCTGCCGGATGAGCGCCGGGTGGCCCACACACTCGAAGGACACGTCGACCCCGTTCGGGCAAATCTCCTTCACCGCCTCAGCGGTGTCGACCTCCGCCGCGTTGATGAAGTGGGTGGCGCCAAACCGTCGGGCCAGCTCCTCCTTCTTCGGGTTGGTGTCGACGGCGATGATCGGCAGCGCATCGGCGAGCGCGCAGCCCTGGATGACGTTGAGGCCGATGCCACCGACGCCGATCACGGCCACGCTCTGCCCGTGGCTCACCTTCGCCCGGTTGAACACCGCACCGACACCGGTGATCACCCCGCAACCGAGCAGCGAGGCGACGGGGAAGGGCACCTCCCGGCTGATCGGCACGCACTGGCGGCCCTTGACGATCGTCTCCTCGACGAACGCCCCGATGTTGGCGAACTGCAGCACCTTGCGGTCGCCCTGCCGGAACGGAGCCGACATCCGTCCGATCGACTCCCGGCAGTGGGTGGGCCGGCCGCTGTCGCACGCGGCGCAGGCACCGCAGTTCGACAGCGTGGAGATGACCACGTGGTCACCGACCTGCAACCCGGTGACACCCTCCCCGATCTCGGTGACCACCCCCGCGGCTTCGTGGCCGAGCACGACCGGGGTCGGGAACGGGATGCTGCCGTCGATCACGCTCACGTCGCTGTGGCAGACGCCCGCAGCTCGGATCTCGACCCGAACCTCCCCTGCGCGCAGCTCACGGGTGGAGAGATCGCCAGCGATGGTCAACCCACCCTCATCGAAGACAACGCCTCTCATGGCCGTCCTTTCCGTCCAGGCTCTCCTGCCGGCTTCGGCGCCGGGTTCAGCCGGGCCAGACGATCGATTGCAGCTCGCTGTACGCGTGGAAGCCGAACCGACCGCCGTCGCGACCGACGCCGCTCTTCTTGAAGCCGCCGAAGGGCAGCTCGTGGTTCCGCTGCACCGTGTTGATGCCCACGTTGCCCGTGCGGAGCTTCCTGGCCACGCTGAACGCCTTCGCGGTGTCGGTCGAGAACACGTAGTCGTACAGACCGAAGTCGGTGCTGTTGGCGAGCTCGGGTGCCTCGTCATCGTCATCGAAGGGGACGACCACGATCACCGGACCGAAGATCTCCTCCTGCACCACCCGCATGCCCGGCTTGCAGTCGGCGATGAGGGTCGGGGCGACGTAGAAGCCCCTGCCTCCGACGTCGGGACGCTCACCGCCGGTGACGATCGTGCCCCCCTCGGCCTTCCCCGACTCGATGTAGCCCTCGACCCGATCACGGTGTGCGCCGGTGATGACCGGACCCAACACCGTGTCAGGCTCGAGCGGATCACCGACCTTGAGTCGACCGGCAGCAGCCTGCAGGCCCTCCACGAGCCGCTCGTAGATGCCCCGCTGGGCGATGACCCGGGTGGGTGCGGTGCAGATCTGGCCGGAATGGAACGCCCACACCGAGGTGATCGCCCCGATGGCCGCTTTGAGGTCGGCGTCGTCGAAGACGATGCACGCCCCCTTCCCGCCAAGCTCGAGCAGGAGGCGCTTCATGTCGCGCCCGGCCACCTCGCCGATGCGCTGCCCCACCGCGGTGGAGCCCGTGAAGCTGATCATGTCGACGTGCTTCGAGGCGACCAGCGCCTCCGCCGGTGCCGGGCTCTCGGACACCACGATGTTCACCACGCCGGGCGGGAAGCCCGCCTCTTGGAAGATCTCACCGAGCTTCACGATGGCGAGCGGATCCTGCGGCGCGGGCTTGACCACCACCGTGTTGCCCATGGCCAGCGCCGGACCGAGCTTGCCGGCCATGTTCACCATCGGGAAGTTGTAGGAGGTGATGCACGTGACCACCCCCACCGGCGCTCGACGCGCCACACCACCCATGATCCCGCCCGGCCCCAGCGCGGTGGTGGGCATGACAGCCGGCTCGACGGGGATCGTGAGCTCCTGCTCGATGCCGCGCGCGTAGCGCCGGAAGCGCGTGGCCGCGGTGGGCACCTGCATGGTCTTCGTGACCCGCATGGTGGCACCCGTCTCCGCTTGGACCAGCGGGGTGAGCTCGTCGAAGCGCGCCTCGATGAGATCGGCCACCCGGTTGAGCAGCTCCGCCCGCTGCTCTGGCCTGGTGCGCGACCAGGACGGAAACGCCTCCGCGGCTGCGGCGGCAGCTGCTTCTGCGTCGGCCACCGAGGCGTTGGGAGCGTGGCCCACCACCTCCTCGGTGGCGGGGTTGACGATGGGGTAGGTGCCGTCTCCCGCTTCGACCCACTCCCCTCCGATCAGCAGGCGATACCCGCCGTCGGAGGCGCTCATGGTTCGAGGTCGAGGCGGTAGAGCTCGATCGCGTTTCCGCGGACCAGCCGGCGGATGGTGTCCTCCGGAAGGTGCCCCATCAGCTTCCAGGCCGTCTCCTTCGTGTGGGGCCAGGTGCTGTCGGAGTGTGGGTAGTCGGTCTCGAACAGGATGTTGGTGACCCCGATCTTGTCGAGCGCATCGGGGGTGAGGCCGTGCTGGTCGTCGAAGAAGCAGGCGTAGATCTGCTGCGCGTAGTAGGTGCTCGGCGGGTTCGGCACCAGATCGCCGACGCCGCCCCAGCCGCGGTTCTCCTCCCAAACCTTGTCAGCCCGCTCGAGGATGTAGGGGATCCACCCGAGCTGGCCCTCGGCGTAGGCGATCTTCAGGTTCGGGAACCTGGGGAGCACCCCCGACATGAGGAAGTCGACCATCGACATCATGCAGTTGGTGAAGGTGATGGTCGAGCCGACGGCCGGCGGCGCGTCCTCCGAGGTGGACGGCATCTTCGAGGAAGAGCCGATGTGCATGTTCACCACCACACCGGTCTCGTCGCATGCGGCGAAGAACGGATCCCAGTAGCCGGAGTGGATCGATGGCAGACCCAGGAACGGTGGGATCTCGCTGAAGCAGGTGGCCGTGACCCCCCGGGCAGCCATCCGGCGGACCTCCGCGGCCGCCAGCTCGGCATCCCACAGGGGGATGATCATGAGCGGGATCAGCCTCCCGTTCGTGCCGGCGCACCACTCGTCGACCATCCAGTCGTTGTAGGCCTGCACACAGAGCAGCGCGAGTTCCTTGTCGTGCATCTCGGTGAAGGTCTGGCCGCAGAAGCGGGGCATGGTGGGGAAGCACATCTGCGCCTCGGTCCAGTTGAGGTCCATGTCCTCGAGACGAGCCTTCTGGTCGTAGCAGCCGGGGCGCATGTCCTCGTAGGTGATGGGGGTGACGGTCACCTCCTCACGGGGGACGCCCACCGCCGCGGCCAGCCTGGTGTGGGGGATGGCCTTGTCCTCGAACACCCACCAGTCGGCAAGCGGACCCTCGCCCTCGGCCCCCATCTGGTAGGCGAACTTGCCTCCGATGAACGTCATCTCCTTCACCGGGTGGCGCTCGATGCGCGGGCCGACGTCCTTGTACTTGCTCGGAAGCCGGTCCTGCCAGACGTTGGGTGGCTCGATGACGTGGTCGTCGACCGAGATGATCTTGGGGAGGTCCTCCATGCCCGTATCGTACCTGAGAACTGAAACAGGTTCTACTGGCGGGATAGGGTTCTCGCATGGAGTACCCGGCCATCCCGCACGAGTCCATCGAGGTGGGCGCGGCGCTGTTCACCCTCGTCGAGCCGCACCGCGGACACGAGGTCGCGTACCACCGCTGGTATGAGCGTGACCACTTCTACGCCGGCTGCATGATCGGCCCGCTGTGGTTCGCCGGGCGGCGGTGGGTGGCCACGCGGCCCCTCAAGGACCTGCGCTACCCGGCCGCGACCCCGTTTCTGCCCGACATCTCGAAAGGGTCCTATCTCGCGACCTACTGGATCCTGAAGGGCCACGAGCAGGACGCCATCACCTGGGGCACCACCCAGGTGAACTGGCTGCACCCGGCGGGACGGATGTTCGAGCACCGCGACCACGTGCACACCCTCATGTACGTCCACCGCTGGTCCCTCTCGCGCGACCGCGACGGGGTCCCCGCGGCTCTCGCGCTCGACCATCCCTTCGGCGGTCTGGTGGCCGTGATGGTCGACCGGCACGAGGACACCGATCCCCGAGCGCTGTCGGCGTGGCTCCGGGACGACTACCTGCCCGCGACGATGGCGAACACGCCGTGGGCGCTCAGCTGCGCGCTCACCCCGATCCCTCTGCCCGAGGGCGCACCGGTCTTCCAACCCGAGAACCCGGGCGTGGAGCGGCGCATGCTACTGATGTGCTTCGTCGACACCGATCCACGCGAGTGCTGGGAGACCTTCGCCGGCCTCGGCGACGGGGTGCGCGAAGGCGGGCTCGCCGAGGTCTCCTACGTGGCGCCGTTCATCCCCACCATCCCCGGCACGGACACCTACACCGATCAGCTCTGGTAGTGCCCGGTAGGCTCACCGGACCGGCTCCCCGGCCGATCGCCCCTCCGACGACGCTTCGAGGTCCAGGCGGGAGGCGGGAAGCGGGAGGAGCTTCTCAGCCGACGAAGCGGTTGGCCGCGAAGCGGCCGACCATCACCCAGTTCGTCCACAGGGCGAGACCCGACAGCCCCACCAGCAGCGGCCACCGCGCCCAGCTCGGCAGGCGGTACGCGATCGACGCGTACACCGGGTAGATGATCCAGTCCGCGAGAACGAACCGGTTGAAGCTGGCCAGCACGCTCGAGCACAGCGGCAGGGCGATCATCGCCACCCCCAGCATCCAGGTCTCCATCGGGAAGCGGTCACGACGGCTGAACGCCGCGTAGGCGATGGCGACCACCACGATGGGCACGCACCACAGATCGAGGTTGCGGGCCACGAGCGCAGGCACCATCACCGTGCCGGGCTTCGGATCGAGGTTGGCGAAGCCCTGCGCCACCGACGTCCAGGGCCAGCTCAGCTCCCGGCCCCAGTCGTCTTGCACCTTCGCCCATGCGAACGGGTCACCGACCTGGTACCACATCGTGAGCAGCACCAGTCCGAAGCCCACCAGGCCCGCTGATGCGTAGAGGATCGACCAGCGGTCGACCCGTCGCTGTCGGATGGCCCGAGCAAGGACCAACACCGCCGGGATGAGGATCCCGATCGAACGGGTGGTGCCGATGGCAGCCAGGCAGGCGGCGGCGATGCCGTGCCGACCCCGCCGATCGGCCCAGACGGCACCGGCACCGAGCGCGATGAACAGCCCCTCCGAGTAGAAGCTCCAAAGGAACATCGACGCCGGGAACAGCGCGAAGAGCACGACCGCGAGTCGGGCGACCCGCTCCCCCTTCCACGCCTTCGCTGATCCCCACACGGCGAGGAAGGCGGCGAGCCCGGTGATCGTGACGGTCACGTGCACGGCGATCGTGTCGGAGCCGGTCAGCCAGTAGACGGGCGTGGCCAGCCACGAGATGCCAGGGAAGAAGGCATGGCTGGGCATCACCGGTCGCGGGTTCCAGTAGCCGTAGTGCAGGATGCGCAGGTAGTGCTCGCCGTCGTAGTTGTACGCGGTGTACACGCCGAGTCCGCCCCCGAGGACCACGGCGAGCAGCTGCTGGAGGCGCCAGACGACGAAGACCGCGACGGGGAAGAGCCACCCCTGCAGGAACTGGGGACGACCCGCCCGGAGCTCCTCCGCCTCCTGCTGACCGGTCGACACACCGGGGCGGCACGTGGCCTCTTCGAGGTGAACGGGGCGATCGTCAGTGGGGACGGTCGTCACTGGCGTGATGGTACGGAGGCCCAGCGGAGGGGCGCACGTCGGTGCGATCCCGTCACGGGTGCGAGAGGCCTCAACCGCCCGATCCGCCGAGCAGCTCCTCCAGCATGTGGTCGACCTGGGCGCTCGGCAGGATACTCCCTCCGTCGACCAGCAGGTTCTGTCCCGTGACGTAGTCAGCCAGGTCGGAGCAGAGGAAGACCACCACCTTGGCGACATCGTCCGCGGTCCCCGCCCGGCGCAGCGGGGTCCGCTGCTCGAGCCGCTCGATCCAGGCGGGGTTGGAGAACGCGAGCTCGGTGAGGTTCGTGCGGATGAAGCCGGGGGAGACGCAGTTGACGCGGATGGCGTCGGGTCCGTACTCAAGCGCGGCGCTGCGGGTCAGCGCGATCACCCCGGCCTTCGCCGCGGCGTAGGGAGCCTCGCCTCTGGTGGGGATCACGCCGCTCACCGAGGCCATGTTCACGATGCTGCCGCCTCCCGCCTTCCGCAGGTGCGGAACCGCGGCACGGATCCCGTTGAAGGTGCCCTTCAGGTTCACCGCCACCAGGCGGTCCCACTCGGACTCGGTGTACTCGTGCAACGCCTTCAGGTTGCCGACACCAGCGTTGTTGAACAGCCCGGTGAGCCCCCCGAGCTCCCGGACCGCACCCGCCAGCGCGTCCTCGACCGCAACCGTGTCTGCGACGTCGACCTCGATCGCGATCGCGCCCACCTCGCTCGCGACCCGCTGTGCCGCATCACGGTCCGCGTCGAGCACGGCAACCCTCGCTCCCTCCGCCACCATGCGGCGGACGCTCGCCTCCCCGATGCCCGACGCCCCACCGGTGACCGCGATGAGCTGGCCGTCGAGCAGGCCCATCAGCGAGGCCTCCCGTCGGACGCGACCGCTGCGGTGCGCCACCTGCCGACCACGCCACCAGACCCGGGCGCGCTCATGTGGCCAGCACTCCCCCGTCGACGGCCATCGCATGGCCCGTGACGAACGACGCCGCGTCGGAGCAGAGCCAGACGATCGCCTCCGCCACCTCCTGCGGTGTACCCAGCCGGCCGATCGGCTGCATCCGACCCATGCCCTGCAGCGTCTGCTCGTCACCACCGGCGAAGCCTTCGAGCATCTGCGTGCGCACGTTCCCGGGACAGACCGCGTTCACCCTGACGCCCTGCTTCGCGAACTCGAGGGCGACGCTGCGGGTGAGGCCGATCACGCCGTGCTTGCTGGCGACGTACGCGGGGAGGTGCGCGAACCCCATCAGGCCCGCGGCCGAGGCGACGTTGACGATCGCCCCCCCACCGGTGGCCAGCATCGGGGGGATCTCCGCCCGCAGGCACAGGAAGGTGGCCGTGAGGTTCACGGCGATGGTGCGCTCCCAGTCCTCGATGGTCTGCTCGGCCAGGGGCGCGTAGGTTCCGGGCCGTGCCGCGTTGTTGACCGCCACGTCGAGCCGCCCGAACCGGCCGACCGCGGTGGCGACCATCGCGTCCACGTCGTCGGGCACCGCGACGTCCGTGCGGACGAACACCGCTTCGCCACCCGCCGCACGCACCGCGTCCACGACGTCCGCGCCCCCGGCATCGTCGAGATCGGCCACGACGACGCGGGCGCCGTCGGCGGCGAGCTGCTCGACCGTCGCCCGCCCGATGCCCGAGGCGCCACCGGTGACCAGCGCAACCCGGCCCTCGAAGCGGCCGTTCATGTCGCCGGACCCTCGATCGCCACCACCGGCTCCTCGGTCACCATCCACACCAGCGCATCGGTGTCGATGAAGCGCTGCTCGTCGGGCGCGATGAGCTGCGCGTACTTCGGCTCAGAGATGAACGCCTCGAGCGCCTCGGCCGAGGCCATCCACTGGATCGTGACCCCGTCGAAGCCCTCCGTACCCATCCACTCGGCGTGCGTCGTGCGACGGTGCTGCTCGTAGCGGATGATGTGGCGCGCCAGCTCGGGGGTGCTCGCGATGAGCGGGCCGTGCCGGTTCTCCCAGTGGTCGTAGAACTCCTCCAGGGTCATCCCCGGTCTCCGCTTGAGGAACGCCACGAGCTTCACCATGCGCTCACGGTAGCGGAGCGAGAACGCGTTCTACTTCCCTTCGAAGCTGGTGCCGCTGTGGAACGACGTGTCGCCGACAAGCCGCACGTGCATCACCCGCTCGGCGAACCGCCACTCGCCCGAGGCCCGACGGAAGCGATCGTGATAGCGACCTGCCATCACCACCTGAAGCGGGAACGCTGGGGGAACCGCCTGCAGCACCGAGATCGTGGACCGGGCGAACGCCAAGGTCCGTGCCTCGTCGACCTCGATCGCGAGGTTGGTGACCACGTGGAGGGTGCAAGGCGAACCGTCGTAGAAGCGCATGCCGCGCTCGATCACCCGCCGGAAGGCGGCACCGCCGGCTCGAGGCTCGCGTCCCGAGAGCACGAAGACCGCATCGCCGAAGATCGTCTCGACCCGGTCGAGATCGCCGTCGTCGATCGCTGCGGCCAACCCGTAGACGAGGTTCGCGATGGCCCGACGATCCGAGGCTGCCGCGATGCCTCTCACACCTCACCGGCCTGTGGCAGCAAGCGGATCACGGTGGGCATGGCGTTCGCCGACCCACGCTGTCCGCTCCGTCGGAAGGACGACCGTCCCAGTCCCCGCCGCGAGCCCGCGGGTGGCTCCCATGAGCTCGGATCGGAGGCGCTCGGTCTCACTGCAGGTAGTGCCCACCGTTCACCGACAGGCTCTGGCCGGTGACGGCACGGCTGAGCGACGAGGCGAAGAACACCACCGCACCGGCGATCTCCGAGGACGGCACGATGTAGCCGAGGCAGGTCTGGTCCGCGACCTTCGCGTACTCCTCCTCGAAGCTGGTGCCGTTCTGCTCAGCGAGGTGGTTGAGATACCACTCGACCGAGCTCCCCCAGATGTACCCGGGGTGGATGCCGTTGACCCGCACGCCGTAGCGTCCGAGCTCCCGGGCGAGGGTTCTGGTGGCCGTCGCCAGGGCTCCCTTCGACGCCGCGTACGCCCCGAAGTTCGGCTCGACCAGCTGGACCGACATGGTGTTGATCATCACGATGTGGCTCTCCTCGTGCTCCTTGAGCAGAGGGAGCACGGCCTTCGTGAGCTGCAGGGTTCCCCAGAAGTTGACGTCGAAGGTGGCTCGCCACTCGTCGAGGTCCGAGTCCTCGAAGGACTTGTAGTTGCCGTCGTGGAAGGCGTTGTTGACCAGGATGTGCGCGGTGCTCAGCTCGCGACGGACCGTCTCGGCGAGGCGAGCGCAGTCGTCGGCGTTGGAGATGTCGGTGCGGACGCACACGGCCCGCCGGCCGAGCGCCTCCACCTCCTCGGCGACCTGCTCCATGCGCTGCTCACGCCGAGCAGCCATGACGATGTCCGCGCCCTCCCGAGCCAGTGCCAACGAGATGTCACGACCCATGCCGGGACCGAGCCCCGAGACGATGGCCACCTTGCCTTCAAGCAGCACGCTGCCTCCTAGTCGTTGAGATGAGGCGCAACCTCGCGCCCGAACGCCTCGATCAGCTCGCAGTACTCGTTCACGGAGGATGCCCGGAACATGACCTGGAGCTGGTTCACACCAATGTCGGCGAACCGGCGCAGACCGGCAGCGATCTGCTCCGGGGGTTGTGTCATGTCGATCGGTCCGGTGTTGACGCCGATGTCGATCGGCACGTCGCCGCGCCGGTCGCGGATGAACTGCACAGCGGCCTTCATGCCCATCTCGGGAGGCCCTTGTGGAAGCCATCCGTCGCCACGGTCGGCGGCACGGCGCAGCGCCGCCTTGGAGGAACCCCCCACCCAGATCGGCGGCCCACCCGGTTGCACCGGTCTCGGTCGGAGCCCCGCGTCACGCACCGACCAGTTCGCTCCGTCAACCTGCGGGTACTCGTGTTCGAACGCGGCCCGCACGACGTCGATCGCCTCGTCGAGCAGCTGACCACGTCGCTCGAACTCCACGCCGAGCAGCTCGAACTCGCCCCGCACGTGACCCGCGCCGACCCCGAGGATGGCCCGACCCTTCGACACCGCGTCGAGGGTGAGAAAGCCCTTGGCGGTCAGGAGCGGATGGCGGTAGGGCAGGACGTAGACGTGGCTCAGCAGGCGGGTCCGCTCGGTGATCCCAGCCAGGTAGCCAAGCGTCGTGAGGGTGTCCCACCACGTCGTCCCCATCACCTCGTCATGCGGGCGGGGGATGGCGACGTGGTCGCAGACGGCGATGTAGAAGAAGCCTGCGGCGTCGCACGTCCGCGCGATCCGGGCCAGCTCATCGATGCCACAGGCGGCTTCCCAGGGCTGTACGTAGCGGGTGCTCTGCGACTGCACCGGTAGCTGGAGGCCG
This sequence comes from Acidimicrobiales bacterium, assembly GCA_037478855.1. Lineage (GTDB taxonomy): Bacteria > Actinomycetota > Acidimicrobiia > Acidimicrobiales > Acidimicrobilacustridaceae > Rhabdothermincola. The sequence continues at coordinate 13,812 of JBBFLY010000004.1, read as the reverse complement.
TACACGAGCTGGCCCGGCGGGATGATCGCGGCCACGCTGCTCTCCCGGAATCGAAACCTGTTCTAGTTCCCTGCACTGTTGCAGGTTCGGCAGCCGGCCGCCACCCCGTCGTGCCCTGCGGCTCTCAACCGTGGATGACCTGCTGCGCGAACGCCGACATCTGGTCCTTGAGGCGGCGCAGATCGGCCTCCCGTGTCGAGAGCACGAGCCTGGTCGCACCGCACGCTTCGGCCCGGTGCACCTCGTCGGGGCCGACCGCGTCGAGCAGGCCGCCGAGCGACAGCTCGATGGCTTCGGGGTCGCGGCCCGCCTCCTCGGCGGCGGAGCGCAGCTGGGCCATGCGCAGCGCGAGCGCGTCACCGTCGAGCCCGAGAGGCTGGAACCCGTCGCCGAAGCGACCGGCACGGCGGGCAGCGGCCGCAGAGTGACCACCGACGTGGATGGGCACCCCGCCCGGTTGCACCGGCTGGGGTCTGCTGATGGCCCGGTGGAACGAGAAGAACCGGCCTTCGAAGCTGGCTTCATCGTCACGCCACAGCGCCCGGAGAGCCTCGATCGCCTCATCGGTGCGCACGCCCCGGGTGTCGAAGTCGACCCCGACAGCCTCGATCTCCTCGCGCATCCAGCCGACCCCGACACCCAGACGCATGCGCCCGCCGGAGAGCACGTCAATCGTCGCGACCCGCTTGGCGAGCTGGACCGGATGGTGCTCCGGCAGCACCAGGATGCCGGTGGCCAGCACGATCCGCTCGGTCACCCCGGCGAGGAAGGCGAGTAGGTCGAGTGGATCCGGTATCGGGCACTCGTCGGGCAACGGCATGCGTCCGCCCGCCGCGTAGGGATACCGGGCCGCATAGCCGGCCTGCACAACCACGTGCTCGACCGTGTAGAGCGACTCGAAGCCCACCGCCTCAGCGTGCTGCGCGAACTCGACCATCCAGGCGGGGTCCGCGGCGACCCCGGCGCGATACGGCGGGAGGATCCCGAACAGCATCCGCCGATCGTACGTGTCGATGGCGGGACTAAGCCCCCGACGGCGGCTTCTGTCCGGTGACGGTCGTGTAGAGGATCCGGGCCATGCTCCGCTGCAGATCGTCGGTGCGGATCCCCCAGAACTCGAACCCGTACCGGTGGGCGGCCACGTGGGCGAGCATCGACACCAGCACGCCGGCCGTGGCCATCGGATCGAGATCTGCGGGGTGGCGACCCGCCTTGGTGGCGGCCTCGATAACCTCGGCCAGCGCATTGGTGAGACCGTTCAGCAACGCCACCCGGATCTTGCGGAAGCGCTGGTCACCCTCGTCAGTGGCCAGGTCGACCACCCGCATGACTGCCCGGTGGTCCTCCCAGAAGGCCATGACCTCTTCGACGACGGCCAGTGCCGTGTCGTAGGCGGCCCTGCCCTTCCAGTTCCCGTCACGCACCACCCCGCTGAGCCGTGCGCTACCGGCCTGGGACATCTCCTCCGCCAGCACGAGGATCGCGCTCTCGACCTCGGGAAAGTACTGGTAGAAGGTGGCGGGGGAGGTCCCGGCCCCACGGGCGATGTCGACGACCTTCAGATCCCGGTAGGAGGTGGACCTGAGCATCCCCGCCGTCTGCTCGAGCAGGCGCTGACGGGTGGCACGCCCCCGGCGACCAGGCACCCTCCCGTCGGCTGCCCGCAGCTCTGCGTCGGTCACGTCCGGAGAGGGCGCACTCACGAGGTCAACGTTAGTCGGCCCACTCCCGCAGCTGACGGCCCGTCAGCACCCACGACCGTGCAGCCCAGCGCGACTACCGTGCATCCCAGCTCGAGAGGCAAGACCCGCGCCCCACCGAGGGAGGCACGCCGATGCACCACTGGTTCCGCAGGCTGTCACTGCTGCTGGTCCTCGGAGCACTGCTCCTCGGGGCGTGCACCAGCTCCGATGATGACGCGGTCGGCGCGGACGACGAAAGCGTGGTCGACGACACCGAGCCGCGCGCTGCCTCGATCGGTGTCGAGACCACCTCCCTCGGCGACATCCTGGTCGACACCGAGGGCATGACCCTCTACGTCACCCTCAACGACACCGCCGGGGTCCCCACCTGCGTCGACGCGTGCGCGCAGGCCTGGCCGCCGTTCGTGGCCGATGCGGTCGAGCCACCTGCGCCGTTCGACACCGCCGACTTCGATCAGGTGCCGCTGTCCGATGGCAGCTTCCAGATCGTCTACAAGGGTCGACCGCTCTACCGCTTCGCCGGCGACTCGGCGCCGGGTGAGACGAACGGTCAGGGGTTGAACGGGGTCTGGTACGTGGTCGGGCTCGACGGCGAGCCGATCAGGACTCCGGCCGCGCCGAGCTGACCCAGGCCTCGATCACCTCATCGGTCGTCGGCAGCGTGGCGACCAGCGAAAGCGTGTTGTCGAGCACGGCCCTGGCGTAGTCCTCGGGAACGCCGGCGACCGCGTCGCGGGGGATCACCATCTGGTAGCCGGCGTTCACCGCGTCGAACGCGAAGTCGAGCATCCCCACGTTCACGGACACCCCCACCCCGACGATGGTGCTGACACCGAGGTTGCGAAGGACCGCGTCGAGGTCGGTCCCGCCCATCGGGCCGACACCGTGGAGCCGGGTGAGCACCAGATCGCTTTCGGCCACGCCGATCTCCGGGATCACCTCCACCGCCGGTGTGCCCGGGGTGAGCGGAACAGGCGTCTTGAGCATGCCGAGGAACAGACGGGCGTTGCGGTTCGAGCCGCGGCCGTCGGTGCGCCGGGCCGCGACGCAGTGCACGACGGGAACACCCACCTGCCGGGCAACGGCCGCGAGCCGGGCGGCGTTGGGGATCATCTGCCGACGGGCGATCTCGGCGAGCTGGGGAAGCGCTGCCGGCTCGCCGATCACCCCGTTCTGGCACTCCTGGGTCACCAGGGCGGTGTGACCGGGGGCGACGAGAGCTCGCAGGTCGATCGGCATCGGCTCACAGCAGGTAGTCGTCCGCAAAGCGGCGCAGACCGTCGATCGCCTCTCGAGAACGCTGCCACGGCACCACGATCAACCGGTCCACACCCGCCTCTTCCCACCTGCCGATGTCCGCTGGCTCGTCGACCGCGCCCATCACCGTCACCTGCACGGGATCGTCCGCGCGCCCGTACTCCTCCTCGAAGGCCCGCAGCTGACGCACCTGCCGGGCCGCGGAGTCGGGGGTGTGCCACATCCCGATCCAGCCGTCACCCAGCCGGGCGGCACGGCGCAGCGCCCGCTCGCTCTCCCCACCGACGACGATCGGGGGATGCGGCTGCTGGACCGGCTTCGGTTCGAACATCACGGGAGCGAAGTCGAAGAACTCGCCGTGGTGCTCCACCACCGGCTCGGTCCACAGCCGCTTGCAGACCTCGATGGCCTCGTCGAGACGGCGGCCCCGGGTCCTGGGATCCAGGCCCACGACCTCCCACTCGGTGGTCATCCAGCCTGCGCCGACCCCGACCTCGGCACGACCCCCCGAGACCACGTCGAGGGTCGCGAAGGTCCGCGCGCCGACGAAGGGGTGACGGATCCCGAGCAGGTAGACGAACGTGCCGAGCCGGATCCGGGTGGTCTGCGCCGCGACGAACGACAAGTAGGCGCCCGGCTCGTACACCGGTGTGCTGGGCGTGATCGGCGGGTGCTCCTCCCCCGGTACCAGCTGGCCACGCATCTCGACGGGCAGCACCAGGTGCTCGGGCAGCCAGGCCGACTCGAAGCCCAACCGGTCGGCTTCACGAACCGCCTCCAACCAGTACGCGGGGTGCAGCTGGCCGAAGGTCATCGCGAACTTCACGGCTACCGCTCCCGGGCTACCCGTCCGCGCGGAGCCGGGGCAGCACCTTCTCCGCGAAGAGCTCGAGGCTGGGCCACGCCAGCTCGGGGGGAACCCCTCCACAGAGGGGATGGTGGGTGAGCCCACCGAACGGGCCCAGACGGGCGGCGAGCTCCACACACTGGTCAGGGGTGAGGATCTGGTAGACGCCCTCGGCCCGCAGCTCCTCGACGGTGCTCGCCCCTGAGTTGACCGAGGAGCGGACATCGGCGGTCTGCCAGCTGTGGTACGTGACGGCGTCGTGCAGCAGGTAGGGACCCAGCTCAGCCCAAGCCTTGTCCGGGTCCTCGCTGACGAAGAGCGTGCCCGGCTGCTCAGGATGGGGTGCGAGCACCAACCCGGGTGTCTTGCCGAGCCGTTCGCACTCCTCGAGGTAGAGCGCGCTGAGTTCCTCGTCACCGATGGGTGGGAAGAAGCCCAACCCGAACCGGGCGGCGCGTCTGGCAGCAGCCTTCCCCGAGCCGCCGATCATGAGCAGGGGATGCGGCTGCTGCAGCGGCCGTGGGGTGACCCGCACGGTCTCACCGCCCACCTCGATGGGCTCGCCGGACCAGGCCTTGATCATGATCTCGAGGCACTCGTCCATGCGCCGACCCCGCTCGCTCCACTGCCGGTCGAACATGGCGTACTCGACCGGGCGGTACCCGAGGCCGGCGACGATGGAGATCCGCCCTCCGGAGATGAGGTCGAGAACCGCGATGTCCTCCGCGAGCCGGATCGGGTCGTGCAGAGGGACGAGCAGGGCCGCGATGTTGAGGGGGATGTGCCGGGTCGCGCCGGCCATCGCCGCGGCCATGACCAGCGGTGAGGGGAGGAAGCCGTCGTCCGCGCCGTGGTGCTCGGAGAGCACCAGGAGGTCGAACCCCTGCTCGTCGGCCCAGGCACCCATCTCGAGGGCCGCGCCGTACAACCGTGCGGTCGCGTCCGGGTCCAGGCCCGGCGCTCGCATGTCGAAGCGGATGATGGCCATCGCCATGGCGGAACCCCTTCCTGATTCGTTAGAACACGTTCTAGTCGCCGGACCGACGTCCTGCCACCGCGACCAGGCAGATTTGAGCCACCCGTGCGCTGCGCTAGACAGGTACCCCGTCAGCCGATCGAAGGGGGAACCATGCCTGAAGCTGTCATCGTCGCCACCGCCCGCACGCCGATCGGTCGGGCCAACAAGGGCTCTCTGGTCAACGTCCGACCGGACGACATGGCCGCGTTCATCCTGAAGGACGTGCTCAGCAAGGTCCCCCAACTGGACCCGACCCAGGTGGAGGACGTGCTGATGGGCTGTGGACAGCCCGGCGGCGAGTCCGGCTACAACATCGCCCGTGTCGCCGCGGTCCTGGCCGGGCTCGACAACGTGCCGGGTGTGACCGTCAACCGCTACTGCTCGTCATCGCTGCAGACCATCCGGATGGCCGCGCACGCGATCAAGGCCGGCGAGGGAGACGTGTTCATCGCCGCGGGCGTCGAGACCGTGAGCCGCTACCTGAACGGCGCCGCCGACACCGGCCCCCACAACCCGCTCTTCGCCGAGGCGGAGGCCCGCACCGCAGAGCGGGCCCAGGGCGGCAAGGGTGACTGGCAGCCACCCCAGGGGCTGCCCGACATCTACATCGCCATGGGCCAGACCGCGGAGAACGTCGCCGAGTTCGAGAAGGTCAGCCGCGAGGAGATGGACGAGTTCGCCGCGCTCTCTCAGCAGCGAGCCACCGCCTCGCTCGAGCGCGGCTTCTGGGAGGACGAGATCACCCCGCTGCCCGCGACCGACATCGAGGGCAACGAGGTGCTGGTCACGAGGGACGACGGCATCCGGCCAGGCACCACTGTGGAGGCTCTCGCCAAGCTCAAGCCCGCCTTCCGCCCCGACGGCCGGGTCACGGCCGGCAACGCCTGTCCCCTGAACGACGGCGCGGCCGCGGTGATCGTGATGAGCGACACGAAGGCCGCCGAGCTGGGCATCACGCCCCTGGCCCGGGTGGTCGCGAGCGGTGTGAGCGCCCTGCACCCCGAGATCATGGGGATGGGCCCGGTCGAGGCGAGCCGGCAGGCGCTTCGCCGAGCCGGCATGACCATCGACGACGTCGACCTGGTGGAGATCAACGAGGCGTTCGCCGCGCAGGTGATCCCCTCGGCCCGTCACCTCGGCATCGAGTGGGACAAGCTCAACGTCAACGGAGGCGCCATCGCCATCGGGCACCCCTTCGGCATGACCGGGGCCCGCATCATGACCACCCTGATCCACGGCCTGCAGGATGCCGACAAGACCATCGGCTTGGAGACCATGTGCGTGGGTGGCGGCCAGGGTATGGCCATGATCATCGAACGTCTGAGCTGACGGTCTCCCCGCCCCGGGCTCGGCTAATCCCCGCGAGCCCGGGGCCACACGCCGCCAAGAAGCTGGGCTTCACGGTCGACCGGTCGACGCCCAACCGGTCGATGGTCGAGCTGCGGGCTCTCCCGGCAGCTCAGCCGGCGCCGTAGACCGGTGCCGGTGGTGGCGCCTCGGCGAGCAGGTCCCGCACCACCGCCCCGACCTCTGCGGGTTCGTAGCGGGCGCCCTTGTCGAAGGCCGGGCCGTGCTGCCAGCCGTCGGCGACGCTGATCTTGCCGCCCTCGACCTCGAAGACCCTCCCGGTCACGTCGCCCGAGTCCACCGACCCGAGCCAGACCACCAGGGGGGAGACGTTCTCGGGGGCCATGGCGTCGAACTCGCCCTCGGCGGGCGGCGCCATGGTCTCGGCGAAGACCTGCTCCGTCATGCGAGTGCGTGCCGCCGGCGCGATGGCGTTGGCAGTGACCCCGTAGCGCGCCCATTCGGCCGCCTGCACCAGGGTGAGCGCCGCGATGCCCGCCTTCGCGGCGGAGTAGTTGCCCTGGCCTACGCTGCCCATGAGCCCGGCACCGGAGCTGGTGTTGATGACCCGGCCCTCGACCCGCTCCCCAGCCTTGGCGCGCTCGCGCCAGTGGGCGATGGCGTGGCGAGCCGGTGCGAAGTGGCCCTTGAGGTGCACCCGGATCACCGCGTCCCACTCCTCCTCCGAGGTGTTCGCAAGCATCCGGTCACGCAGGAACCCCGCGTTGTTCACGAGCACATCGAGACGGCCGAAGGTCTCGATCGCCTGTGCGACCATCGCCCGCGCCTGCTCCCAGTCGGCGACGTCGGCACCGTTGGCGACGGCTTCACCTCCCATCGCCCGGATCTCCTCGACCACCTCCCCGGCGGGGCCAGTCGAGCTACCGGTACCGTCGATCTCAGCACCGAGGTCGTTGACGACGACCCGGGCGCCCTGACGGGCGAACTCGAGTGCGTGGGCCCTGCCGAGCCCGCGCCCCGCCCCCGTCACGATAACGACGCGACCTTCACAGATTCCGCTCATGTGGCGATCATGCCCGAAATCTGACGGGTCGTCATATTCGCGACGCTCCGCGTAGAGTGCCCACATGCGCTACGGGGTCACCATCTTCGGCACCGACCGCTCGATGGACATCGTCGAGCTGGCTCGCGAAGCCGAGGCCCGTGGCTTCGAGTCGCTCTACCTCCCCGAGCACACCCACATCCCGGTGAGCAGGCGCACGCCCCCACCGACCGGCGACCCCGAGCTGCCCGAGGAGTACAAGCGCACCCTCGATCCGCTGGTCGCGCTCGCCGCCGCGTCGTCGGTCACATCCTCGATCCGTCTCGGCACCGGTGTCGCCCTTCCCGCCCAGCGAGACCCGATCGTCACCGCAAAGGCCATCGCCACCCTCGACCTGCTGTCGGGCGGCCGTTTCGTGTTCGGGATCGGTTTCGGCTGGAACGAGGACGAGCTCGAGAACCACGGGGTCTCCATGGCCGACCGGCGCGCGGTCTGCCGGGAGCGGGTGCTCGCGATGCGCTCCCTGTGGGCCGACGAGGTCGGTGGCTACGACGGAGCGTTCACCCACATCACGCCGAGCTGGTCGTGGCCCAAGCCGGTCCAGCGTCCCCACCCCCCGATCCTCATCGGTGGTGGCGCCGGCCCCAAGCTGTTCTCGCACATCGTCGAGTACGCGAACGGCTGGATCCCCATCGGCGGCGCCGGACTGTCGAGCGCGCTGCCCCGCCTGCGCGAGCAGTGGGAGGCCGCCGGACGCGATCCGTCGACCCTCGAGGTGGTGCCGTTCGGCTCGATCCCCGACCCCGGCAAGCTCGAGCACTTCGAGCGCATCGGGGTCACCGAGTGCGTGTTCCGACTCCCGTCGGCTCCACGTGACGAGGTGCTCCCGGTGCTCGACCGCTGGAGCGCGCTGCTGGTGCGCTGAGACTCAGAGCCGTTCGATGATGGTGACGTTGGCCTGACCGCCGCCTTCGCACATGGTCTGCAGGCCGTACCGACCCCCGGTGCGCTCGAGCTCGTTCAACAGCGTCGTCATCAGCCGGGCGCCGGTCGCGCCCAACGGGTGCCCGAGGGCGATCGCGCCGCCGTTCACGTTCACCTTGGCCAGATCGGCACCCAACTCCCTGGCCCAGGCCAGCACGACCGACGCGAACGCCTCGTTGATCTCGATGAGATCGATGTCGTCGAGGCGGAGGCCGGACCTGGCCAGCGCGTGCTCAGTCGCGGGGATCGGGGCGGTGAGCATCCACACCGGATCCGCGCCGCGGACGGAGAGATGGTGGATGCGCGCCCGCGGCTTGAGCCCGTGCTGTGCCACCGCGCGCTCCGATGCGATGAGCAGGCACGCGGATGCATCGGAGATCTGGCTGGCCACCGCTGCGGTGACCCGCCCGCCCTCCAGCAGCGGCGGAAGGCTCTTCATCTTCGCGATGTCCGGCTCGCGACGGGGACCCTCGTCGACCGCCACCTCCCCGAGAGGCACGATCTCGTTGTCGAAGCGACCCTCGTCGATCGCCTGCACCGCTCGACGATGACTCTCGAGCGCGTACTCCTCCATGTCTTCGCGGGAGATCTCCCACTTCTCGGCGATCATCTCGGCCGACCGGAACTGGCTGACCTCCTGCGTCCCGTAGCGGTCTCGCCAACCCTGCGAGCCCGAGAACGGATCGGGGAAGCCGAACTGCTCGCCGACGAGCATCGCAGAGGAGATCGGGATGGCGCTCATGTTCTGCACCCCACCCGCCACGATCAGGTCGGCGGTGCCACTCATCACCGCCTGGGCGGCGAAGTGCACCGCCTGCTGCGATGAGCCGCACTGACGGTCGACGGTCGTGCCGGGAACCTCATCGGGCAGCCCCGCTGCCAGCCAGCAGGTCCGGGCGATGTCACCCGCCTGGGGACCGATGGTGTCGACGCAGCCGAAGATCACGTCGTCCACCGCGTGGGGGTCGACGCCGACCCGATCGATCAGGGCCCGGATCGAGTGGGCGCCGAGATCAGCGGGATGGACGTGGCTCAGCCCGCCACCACGCCGTCCCACCGGCGTGCGGACGGCATCGATGATGTACGCCTCGGGCATGATCGCTCCTATCTCGAACTGGTCGGGCTACCCGCACCGGATGCGCCGGCGGGACCAAGCACGTCGAGGGCCACCCGGCTGCGGTGGTACGCCGCGTCGCCCCAGGACGCGGCGAGCGCCCAGACCCGCTTCATCCACAGGTGCAGGTCGTACTCGACCGTGTAGCCGATGGCACCGTGGCACTGCAACGCCTTGCGGGCGACGAGAGCGGCGGCCTCGGAGGCGAAGCACTTCGCCATCGACACGTCACGCGAGCGGGTGTCGAGCTCATGGGCCATCGAGTACGCGGCGTGGTAGACGACCGGGCGGGCGAACTCCAAACGCAGGAGGGCGTCGGCCAGGTGGTGCTTGACGGCCTGGAAGCTCCCGACCGGTACCCCGAACTGCTCACGCTGCTTCACGTACTCGACGGTGACCGCCAGCAGGTGATCGGCCAGACCGAGCAGCTGGGCCGCGGTGCCCAGCGCTCCCCGGTCGAACGCCGCGTTGACCTGATGCCAGCCCTCCTCACCGGAGACGAGCGGGATCTCGTCGTTGCGGTTCCAGTCGACCGTGTACAGGCGCCGGGCTCCGTCGACACTCGGCTGCCGTTCGATCCTCGCCCGTGCCGCCGGCAGGGCGAAGAGCCGGTCCTCGCGCTCGAGCACCAGCAGGTCGGCGACGTTGGCGTGGAGCACGAACGGGGTGCCCACGAACCCCACCGCCACGATGGCGTCGCCGGCCGCGATCTTCGGCAGCCACTCGGCTTTGAGTTCGTCGCTGGCGACCGCGTCGAGCAGCGGCACGGCGACGGCTGTGGTCTCCACGATCGGTTCCGGTAGCGCCACCCGACCGGTCTCCTCGAGCAGCAGGACCAGGTCGAGCTCGCTCAGACCGAGTCCGCCGAAGGCCTCAGGCACCGTGAGGCCGATCACCCCCATCTCGGCCAGCGCCTCCCAGACATGGTCGGCCCGACCGTCCTCGCTCACCCACGCGTAGCGCACCGCTTCGGGTGGGCACTCCTTGTCGAGCAGGTCCCGCACCGCATCACGGAACAGCAGCTGCTCATCAGTGAACGCGAAGCGCATCGCTCACTTCCTCGGCAGGCCGAGCACCCGCTCGGCGATGACGTTGCGCTGGATCTCGTTGGTGCCGGCGTAGATCGGGCCGGCGAGCGCGAACTGGTACCCCTTCATCCACGTGCCGTCGTCGACCGCCTCCGAGGCGCCGGCGACGAGCTCGCCGTGCGCGCCGAGCAGGGCCAGCGCGGTCTCATGCAGGCGCACGTCCATCTCGGACCACCAGATCTTGTTCAGGCTCGACCGGGCACCCGGCGGGCGACCCTCGACGATGTTGGTGACGTCCGCGAGCGTGTACAGCCGGTAGGCCTCCGCATCCATCCAGCCTTGGATCACCTCGTCGCGCAGGCGCGGGTCGACCCGGTCAGCCATCCGCCGGTACAGGTCGATGAGCCGCTCCGCCGTGGCGGTGAACCGGCCGGGGCTGCGCAGCGTCAGACCGCGCTCGGAGGAGGTGGTCGCCATGGCGACCTTCCACCCCTCGTTCACCCCCCCGAGCACGCAGTCGTCGGGCACGAAGGCATCTTCGAAGAAGACCTCGGCGAAACCCTCGTCGCCGTCGAGCCTGCCCACCCCGCGCACGGTGACGCCCTCGGTGTCGAGCGGGACCAGGAAGTACGTGAGACCGTGATGGCGCTCCGCCTGCGGGTCGGTGCGGAAGAGGCCGAACAGGTGGGTGCAGAACGCGCCGCGGGTGGTCCAGGTCTTCTGCCCGGTCAGCCGCCAGCCGCCCGCGGCCTCATCGCGCACCGCCCGGCTTCTGATGCCGGCCAGGTCGCTCCCGGCGTTCGGCTCGCTCCAGCCCTGACACCAGAGGTCCTCGGCTGCGGCCATGCGGGGCAGGTAGTGGTCCTTCTGCTCCTGGGTACCGAACTCGAACAGGGTCGGCGCGAGCAGGAAGATCCCGTTCTGGGTCACCCGCTGGGGCGCACCGGCCCGGTAGTACTCCTCCTCGAAGATCAGCCACTCCCACAGCGACGCACCGCGACCGCCATACTCGGGAGGCCACGACACCACAGCCCACCGGGCCTCGAAGAGCTTCCGCTCCCATTCGACATGGAGGGCGAAGCCCTCCCGGGTGTCGCCGGACGGCAGCGGCTCTGCCGGTACGTTGGCTTCGAGCCAGCTCCGGCACTCGTCACGGAAGCGCTGCTCACGCTCGCTCCAGCTCAGGTCCACGGTGGCCAGTCTGACACCAAACCTGACGCGCCGTCAGATCCAGGCGTAGACTCACTGATCGTCACCACCCGATACAGGAGGGCCAGCCGGTGCGTGAGCTGCCCCGGATCATCAGCGTCGACGACCACGTCATCGAGCCGCCGGATGTCTGGACCAACCGCCTCCCGAAGCGCTACCTCGACGTCGGTCCCCGCATCGAGCGGAGGAAGATCAGCAACCTCCAGTTCAACGGCACCACCTACACCTGGGACTTCGACGACGACGGCGTCGAGGCCGACTTCTGGGTCTACGAGGACCTGGCCGTCCCGCACCGCCGCATCATCGCGGCGGTCGGCTATCCCCGGGACGAGGTGACCCTCACCCCCATCACCTATGAGCAGATGCGCCCGGGGTGCTACGACCAGCGCGCCCGGCTGGAGGACATGGACCTCAACTGGGTGGAGGCATCGCTGTCGTTCCCGACGTTCCCCCGCTTCTGTGGGCAGACCTTCCTCGAAGCCAAAGACCGCGAGCTCGCGGCGCTCTGCGTGCGGGCCTACAACGACTGGATGGTCGAAGAGTGGTCGGCCGGCAGCGGCGGACGGCTGATCCCCCTGTGCATCGTGCCGCTGTGGGATGCACACGAGGCGGCGGCGGAGGTGCGCCGCAACGCGGAGCGAGGGGTCCATGCGGTGTGCTTCAGCGAGATCCCGTACCACCTGGGTCTGCCCAGCGTGCACGACAAGGACCGCTACTGGGACCCGTTCTTCGCGGCGTGCGAGGAGACTGACACGGTGGTGTGCATGCACATCGGATCCTCGTCGAAGATGCCGGCCACCTCGCCTGACGCGTGCGCCGCGGTGCAGGCGACGCTCAGCTTCAACAACGCGATGGGCTCGCTCTCCGACTTCCTCTTCTCCGGGGTGCTGGTGCGCTTTCCGGGCTTGAAGCTCGCCTACTCCGAAGGTCAGATCGGATGGCTGCCCTACATCCTCGAGCGCGCCGACGATGTGTGGAACCAGTTCCGCGGTTGGGCCTTCGACCGGTCCCTGGTTCCCGAGCCGCCGTCGACCTACTACCGGCGCCAGGTCTTCGGCTGCTTCTTCCGGGACGCCCACGGCATCCGCAGCCTGGACGAGATCGGGGTCGACAACGTCACCTTCGAGACCGACTACCCCCACTCCGATTCGACCTGGCCGGAGACCAAGCAGATCGCCGAAGCGATGTTCGCGGACCTCGACGACGAGACCGTCTACAAGATCGTGCGGGGCAACGCGATCAGAATGCTAAGCCTCGACCTGGTCTGAGCAGGCTGCGGCAACCCTGCCAGCACCGGCCGAGTCCTCGAGGGTCAGAAGCAGCCTGACCTTCCGCTGAGCGGTGACGCCAACCGCTTGCGCTGCCGCCTGCAGGCTGTGGGGGCAGCTCGACCCGTGGCGTCACGTGCGCTGGCCCCAGCAGGGCGTTCTGCCACTTGGCGTGGTGATCTCACCGCGCTCCGCGCAGATCCGGTGCGCTTTCCAGCCCGGCCAAGAAGAAAACCCTTGCGGAAAGCTTCCTTTCCTATTAGATAGGCCATTGTGCCTATGTGACCTCCAACACAGGAGGCGGGCACGGTGGCGATACAAGCGTGGTGGCTCAGCTGATCCGGAGCCACCGGGGAGGAAGCTTCATGAGCACGGCATTTTCCATGCCTTCGCGCGCCCTGTCGCGCCAGAGACTGGCGATCATCACGGCGGTCGCGCTGATGGTCGCGACCGTCGTCATCCTCCGCCTTCCCGGCGGGGCCGGTGCCGATTCGCAGACCTCGACGGTCTCGGCCAACTGCTCGGCGCTGGGCATCAACCTCAGCGCCACCGTGCCGATCACCGTGACCGACACGCCGGACCCGGCCACCGAGGGCGGCCAGGTGACGCTCGACATCGAGTCGGGCCTGCCGACGCTGTCGCTGACGGTGACCATCAACAGCGCGACGATCAACATCCCGATCCCCTCGCAGGTGCAGAGCGTCGACAGCGTGACCTTCACCGGCGGCAACGTGACGGGGAGCTGGTCGGCGACGGCGACCAACCTGGCGCTGACCTACACGGGGCCGATCTCCTCGTCGAGCATCCAGATCCCGAAGGCCACGATCGTCCAGACGCTCAAGCCAGGAACCGCCGGGCAGACCGTGCAGTGGAAGACGTTCAGCAGCATCGTCTCCAACGCCGTGCTCGGCTCCACGCCGCTCACCGCGAACTGCACACCTGCCAACCCGAACCAGGTGCTGAACACCACGGCGATCCAGGCACCGCCGACCACCACCACCACGGCACCGCCGACCACCACCACCACGGCACCG